>JACPVZ010000045.1 GCA_016197305.1 Nitrosomonadales bacterium | reverse complement strand
CCTTGATCACCAGTTGCTGGTCGTGATCGCTGTCGATTTCCTCGAAATGCTCGGCGAGCGCAGGCAGGGACTTGCTTTCTTCCCTGGATAGTTTGCCGTTCTTGTTGCGGTCGGCGAGTTGCAGGCGCCGGCTGAATTCGCGGCGGTTCTTTTCGACGAGTTGCGAGAACGCGGTGATCTCCTGCTTGGTCAGGCCGCCATCGTGGTCCGTGTCGATCTGTTCGAAGTTCGCGGCCAGTCCCGGCGCTTTCTGTTCGGTCTCTTGCAGCGACAGTTTGCCGTCGTCGTCGCTATCGACGCCGTTGAACATCTGATCCAGCTTGGCGCTGGTTTTGGCGGGCTTGTCGGGGGTGTTTTTCTGGCTGGCCCAGGCCAGGCAGGGAAGGGTCATGCCCAGGCAAAGCAGCGATATGCAAAACAGGGGCAAAATCCATTTGTTCATGGTCCTTCCTTTCATCCTGGTTGAGCGCGTTGTCGATGGATGTGCGGCTCGATTGCGCCGATGCGCGCCTGTTGCACTGCAGTCTGGATGGCCGCGCTGTCCGGCTGTTGCCGGGCGATTGCGCCAGCGTCTACTGTACGTGCCACGGCCAGCAGATGCAACAGGTAATCGGCCTGCGGATAGGCGTCCTGTTCGTGACCGGTGCGCCCGCGCGCATCTGAGGCGCAGGCTTGCAACAGCTGGCCGAAGCGTTCCGGCCTGCGCCATGCATCGGCCGACTGGAACAGCCGGATGACGGTCTCGGCGCGCAGCTCCTGGGCGCGATGGATGTCGCCGTGATAGCGCGCCGCGAGCAGGGCCAGGTCGCGGCATTCGCTGCTGGCGCGCAAGCGCTCGCTGAGTTTTTTGGTCAGCTCCACGCTGCGCCGCTCGTGGCCGATGTGGCGCGGCAGCATGTCCGCGGGCGTGTTGCCCTTGCCGAGGTCGTGGCAGAGTGCGGCATAGCGCACCTCCAGCGCGTAGTCGTTCAGTGCCGTATCGTCCAGCACCAGCATCAGATGAATCCCGCAGTCGATCTCGGGATGATGTTTTTCCGGCTGTGGCACACCGAACAGCGCATCCACTTCCGGCAGGATTTTTTTCAGCGCGCCGCAGTCGCGCAGCGTCGCGAAGAAGCGCGAGGGCCGTTTTTCCATCAGCCCGCGCGCCAGTTCCTGCCACACCCGTTCCGCCACCAGCGCATCCACCTCGCCGTTGCCCACCATGTCGCGCATCAGCTTCAGGGTGTCGGGCGCGATGCTGAAACCGAAGCGCGCCGCGAAACGCGCCGCGCGCAGGATGCGCACCGGGTCTTCGCTGAATGCCGCGCTGACATGGCGCAATATGCCTGCCTTCAGATCGGTCTGGCCGCCGTGCGGATCGATCAGCTTGCCGTCGGCATCCTGGGCGATCGCGTTGATCGTGAAGTCGCGGCGCAGCAGGTCCTGCTCCAGCGTGACATCCGGCGCGGCGTACACGCTGAAGCCCTGATAACCCAGGGCGGTCTTGCGTTCGGTGCGCGCCAGCGCATATTCCTCATGGGTCTCCGGATGCAGGAACACCGGGAAGTCCCTGCCCACCGGCTGGAAGCCTTGCGCCACCATCGCCTCGGGCGTGCTGCCCACCACGACCCAGTCGTGGTCCTGCACCGGCAGGCCGAGCAGCCGGTCGCGCACCGCGCCGCCGACGCAATAGATTTTCGGCTCACTTCTCATCGTGAATCGCCTGCTGGTTGGCGGGGTTCTTCGGCGCGATGATGCCCATGCGCTGCTTGAGCGGGCGAGCCGGCGCGTTGAATTGTCGGGCGTAATACATCGTGTTGCTCATCACCTTCTTTACGTAGTCGCGGGTCTCGTCGAACGGGATGGTCTCGGCGTAGATTGCCCCTTCCAGAGGTTGTTCGCCGCGCCATTGCCGCGCGCGGCCCGGTCCGGCATTGTATGCCGCCGAAGCCAGCACCGGACTGTCGTCGAACCACGACAGCACGGTCTTCATGTAATAGGTGCCGAGCCTCAGATTGGTGTCGAGCTGCCGGATCAGTTCGTTGCGATAGCTCTTCAATCCCAGCTTCTTGGCCACCCAGCGGGCGGTCGCGGGCATGATCTGCATCAGCCCGGCCGCGCCGACATCGGATTTGGCGGCCGTGACGAAGCGGCTTTCCTGGCGCATCAGCCCGTATACCCAGGCTTCCTCAAGGCCGTGTTCGCGGATGTGGGCCTGCAGCGCATCGCGATAAGGCGCCAGGTAGCGCAGGCTGAAATCGTGCAGGTTGACGGTGCGGTCGGCGGCATTGATCGCGCGGTCGTACATTTCGTTGCGCCGCGCGATCTCGGCGGCGGTGAGCAGCTCCTGATCGTTGAAGTTGCGCAGCGTCCATGCCCATTCCTTGATGGCTTCTCCGCGCATCTCCATCCGGTATAACGCCAGCGTGCGCTGGATGCCGGGCAGCTCCAGCATCGTGTTGATGTCCTGTGGGCGGGGTTTGTAATCCGGCGGCGCGATGCCGGTCGTGAGTTTGGGCAGCGTGCCGGGCAGCGTGGCGGCGGCCAGCTCTTCGGCGGCCAATTGGCCGTAGAACGTGTATTGGCCGCTCAGCGGTGTCAGCAGCGCGCGGGCTTCATCGGGTTTGCCCGCTACCAGCAATGCGCGGGCCTTCCAGTATTGCCAGGCCGGGTCGCGCTGCTGTTGCTCGCTCATCAAACCGATGCTGGCCAGCACCTCGGGCCAGTCCTGGGCGCGCAGCGCGGCGCGCACCCGCCAGGCTGCCTGTTGCTCGTTGAGCGGCGCATCGGCCGCCGCCCTGAACCACTGCAACGCGCGACCATCCAGCTTGCGCGCCGCTTCGTAGGCCAGCCAGCCGTAGTAATAATGCTGTTCGGCCGGGCTGAAATGGCCGGAGAGATTTTCCCAGCGCGCCAGCGCCAGATCGGGTGATTGCTTGGCCAGGCGTTGCAGCGCGAACAGCGCGACCATGCGCTGCCCCTCGCCCCAGTCGGGCTCTGCCGTGTCGGCGCCCTGGCGGGGTTTTGCGGCGGCGCGGGAATGATGCTGGTGTGTCTCCAGCTTTTCCAGGTAGCGGTCGGCATCCGCCGCCGCGCTGGTCAGGGCCGTGGCCGAGACGGCTGCTTCACCGCCGAGCCGTTCCGCCAGTTGCTTGGCCAGCGATACATTGCCGGCCTCCAGCGTCAGGCGCAGCCGCTGGCTGATGTCCTGGGGACCGATCAGGCCGGCGCCGATCGCCGCATCGAACAGCACCCCGCAGCTTTCCGGCTGCGACTTGCCGCTCAACCACAGCCAGCGCACCTCGCGCAGTGCGGCCGGCTCATCCTTGCGTCGCCGCGACTGCAGTGCATAGCAGGCCAGCTCGGTGTCTTCGTTGATCAGGCGCGGATATTCGGCATCGAACCAATCCCATTGCTGGCGGCTGGCCAGCAGCTTCAGCCACTCGCCGCGCAGGCGGTCTATCATCGGCGTGTCTTCCGGGCGGCTCAGGAAGGCGCGCACCGCGGCGACATCGGCGTTTTCCAGGTCCAGGCGCAACTGGTAATAGCGCACATACACTTCCAGCGGGCTGGCCTTGAGCGATTGCGCATAACGTGCCAGCTTGGCCGCATCGCCTGCCCGGAATGCCGCCTGGGCCGCGATAAAATCGGCATCCTGATCCGCGCGGGCAGGCGCGGCCAGTAATGGAGCCGCGAACAACAATAAATAAACGACGAATCTCATACCAGCCATCATTGAAACAACCGCGCGGAGCATAGCACAGGGGCGCAGTGGCCATGTTTCTTGTCCTGTGCGACTGGGGGTGGGCGGTAACTTATAGATCCGGCACGTAAACAGTATTGCTTTCGTCATTCCGGGCTTGACCCGGAATCTAGCAAAACAAACAACGGCGCGCTTTGCGCGCCACTGGATACCCGCCTTCGCGGGTATGACGTGCTACTTTATAGGTGCCGGATCAATAAAGCGTACTGCGATGATTGTTTGTGGGAGCGGCTTCAGCCGCAAAGTTCTTGTTCGGCAGCATATCCTTCGCGGCTTTTTTGACCCTCAGGGTAAGCCGCTCCTACATGGTGTTGATGGATAGTCACGGTCCGATGAACAAGCGCGGCGTGTTGCAAAAAAGCGACACATTTGCCGAGTTTCCTTGTGTGTTGTGCGCAGTCATGGATAATCGCACCCTGAATTCTCCGTACTGGGGAGTTTAATTGGGTCGGCGGCACGGGCCGTCGGCGTAACTAAATCATTGAGGGAGTTTTTGAATATGCAAAAGAAGATCATTGCACTGGCTATCGCCGCTGCTATCTCCGCGCCAGCAATGGCATTGGCTGACACCGCCAACGTGACTGTTTACGGTCAGGCTAACGTGTCCTACGACATGACCAAGAACGGTTCCGCTGGCACCAGCGCCAACAAGGTATCGAGCAACATCTCCCGCATCGGCCTGAAGGGTTCCGAAGACCTGGGCAATGGCCTGAACGCAATCTGGCAGATCGAGTCGCTGGTCAACATCGACGGTACTGCAGCTGCAGGTAATGCATTGGGTGGCCGCAACACTTTCGCCGGCCTGGCTAGCGACAGCATGGGCAAGGTAATCCTGGGTCGTCACGACACCCCATACAAGCTGGCAACTCGCGGTTTCGACCAGTTCGCCGACAACATCGCCGACAACCGCAGTCTGATGGGTGCGGCTGGCGTGCATGATACTCGTGCAACCGACGTGGTCGCCTACATGAGCCCAGCAATGAGCGGTTTTAGCGTTGCTGCTGCTTACGTTGCCAATGCTGAAGGCGTGACTACTGCTGCTCATACCAAGGGTTCCGCTTACTCCTTGGCTGCGATGTACGACAATGCCGGCATCAACGGCGCATTTGCTTACCAGACTATCAAGGGCGGTAATGGAAGCAACGCTTCTCTGCCTGCTCTGGCTGTTGGCGACAAGGCTGATGCATGGAAGATTGGCGGCGGTTACACCATGGACGCGATCAACGTGAACGCGATCTATGAAAAGACTACCAATACTGTTACTGGCGTGCAGACCAAGCAGACCAACTGGTACCTGTCCGGCAAGTACAGCTTCGGCAACGACGCAGTCAAGCTGGCTTACACCAAGGCGGGCAATCCTACTGGCGCCGCCGCTGCAGATGCGAAGCAGATCTCCGTCGGCTATGACCACAGCCTGAGCAAGCGCACCACCGTGTACGCACTGTACACACAGTTGAGCAACAGCGCTGCTGCTGCCTATGGTCTGACGACCGGCGTGACCGGCGTGACCGGTGCCGTTGCTGGTGTTGCAGGCCAGAAGCCAAGCGCATTCTCCGTTGGTATGAAGCACTCGTTCTAATCGAGAGGCTGGTTCGCCAGCCGACGTTTAGCACGCCGGTTTAAGGTATCCTCGCAAGGGAAACCGATAAACCGGAAAAACAAAACGGACCTCTTCGGAGGTCCGTTTTCTATTGGTGGTGCAGACTTTCATTGGGAGGCCTCGTCGCGTGAATGATCCAGTGTTGTATTCAAGAAAAGATTGCACTCAGGAAGCGCCGATTAAATCGTCATTGATGAAACCACTAGCCATTCGACTAAGCCGGCAAGCCGACCAGTCGCTGGTTATCCCGCGAAAACGGGAAAACGAACCGCTTGCGGTGAGTGTCGAGGGACGGCCATCCAGCTTGTTGAATGGGCCGGGTTCCCGCTTTCGCGGGAACGACAAAATAGACTTGTTCAGCATTTGGAATCATACGCCGTATTTAGGAGCGGTGAGTTATTGCTGATCTGCCAGCAACCCCAGCTTCCTGGCCAGCCATTGGGTGGTCGTGGCCTGGATCAGGATGGTCATCAGGATCGCGATGAAGGTCACCGAGGCGATGATCTGCGCGCCGGGGGCTTTCATGCCGACCAGCATGCCGGCGAGCGCACCGGGGATCACGCCGGTCTCGCGCGTCCAGCACATGAACAGCAGCTCGTTGAGGCTCCACTTGGCGCGGCGGTCGGGCAGCGCGCACAGGAACACCGTCAAAGGCCGCGCCAGCAGCATGAACACCACGACGACCGCGACACCGCCGAGCAGGTATTGGTTCATCAGGCCAAAGTCCACCTGTGCGCCGAGCAGGATGAAGATGAACATGCGCATGATGAAGGCGGTGGTCAGCACATATTCCTCCAGCTGATTGCCTTCCTGTGCGGTGAGCCGGAAGCCCAGCGATTCCTGATTGCCGAGCATGATGCCGAACACGAATACCGCCATGAAGCCGCTGGCATGCAGGCCGTCCGCGGCCATGTAGGCGGCGATCACCGCCATCAGCGTCACCACCGGCGCGAATTCGGCGAGGAAGCCGAGTTTTTCATGTGCGATGAATACCGCGGCGAGATAACCCAGGATGCCGCCGATCACGATGCCCAGCAGCGATTGCTTGAGCAGGTCCAGCAGCGCGTCACCCACCGAGAATTCGCCCGATCCCATCGCGATGCCGAGCACGGTGAACGTCAGGATCGCGCCCATCGCGTCGTTGAACGCGGATTCGCTCATCACCGTCTGGGCGACGCGCTCCTTGATGCGCACCTGCTTGAACACCGGCACCAGTGTGGCCGGGTCGGTGGAGGCGAGCGTTGCGCCGAGCAGCAGTGCGACGATGAACGGCACGCCGAGGAAATACCAGGCTGCGATGCCGGTGATCGCGGCGGTGATCAGCACGCCGACGGTGGCGATCACCACGATGGTGATCCACACCTCTTTCAGCACCTTGACGCGGATCGACGCGCCGCCGTCGAACAGGATGTAGCTGGAGCCGAAGATCAGGATCAGCTGGTTGATCGCGGAATCGGCCTTGATGTCGACCCATCCCAGTACGCCGGGGCCGATCAGCATGCCCACCAGCAGGAACACCACCACGTCGGGAACCTTGGCCAGACGGGCGATCAGGCCGGAGCAAGTGCCCACGGCGAGGATGATGCCGAACATCAGCAGGGCGTGTTTGGCGAGTTCCAGTGAGGCTGAGGATTCCATCGTGTTCCTTGTTGGTTGCGCTGTCTATTGCGCATTGTATGACGTAGTGCGCGTATTCGGCACGTATATCAAATACCCCTCTCCCGCTCACGGTTGACGCCGCTTTGTCGGCGACTATAGAATTCCCGACCATTAAATTCAGGTAAAACACGATGAGCACAGACGTACAAAAGCGTATTCAGGAGCAAGTGGCCACTCATCCGGTGGTCTTGTACATGAAAGGCAATCCACAGATGCCGCAGTGCGGCTTCTCCGCGAATGCGGTGCGCATCCTCAATGCGCTGGGCGTGAAACAATTCTTTTCGGTGGATGTGTTGCAGGATCCCGAGATTCGCCAGGGCATCAAGGACTATGCCAACTGGCCGACCATTCCGCAGTTGTACATCAAGGGTGAGTTCGTCGGCGGTTCCGACATCATGACCGAGATGTACCAGAGCGGCGAACTGAAGCAGTTGCTGCAGGGCTAAGCATAATTTCCGACTGATTGCCATATGCCGAATTATCTAGATAATTCGGCATATGGTTATATCTCGCCTGAGTGCTTATGATGCGGCCTGAGTGTTTGAACGATGGGTTGGAGGTAATCCGCTCGTCATAATGCTCTCCTCCTAATTCGGGCAATCGCGAGATTGCCCATTTTTTTGCCCGCAATTCGGGTGCGGGTTTAAGGGGGCAGCGCTTTGCGCGACCTACAGGCTGTTCCGGGCCCGCGCAATCGCCCCCTCAACCTGATTCGGCGCGGTGCCGCCGGTGTGGTTGCGGCTGGCCAGCGAGCCTTCCAGCGACAGCACCTGATAGACATCGTCCCCGATCAGCGTGGAGAACTGCTGTAGTTCGGCCAGCGGGATGTCGCTCAGGTCGCAGCCGCGCTGCTCGGCGAAGCGTACCGCGAGCGCGACGGCTTCGTGTGCGTCGCGGAACGGCAGGCCTTTCTTGACCAGATAATCGGCCAAGTCGGTGGCGGTGGCATAGCCCTGCAAGGCCGCGTTGCGCATCGCCTCGGGCTTGACCTTGATGCCGGCGATCATGTCGGCGTAGATGCGCAGCGTCTGGGTCAACGTGTCCACGGTGTCGAACAGCGGTTCCTTGTCTTCCTGATTGTCCTTGTTGTAGGCCAGCGGCTGGCCTTTCATCAGCGTCAGCAGTGCGACCAAGTGGCCGTTCACGCGTCCGGTTTTGCCGCGCACCAGCTCCGGCACGTCGGGGTTCTTCTTCTGCGGCATGATGCTCGATCCGGTGCAGAAGCGGTCGGCGATGTCGATGAAGCCGAAGCGCGGACTCATCCACAGGATCAGTTCCTCGGAAAAGCGCGACAGATGGGTCATGATCAGCGATGCGCAGGCGGTGAATTCGATCGCGAAGTCGCGATCCGACACCGCGTCCAGCGAATTCGCGCATACTTCGTCAAAGCCCAGCAGCTCGGCCACCATCTCCCGCTTGATCGGGTAGCTGGTGCCGGCCAGTGCGGCCGCGCCCAGCGGCAGGCGGTTGACGCGGCGGCGCGCATCGCGCAGGCGTTCCGCATCGCGCTTGAGCATCTCGAAGTAGGCCATCAGGTGGTGGGCGAAGCTGACCGGCTGGGCGACCTGCAGATGGGTGAAGCCGGGCATGATGGTGTGCGTGTGCTGGCCGGCGAGGTCGAGCAGGGCAAGCTGCAGTGCCTTGATCAGCTCGAGCAATTCGTCGATCGCGCTGCGCAGATACAGGCGCACATCGGTAGCCACCTGGTCGTTGCGCGACCGTCCGGTGTGCAATCGCTTGCCGGCATCGCCGACCAGCGTGGTGAGCCGTTTCTCGATGTTGAGGTGCACGTCTTCCAGGTCCAGCGACCAGTTGAATTCGCCGCTGAGGATCTCGTTCTCGATCTGCGCCAGGCCGCGCTGGATGTCGCTGAAATCCTGCCCGTCGATGATGCCGCAGGCCGCCAGCATGCGGGCATGCGCCAGCGAGCCCTGAATATCGAACATCGCAAGCTTGTGGTCGAAGCCGACCGACGCGGTGTAGCGCTTGACCAATTCCGCGACGGGTTCCGCGAATCGTCCTGACCAGGTATCTTTGTCTTGTATGCTTGCCATGTTTTGTACCAGAATGGGGCGTGAAAAACTTGAAATCGTTCAGCCATGAATAAGGCGCGCAGTATAAAACAAAATACCCGCCACGATATGCTGCCCAACTTCCGCAATCTCGGGGTGACGCTGCGCATTCTGCTGGCGATCAACGGCCTGGCGCTGCTGCAGGCGGTCATGCAGGCGGCGAGCTGGCAGGATGTCCCGCTGCACCTGCTGCAGATCGCCGCGCTGCTGGCGCCCATCCTCCTCGCCAGCCTATTGTGCCTGTGGTTCGTGCAACCCCGGTTGGAGCGGTTGCCCTACTGGCGTGGGGTGCTCGCGGTTACCGGCCTGGTGCTGGCGCTGACGCTGATGATCTATGATCTGGGGGGCGAGCTATACCAGCCGCCGGGCCGGGATGAATATTATTTCACCGAGTTGCGCTATGGTCTGTTGAGCATCATTGCGAGCATGCTGTTGCTGGCGTATTTCCGCTGGCGTTCGCAGGTGTTGTCCTACGCGTTGCATGAGGCGCGACTGCAGGTGCTGCGCGCGCGTATCCGGCCGCACTTCCTGTTCAACACGATCAATGCGGTGCTGGCGATTGTGCGTTCCCGGCCGAAACAGGCCGAGACCGCGCTGGAGGACATGGCGGACCTGTTCCGCATGGCGATGGCGGACGCCGAAGACCTAGTGCCGTTGCGCGAGGAAATCCAGTTGTGCAGGCAGTATCTCGCGCTGGAGCAATTACGCCTCGGGGAGCGTCTGGCGGTGGACTGGCAAGTGCAGGATATTCCCGGCGATGCGCTGATCCCGCCGTTGCTGTTGCAGCCGCTGCTGGAGAATGCGGTATACCACGGAATCGAACCGTTGCCGCAGGGCGGCGCGATCCGTATCGCAGTGCGCCTCGGCGGCGATGAATTGCATGTCACCGTGGAAAATCCGCGTGCGCCGCGCGCGGGCGATGCGGCGCATTCAGGCAACAAGATGGCATTGCAGAATATCCGCGAACGGCTCGAGTTGCTGTTCGATGTTGAGGCGCGCTATCAGGTCGAAAGCGGGAAGGATGTCTATCGGGTGGAGATCAGCCTGCCTTATATGAAGGAGAGAGTGTGAATACCGTGGAACTGGCATTGCGGGTGTTTATCGTCGACGATGAGTTGCCGGCGCGCAACCGGTTGCGCGATCTGTTGAGCGATTGCGGCGAGCAACTGGCCCTGGAAGTCGTCGGCGAGGCGGGTAATGGCCAGGAGGCGCTGGACAAGCTGATGGTGACGCCTGCCGATGTGGTGCTGCTGGACATACGCATGCCGCAGATGGATGGCATCGAGCTGGCGCAGCATCTGCAGAAGTTGCCCAAGCCGCCGGTGATCGTGTTTACCACCGCTTACGACAGCTATGCGATCAAGGCATTCGAGCTGCATGCGATCGATTACCTGCTGAAGCCGATCAGGCTAGGCCGCTTGTTCGACGCGCTCACGCGGGCGCGCCAGGCCGTGCCGATACAGACCGAAGTGTTGCGCGAGTTGCTGCCCGAACCGCGCAAGAACCTGTCCATCCACGAGCGCGGCAAGATCCATCTGGTGCCCATCGAGCAGGTGCTGTTCCTGCGCGCCGAATTGAAATACATCACGGTGCGCACCGCGGAACGCGAATATCTGATCGAGGAGTCGCTGAATGCGCTGGAGAAGGAGTTTGCAACGCGCTTTGTGCGCATACACCGCAACTGCCTGGTGGCCAAGGAGGCGATCGAGGGATTCGAAAAAGGCGGCGACGATAATGCCGAGAGCGCCGGCTGGATGGTCAAGCTGAAAGGCCTGGATGAGCTGCTCGCGATCAGCCGCCGCCAGCAGCACATCGTCAAGGAGTTCAGCTAAGCGCAGCGCATCTGTGGAGCGATGTATCGATGGTGCCGCGCAGGCCATCAGTTCGACAGCCTTATGGCGAGCGGCTAAGATGCTCGCCACTGAAAGATTCCGTATTTTTACCACCCCATGAGCGACAAGATCCAGCAACAACTCGCGCTGGCCGAGCAATACATGCGCGCCGGAGCCTTGCCCGACGCGCAGAAAATCTTGCGCAAAGTCATCGCCAAGGCACGCGCCAGCGTCCCGGCCTGGCTGATGCTCGGGCAGGTGTGCGGCATGCAGAACCTTCATGCCGACGCCGAGCAGGCTTTCGCGCAGGCGGCACGCCTCAATCCCCGTTCGCTGGATGCGCAGGCTTATCTGGGGCTTGCCTGCATGCAGCAAGGCAAGCATGAACAGGCGGTCGCCGCATTCAAGGCGGCGCTGGAGATCCGGCCCGATCTGCCGATGGCGCTGGCCAACCTCGTTGCGCTACTGCACCGGCTGGAGCGTCAGCAGGAGGCGTTGCCCTATCAGGAGCGCTGGCTGGCGGCGGAGCCGTTCAGCGGCGATGCGCATTACAGCGCGGGCGTGCTGTACCAGTCATTGCGCCAGTTGCCGGAGGCGCGCAAGCATTACGAGCAGGTGGTCGCGCTCGGCGGTGCAGGGGGCTCGCTCTATTCCACGCGCATCAACCTGGGTGTGGTGTGCTACGAGTTGCGCGATTTCGATGCGGCGATCGCACACAGTCGCCAGGCGCTTGCCAGCAAGCCTGACTGCGCGGTGAGTTACTACAACATCGGTAATGCGCAGAAGGAGCAGGGCAAGCATGCCGAAGCGATCGCCAGTTTCGAGCAGGCGCTCCGTTTTGACCCGGCATTCGCCGATGCGCACGGCAACATCCTGTTCTGCATGAATTACTGCGATGATTACGACGCGCAGCAGATCCATGCGCGCCATGTCGAATGGGCAGAACGTCATGCGGCGCGTTACATGAATCATGCCCCGCACGGCAATTCACGGGATCCATCGCGCCCGTTGCGCATCGGTTACGTGTCGGCCGATTTTCGCGAACATCCGGTGGGGTTTTTCCTCGAAGGCGTGTTGCCATACCATTCGGCGGGCTGCGAGATCTATTGCTACTTCAACTCGGCGCAGGAAGACGCCATCACCGCGCGCTTGTGCGCCCATGTCGCAAACTGGCGGCAGATCAGCGCGCTGGACGACGACGCGGTCGCCGCGATGATACGTGCAGACGGCATCGATATCCTGGTCGACCTGTCCGGCCATACTTCCGGCAACCGCTTGCTGGTGTTCGCGCGCAAACCTGCGCCGCTGCAGGTCACCTGGCTGGGGTATTGCAACACCACGGGCCTGGGCAACGTCGACTATCTGCTGGCCGATGCCGGCGTGATCCCGGACGATACCATCCAGCGCTTCAGCGAGCGGGTGCTGCGCCTGCCCGGCAGCTATCTGTGCTATGTGGCGCCGGAGTATGCTCCCGCCGTGGCCCCACCCCCCTGCATTGCCAATGGTCATGTCACGTTCGGCTGTTTCAACAACCTGTCCAAGGTGACCGAGGCGATGCTGGCGCTGTGGGCTGAGATATTGCGGCGCGTGCCGGATGCGCGGCTGATCGTGAAATCCAGACAGCTGGCCGATCCGGTGGTGCAACAGCGCTACCGCGATCGTTTCGATGCAGAGGGCATCGCCGCGGAGCGGGTGATTCTGGACGGTCGCTATCTGGATCATGCCGGTTTGCTGGCTTATTACGGCGAGATCGATATCGCGCTCGACACCCATCCCTATTCCGGCGTCACCACGACCTGCGAGGCGTTGTGGATGGGCGTGCCGGTCGTGACGCTGGCCGGGGAGAAGTTCATCAGCCGCAACTCGGCCGCGCTGCTGGCCAATGTTGGCTTGTCCGATCTGGTCGCCGGCGATCCTGCGCAATATGTGGCCCTGGCGGCGCAGCTGGCCGCGGATCGCGCGCGCCTTGCGCAGCTGCGCGGTGCGCAGCGCGAGCGTTTCAGCGCTTCACCGCTGGGCAATGCGCCGCTGTTCGTGCAAAACCTGGAAGCCGCTTACCGCGAAATGTGGAAGCAATGGTGCGCATCGGTACATTAGCATCGCTCCCCGTTACTGGGGTGCGGTGCTTTCGGCTGCCGTTGCAGCGCTGTTGTCGACGATGGTCTTGTCCAGGCTGTAATAGCGCCTGCGGTTGTTGTTGACGGTGGGCAGGTAATTGCGCGTCTCGGCGTAAGGCAGTTTTTCGCGCAGCTCCTGGAACACCTGGGCCGGAGTCAGGCTGTTGATCTGCGCCACGCCATCCTTTAGGCGCTGCTTGCCCTTGACCTCGGTGAACGCCCTCATCACATTGCTCGGGCCGGTGTTGTACGCGGAGATCACGCAGTAGTCGCGTGACATCGGATCCTCGACGCCGCCCAGCTGGTCGTACAGCAGCACGCTCAGATAGGCGGTGCCCAGCTCGATGTTGTGCTCCGCGTCAAACAGATATTCCTTGGATGGCGCCATATCCTCGTTCCTGGCGCGACGGTAAGCCTCGCGGCCGCCGCTGGTGGGCACCAGCTGCATCAACCCGTAGGCTGGCGCGCTGCTGACCGCATGCGGGTTGAAGCTGCTCTCGCTGCGCATGATGCCGAGGATCAGGCTGGGGCTGACGTCGAACTGCGCGGCATATTTGCGCACCAGCGGCAGGTATTTCTCGGCTTTCTTGTCCTCGAAGTTGGCCACCATCCTGATGGTGACGAAGCGCGCCAGACGCTCGCCGCTGTCGGTCTGCAGCTTGCGCGTGTCGGAAGTGGTCAGCACGATGTCGGCAAAACTGGCGGCCTGCTCCTGGGTGGCAATCGCCTGTCCGGCATCGTTTACCACCAGCCCCAGCAAAAACGGTTTGCTGTTCCCGCTGAGGTCGACGGCGCTATCCGAAAACACATCGACCGATGCGGGGTCTTCGGGCGTGAGCAGCGTGGTGATGATCGCGTTCTTCAGGCTTTCCCTGGCGCTGTCCAGCGATTCGATGCGGATCTCGCCCTGCTCGAAATCGATGATCGCGCGGCTGCGGTATTGCTTGCTGTACTTCACGTAGGTTTTCTTCTCCGGCAGCACGACGTCCTTCTTGCCCCACTCTTTCCTGACCTTGCCGGACAGGATGTCCATCAGCCTGCCGAAATCGCGTTGTGCATCGCGCAGGTCGCGCGCCAGCTGCAGCGGGTCGTTCTTCCATTGCTGGCGCTTGTTGGCGAGCAGCTGTTTCGCGGCCGACTTGGCGTCGGCGCTGGAGGCTACGGCGATGACATTCCTGGCGGTGTCGCTGCGTGCGACCTTCAGCACGTCGTCGAGTTTTACATTGCCGCCCGATTTGACGCAGGAAGAAAGCAGCGCAAGCGCGGGCAAGGCTAACAGGAATTTCTTCATGGCATCCTTTCTTTTCACACTGCACTGACGATGCACCGGTGAAGTGGGGAATCAAGTCCTCCGGGTCAGCCGCTGTTCCTCAACCCGGTGGCGATACCGTTGATGGTCAGGTGAATCGCGCGTTTCACCAGCTCGTCGTTGTCGCCGTTGCGGTGGCGTTGCAGCAGCGCCACCTGCAAGTGGTTGAGCGGGTCGATATAGGGGGTGCGCGTCAGCAGGCTGCGGGCGAATGTCGGGTTGTCCTGCAGCAGCACGGTGTTGCCCCAGCGAACCCAACACATTACAAGCCGCCATGGGCAGGCCGTTTGCATAGCTGAACACCCAGGGGATCGCGCGTAGGTCTTCGATCTTGTCGGAGGCCTTGCGTGACGAAGGGCGGCTGCCGATGTTGAGTTCGGCGATCTCGCGGATCGGTGTCGCGGTGAAGAAATAATCGGTGAAGCCGGGCGTCTCATACACCAGCTTGCGATAGGCGGCGAACGCATCGCGGCTCAATGCCTCCATGATGCGGTGATATTCCGGCATCGTGCTGTCCGCGCCGTGATGGTGCAGCAGCGTGGCCTCCAGCGTCGCCGCGATCAGCGTCTCCAGGTTGCGCCGACCAATCTCGGGGTTGGAGTATTTGCTGGCGATCACTTCGCCCTGTTCGGTGATGCGGATCTGGCCGTTCACGCTGCCCGGCGGTTGCGCCAGGATCGCGTCATAGCTGGGGCCGCCGCCGCGGCCCACGGTGCCGCCGCGCCCGTGGAACAGGCGCAGTTCTATGCCGTGCTTGGCGAAGATTTTCACCAGCTCGACCTCGGCCTTGTACAGCTCCCAGTTGGCGGTCAGATAACCGCCGTCCTTGTTGCTGTCCGAATAGCCCAGCATCACCTCCTGGGTGTTGCCGCGACTCTCCAGCAGCTTGCGGTACCAGGGGATGGAGAACAGCTCGTCCATGATGACGCCGCAACCGCGCAGGTCTTCGATGGTCTCGAACAGCGGGATGATGTTGATGTGCAGCTTGTTGCTGCCTTCCAGCAGATTGACCTGCTGCAGCATCAATGCGAGCTCCAGCATGTCGCTGACCGCATCGGTTTTGGAGATGATGTGGTTGGGCAGGGCTGCGCGTCCGAAGCGCTGATGGATTTCGGCGGCGGCCTGCATGATGCGCAGCTCGCTTTGCGGGACGGCGGAGTAGCGTTCGATATCGGTCAGCAGGAGTTTGCCGGCCTGCAATGCTTCCAGCAGGACTAGGCGCTTGCCCGCTTCGTCAAGGTCGGCATAGTTGGCCTTGCCGGAGCTGTGCGAGAACAGCTCGCTGACGGTCTGTTCGATCAGCGCGCTGTGCTGGCGCATATCCAGCGGCGCGAGGTAGAAGCCGAACACTTCGGCGGCGCGGCGCAGGTTGGCGAGCCGCCCGCGCGCCAGATATACCGCGCCATGTTTGAACAGCGAGTCGATCAGCACATCCAGATCGGCGATGAATTCCTGCGAGGTGGCGTAAGCGCGCGCATGCTTGTCCACCGGCGGCAGATGCGACAGATCGTGCCCGAGATGTTTGGCCGTGGCCGACAGGCGCGAATAGATCAGGATCAGTGCGCGGCGATAGGGTTCGTCTTCGCGTGCGGAGGCCTTGTCCGGCGAGGCATCGGACAACTTGCGCAGTTCGGGGGTGACTTCCACCACGCGGTCAGTCAGGCTCAGGCGCTTGCCGAGCAGGTGGGTTTCGTTCAGGTAATGTTCGAATGCCAGCGAGGAATGCTGCTGCACCGCGTCCTGCATCACATCGTGAGTGACGAAGGGGTTGCCGTCGCGGTCGCCGCCTATCCAGCTGCCTACGCGCAGCAGCGGCGGGACGCGGATGCTCTTGTCGAAACGCGCCTCCAGCTGTTTTTCCAGTCCGGCGTAGATCTTGGGGATCTCGTTCAGGAAGGTGTAACGGTAATACTCCAGGCCGTTCTTGATCTCGTCGCGCACGGTCAATTTGGAGGTGCGCAGCATGCGCGTCTGCCACAGGATCAGCACGAAGCGATGCAGGGCTTCTTCGTTGTCGGCCAGGTCGTCCGGCGTCATGTCGACGCGGTCGCGGCTGGACAGCAGGCTGGAGATGATCAGCTGGCAATCGAGGATGCTCTTGCGCTGCACCTCGGTAGGGTGCGCGGTCAGCACCGGAGAGACCAGTGCGGTGTCGAGGAAGGCCTGCAGGTTTTCCTTGCTGACCTGCTTTGCTTCCATGCGCTCCAGAGCCAGCAGCAGGCTGCCGTCCTTGGGCGTGCTGCCGGACTTGAGGTGGGCGCGATGGCGGCGGTTGTGGTGCAGGTCCTCGGCGATGTTGGACAGCTGCGAGAAATAGCTGAAGGCGCGCACCACCACCAGCGTTTCGCTGGGGGAGAGCGCATCCAGGGTCTGTTCCAGCTGCACCCGGTCGCGGTCATCCTGGGTCTTGCGGAAGCGCACCGCGGCGCGGCGCACATTCTCGATCACCTGATAGGACGCTTCGCCCTCCTGTTCGCGCAACGTGTCGCCAAGGATGCGGCCCAGCAGGCGCACATCCTCGCGCAGCGGCAGGTCCTTGCTGGATATATCGGAGGGAGCGGAAAATAGATTCATCACATTCATCTTCTACAACTTCAGGAATTACACGCACATGCAGCCCATGCTAGAATGCGCAGCGCATCATTTATAAACAGCCGTTAAGGCAATTCAGACAACCAGACATTCAGGAAATACTTATGAGTCCGACATCCCATCCAGGCCCCGCTCGTTTAGTGATAGCTTCGCGTGAAAGCGCGCTGGCGATGTGGCAGGCAGAACATATTCGGGACAGACTGCGCGCATTATACCCGCAAACCGAGGTCAGTATATTGGGTATGACGACTCAGGGCGACCAGATTCTGGATGTGACGCTGTCGAAAATCGGCGGCAAGGGCTTGTTCGTCAAGGAGCTGGAAACCGCGCTGGAAGACGGCCGCGCCGACCTGGCTGTGCATTCGCTGAAGGACGTGCCGATGAATCTGCCGCAGGGTTTTGTGCTGGCGGTGATCGGTGAGCGTGAAGACCCGCATGATGCCTTTGTGTCCAACAACTATGAAAATCTGGCGTCGTTGCCAGCCGGCAGCGTGGTGGGAACTTCCAGCCTGCGCCGCGAAAGCCAGTTGCGGGCGCGCTTTCCGCATCTCAACATCGAGCCGCTGCGCGGCAACGTGCAGACCCGTCTGCGCAAGCTGGACGAAGGCAAGTATGCCGCGATCATCCTGGCTGCGGCCGGATTGAAGCGCCTGGGGCTGTCCAGCCGCATCCGCACGCTGATCAGCAGCGAAGACAGCCTGCCTGCGGTAGGCCAGGGTGCGCTGGGTATCGAATGCCGTGCCGACCGCGCCGATGTGATCGCCGCATTGCAGCCGCTGCACCATCACGACACCGCCGCCTGCGTGTATGCGGAGCGTGCGCTGAGCCGCGCGCTGGGCGGCAGCTGCCAGGTGCCGCTGGGCGGTTTTGCCGAGGTCAAGAACGGCAAGCTGCGCATGCGCGGTTTTGTCGCCAGTCCGGACGGCAAGCGCATGATGCAATCCGAGATGGTCGGCGAGGTTTCCGATCCGGAAACCTTGGGCAACAGGATCGCCGACGAACTGCGTGCGCAGGGCGCGGACAAGATACTGGCCGAGCTGGTCCTATAGGCTAACGATCGATGAATTCCAGGCTGGAGACGGGCGCAGATCCTCTGGCTGGGCTGAACATCGTGGTCACGCGCCCGCGTGACCAGGCCGCGCAGCTGGCGCAACGCATCAGGGAAGCGGGCGGCAGCACCTTCCTGTTCCCGCTGCTGGACATTGCGCCGGTGCAGGACGCACATGTGCTGAACGAGCAGATATCCCGGCTGTACCAATTCGATCTTGCGATCTTTATCAGCCCCAATGCGGTGCAATACGGCATCGGCGCGATCCGTGCGGCAGGAGGAATTCCGACCGGCCTGAAAATTGCCACGGTCGGGCAGGGCAGCGCGAAAGCGTTGCGCGCAATGGGGATCGCCGACGTGATCGCTCCCGGCGAACGCTTCGACAGCGAAGGGCTGCTGGCCTTGCCGGAACTCCAGTCTGTGGCGGGCTGGCGGGTCATGATCTTCCGCGGCGACGGCGGCCGCGAATTGCTCGGCGACACGCTGCGCGAGCGCGGCGCCAGCGTCGAATATGCGGCCTGCTACCAGCGCAGCAAACCGCAGCAGGATGCATCCGCGTTGCTGCAAAGCAACGCGGATGCGATCAGCGTGACCAGCAGCGAGGCGCTGGGTTATCTGTGGCAGATGCTGGATCGACCGGCCCAGAGCGCATTGCGCGACAAGCCCTTGTTCGTGCCCCACCCGCGCATCGCCGAGCTGGCACGGCAACAGGGATGGCGGCAGGTGCGCTTGTGCGGGTCGGGCGACGATGGCCTACTGGCGTCGTTGGCGGAATGGGCGGCGGAACAGAAGGGTGCGAGATGAGCGAGCAGGAACCACGCGCGACAAACCAGGACTATCCGGAGCCGGACGAAACCGCACCGTTGCCGCACCGTGCGCGCAAGACGACGCTGGCGGATGTGTTCGCCAGGATGACGCTGACACAGATGACGCTGGCCGTGCTGGTCGTGGTGTTCCTGTGGCAATGGGTGGACGGGCATCTGGCGATCAGCGAGATGCAGCAGCAGCTGGCGAAAAAGATCGCCGAGATGGACGGCACCAGCAAGGCCAACCAGCTGTTGTTGACGCAGAGCCAGGATCAGGTGCGCGACCTGGCCGGCAAGGTCGCGACGCTGGAGACCCGCTATGCCGAGGCGCAGAACCAGCGCGCCGCGCTGGAGGCGCTGTATAACGACCTGACCGTCAGCCGCGATGAGACCGCGCTGGCGGAAGTCGAGCAGATGTTGCTGATCGCCGCGCAGCAGCTGCAATTGTCCGGCAACGTGAAGGCGGCGCTGATCGCGATGCAGAGCGCCGATGCGCGCCTGCAGCGCATGGACCGTCCGGCATTCAACGGGCTGCGCAAGGCGATCAGCCTGGACATGGACAAGTTGCGGATCTTGCCCAACGTGGATGTCGCAGCGCTCAATTTCCAGCTCGACAACCTGATGGCTGCGGTGGACGAGCTGCCGCTGGTCTACCAGCAACGCAACGGCACGGTCGAAGAACCGCCTGCCGCGCCACCGAAGGATGAAACCGCGACGCAACGCCTGTTGCGCGAGATCTGGCAGGAGGCCAAACAGCTGGTGCGCATCGTCGATACCGGCAAGGCCGAGATTCCGCTGCTGCCGCCCAACCAGGAATTCTTCCTGCGCGAAAACATCAAGTTGCGCCTGTTGTCGGCACGGCTCGCGCTGCTGTCGCGGGACGAGGACAGCTTCAAGGCGGAGCTGAAGACCGTGCAGCTGTGGGTCGCGCGTCATTTCGACGTCAAGTCGAATGAAAGCGTGCGCATGCTGGCGGGACTGAAGAAGCTTGCCATATCCAGCATCAACATCGAATTGCCGGACATCAGCCCTAGCCTGCAGGCGGTGCGCAATTACCGGCTGACCCACGAGGCGCGCACCGGGACCGATACGCGCGCCAAGGCGATGCGATGAAGCGGGGCAATGTGACGAGCAAGACGGCGCGATGAAATACCTGATCTGGATATTGCTGTTGTTTGCCGCTGCGGTCGCGCTGACGATGGCCTCGCACAACCCGGCCTATGTGTTGCTGGTGTATCCGCCGTACCGTATCGAGATGTCGTTCATTCTGTTCGTCGTGCTGTGGTTGCTGACGCTGGTGTTCGGCTACGGCCTGCTGCGCCTGGTCATCGCCGCGCTGCAGCTGCCGGCCTATGTGAAGAAATTCCGCCTGGAGCGCGCCCAGGCCAAGGCGCGCGAACTGCTCGACGAAACCCTCAGCGCCTACTTCGAGGGGCGTTACGCCGAGGCGGAAAAGGCGGCGGCACGTGCGATGGAGCTGGGCGACACCTCGGCGTTGCACCCCATCATCGCGGCGCGCGCGGCGCATGAATTGCACGAATACGAAAAGCGCGACGCCTATCTGGCCGCGGCCGAAGGCCGCAAGGTCGGCGATGCGACGATGCGCCTGATGGCCACGACCAAATTCATGCTTGACCAGCGCGACCCGCGCGCCGCGCTGAACGCGCTGCAGGAGCTGCGCGACACCGGCGTCAAGGGCCACGTCGGCGCGCTCTCGCTGGAGCTGAAGGCGCAGCGCCAGGCCGGCAACTGGGATGAGGTGCTGCGGGTGCTGGAGCAGCTGGAGAAACGCCAGGCCATCGATGTGACGGTCGCGGCACAGCTGCGTCAGCAGGCCTGTCTGGAGAAGATCGGCCAGCAGGAAAATCTCGAAGGGCTGGAGGCCTGCCTGAAGAACATTCCGGCCGACTTCAAGCGCCGCAGCAGGATTGCCGCCACCGCTGCATCGGCGTTGATCCGGCACGGCGGCGGCGCGGTCGCGCAACAGCTGCTCTCGGACAGCCTGAACGCGCAGTGGGACAGCGAACTGGTTGCGCTGTACGGCGATTGCCAGTCGGGCGATGTGCTGGTGCAGATCGAGCAGGCCGAGAAATGGCTCAATCAGCACAAGCAGGATGCAGGCTTGCTGCTGGCGCTGGGCAAGCTGTGCCTGCACCAAAAGCTGTGGGGCAAGGCGCAGAGCTATCTGGATGCCAGCATCAGTATCTCACCCGGCAAGGGCGCCTATGAAGCGTTGGGCCTCCTGGCGGAACGCCTGGGCAACGCCGAACAGGCGAGCAAGTATTACCACCTCGCACTGCAGCTGAATGCCGGGCATTAGTTGCGTCCGCTTTCATGCAAGCCATTTTGCGATTTTGAATTCCGCTGTGTGCCATTTGCAGTCGTTAGGCGCGCCCTTAGAAATTATGACTAGGCCAGATTGTCTAGATACTTCGGCCTATATTCGGTTGTGGAAATATATGGTTCAATCCGTCCGTGCTATTAACGCATATGCGGAACAATAAAAACGGGGGAGGTTCAATGAACAATTGCTTACCGAAAATATGCATTCCACACTATTTTTAATAGTACAGACAGGTAGGTCTGTCTAATAATTGTTAGGCTCCAAATGATCAGCCGTGAGATTTCGCTCACAACACAAATCCTGTCATGGGCTCCTTCACGCCAGTCCTCGGCAATTGCCGACGATCAGAATTGGAGAACGCCTTATAGATACTGGAAGCATGCAGAAAACTTGTTGGCGCATCCTGACAATGAGCATTTTCGGATCGACTGCGTGGGAAACCTTAAACGAGCTATTGACCATAGGCTCAAGCGACTCACGTCTTTGTATCGCTTCAAGAAGATTCCTGATGCATCTAAACCGTCAGAATTGCTCGATGTGCTGGGATATTTTGGAATCGCTAGGCCCACTATGCTTCGCGAAGTATCTGAAGTGAGGAACCTCCTAGAACATCACTACAAAAGTCCTCCTCCTCACCGTCGGTGCCAAGAGTTGGTCGAATTTTCGTGGTACTTCCTGCGCTCGACAGACCTGCTCAGCACGAGCGTCTTAAACGATTTTGTCTTACGTCCTGATGATGGCGAATCCGAGAAAGATGATTGGATCGAGGTCACCTATGGACCCGAGACAGACTGGAAATGCACTGTTAGAGGCTGGGTGCCAGACTCTTTCGTAAGTAGTGAGGTCGATCTTGGAATCACTATTCGTCTTGAGCAACTTGAGACCGCTGAGGAATTTTCCGCGCGCGCTGTTGCACAAGAGCTCGATATTTACGCCCGCCGCAGGACTGGCGTCTATTTCACCGGAAGGATTTCGGGAAAACCGGAGGTGTTTACAACAATGACAACCTTGTACTTCTCTACGCTGTGAAAACTGTTCAGCCTAACTTATCGTTGCAAGAGACGCGCCGCCTATCGGCAGCGCGCCCCTGAACTCAGACGTTGAACGAACGCTTTCCAGAATCTTGTAGGACTGCAAAGGGTCGTGAACAGTAGATCGCGAAGTGCTGCTTGCGGCCATTCAATTTAAATCTACATGGCGGCGAGGCCGCCTATCTGACAGTCTGTGTCTGACCAAGCTTTGCTTGATCGTATGACCTAGCTTTTCGGAACGAAGGTGAACGCGTCGGAGAAGAACGCCTCGTTGGGCAGTTTGCGCTGCGCGGTGAAATCCCGGTGTGCGGCTTCCACGACGACCGGTGCGCCGCAGGCATACACCTCGTGGCCGGACAGGTCGGCATAATCCTGCAGCAAAGCCTCATGGACGAAGCCGGTGCGGCCTTGCCAGTGATCTTCGGCCAGTGCGTCGGAGAGCACCGGGGTGAAGCGGATGCCTCTGCTTTGCCACTGTTCCGCCAGTTCCAGCATATACAGGTCGGCCAGTTTGCGCGCACCCCAATAGAAATGCATCGGGCGCTTGATGCCGGCATGCAGCGCGTGCTCGATGATCGCCTTGATCGGTGCGAAACCGGTGCCGCTGGCGACGAAGATGATCGGCTTGTCGGTATCCTCGCGCAGGAAGAACGTGCCCAGCGGCCCCTTGAAGCGCAGGATGTCGCGCTCCTTCATCGTCTCGAACACATGCCGGGTGAACTCGCCGCCGGCGATGTTGCGGATGTGCAATTCCAGGAATTCGTCGTCATGCGGTGCGTTGGCCAGCGAGAAGCTGCGCGGCTTGTGGTCTTTCAGCAGGATGTCGATGTACTGCCCGGCGATGAATTGCAGGCGCTCGCTGGCCGGTAGCTTGAGTTTCAGCACCATCACGTCCGGCGCGGGACGGGCCATGCTTTGCACCCGGCAGGGCATGGTCTTTACAGGAATGTCTTTGATGCTGTTCACTTCGCGGCATTCGATGACCAGGTCGGAAAGCGGCTTTGCGCAGCAGAACAGCGCCATGCCGGCCTCGCGTTCCGCATCGGTCAGCGTCGTGGCCTGATATTTGCCATAATCCACCCGACCCTGCAATATCCTGCCCTTGCAGGCACCGCATACGCCATCGCGACAGCTGTAAGGCAGGATATAACCGTTCTTGAGCGCGGCTTCCAGGATGGTTTCAAGTTCAGGATGGTCGAAGCTGTGGCCGCTGGGCTGGAGGGTGGTGTGAAAAGTCATGATGGATTTCTGATTGCTGTAGACGCGAATTTTACCGTATAACTGGCCGGTTCCCTAACATGAGACGTTTGCTGATAGTGGGTTGTGGCGATGTGGCGTTGCGCGCCATTCCGTTGCTGGCCCCGCATTACCGGATTTACGCGGTGGTGCGCAATCCGGACTACTGTGCCAGGCTGCGCGCACTGGGCGCGACACCGGTGATCGCCGATCTGGACGACAGGCGCAGTCTTGCGCGCATCGCCGGGCTGGCCGAACAGGTGTTGCATCTTGCGCCGCCGCCGAACACCGGCGCGTCCGATACGCGCACCCGCAACCTGCTCGGCGCGTTGTCACGAAGCAAGCCGCCGCAACGCGTGGTGTACATCAGCACCAGCGGTGTGTACGGCGATTGCGCGGGCGCCTGGGTCAGCGAGTCACATCCGCTCCGCGCCACCTCACCCCGTTCACTGCGCAGGGTCGATGCGGAACGGCAGGTGCGGCGCTGGGCCAGGCGCAACGGGGCGAACGCCAGCATCCTGCGCGTGCCCGGCATCTATGCCGCGGACCGTCTGCCGCTGAGCCGCATCCGGCAAGGCACACCGGCCATCGTGGACAGCGAAGACAGTTACACCAACCATATCCATGCCGACGATCTGGCGCGCGTGTGCGTGGCTGCGCTGCGCAAGGGGGCTGCGTGCCGCGTTTATCACAGCAGCGACGACAGCCGGCTGAAAATGGGCGAGTATTTCGACCGTGTGGCGGATACGTTCGGTCTGCCGCGCGTACCGCGCATCAGCCGGAGCGAGGCGCAGCGGGTGTTGCCGGAAATGTTGCTGTCGTTCATGAATGAATCGCGACGCCTGACCAACCGGCGGATGAGGCTGGAACTGAAGGTGCGGCTGCGCTACCCCACCGTTCCGGACATGCTGGCCGGGATGCGGCCCGATTAAAGCCGCGTCAGCAGTTCTTCGAACTGCGCCAGCGGCAGAGGCTTGCTGAACAGGTAACCCTGATAGGTGTCGCAGCCATGCTGTTGCAGGAACGCGCGTTGCGGCTCGGTCTCCACACCCTCGGCGATCACTTCCATGCCCAGATTCTGCGCCATCGCAATGATGGTCTGCACGATCACCGCATCGTCCGGATCGGTGGTGATGTCGCGCACGAAACTCTGGTCGATCTTGAGCTGGTCGAGCGGCAGTTTTCTCAGGCTGGACAATGAAGAATGGCCGGTCCCGAAGTCATCCATCGAAAAACACACGCCGCGCTTGCGCAACTCCTGCATCTTGGCGATGGTATCGTCGATGTCGGAGAGCACCAGGCTTTCGGTCATCTCCAGCTTCAGGCGGTCGGGTTTGATCGCGCTGTTGTTCAGGGTGTCATCGACCTGGGCTACGAAATCTGGCTGGTGGAACTGCCGTGCGCTGATATTGACGGCCAGTTGCAAATCGCGGGTGAGCGGATTGAGTTCCCATTGCTTGATCTGGGCGCAGGCCGTTTGCATCACCCAGGCGCCTATCGGCAGGATCAGGCCGGTTTCCTCGGCCAGCGGGATGAAGACGCCCGGAGACACCATGCCGCGTTGCGGGTGCAGCCAGCGGATCAGCGCTTCGGCACCGACGGCGTGCCCGGCATGGTCGATCTGCAGCTGGTAATAGAGCTGGAACTGATTGCCCGCCAGCGCCTGGCGCAAATCCCCTTCCAGTGCGACGCGCTCCGAGATGGAGGCCTGCATCTGCGGGTCGAAGAAGCGCAGCGTATTGCGTCCCGCGGCCTTGGATTGATACATCGCGATGTCGGCCTGCTTGAGCAGCTCCTCGACTGTCTGCTGCTGGCCATGGAACAGCGTCGCGCCTATGCTGCTGGAGTTGAGGAATTCGTATTGTGCGAGCTGGAAAGGCTGATTCAGGCTGGCGAGAATCTTGTCGCCGATCACCTCGGTTTGCGTGGCGGCCTCAATGGGGTATTCGCTGAGATTTTCCAGCATCACCACGAATTCGTCGCCGCCCAGGCGCGCCACGGTATCGTCTTCTCGCACGCAGGAGGCTAGGCGTTGCGCGACTTGCTGCAGCAGCAAGTCGCCGATGTCGTGGCCTAGCGTATCGTTGAGATCCTTGAAGTGGTCGAGATCGATGAACAGCAGCGCCCCGCTGCGTCCGCTGCGCGTGCTGGACAGCAGCGCATGGTTAAGGCGGTCCAGCAGCAGCCGGCGGTTGGGCAGATGCGTCAGCGGGTCATAGAAGGCCAGCGTCCTGATCTCCTGTTCCGCGACCTTGAGCGAGGTGATGTCGTACAACGTGACGAGGTGGATTCCGGAGAAGCTGCCTTGCAAGTCCGCTGCACCGACCAGGAACGTGCCTCTGCGTCCGTCCTCGCGGGTGATCTCGAGTTCCAGCGGGGAGAACGGGGTGCCGGCACGCTGTGCTTCGGCGAGATTGTGCTGCCAGCTATCCATGACACGCTGCCGGTACTGTGGATCGGGATAGGCGCGCGGCCACCACTCGGCCAGCGTCGGGATGTCGTCCAGGGTGTAGCCCAGCGTTTCGGTAAAGGCCTGGTTCAGGAACGTGATGTTGCCCTGCCCGTCGTTCAGCGCCAGCGGTACCGGTGTGGCTTCGATAATGGCGCGGAAACGGGATTCGCTTTCCTGCAATGCCTGTTCGGTCTGTTTGCGCCGCGTGATGTCGCGTATCGTCGCCTGCAGCACGGCCTGGCCGTCTATCACCATGCTGTCGATCAGTACCTCGGCATAGAAGGTCGCTCCGGTGTCGGCACGTTTGTGCAGCCACTCGAAATAGCCGCCGTTGTTGTGCTTGAGCACGTTGTTCTGCCAGTCGGCCAACGGGATGAATCCCGGGCCGAACGGTTGTTCGGGGGCGGATAGCTCGGCAGGGAATTTTGCATAGAACTCCTCGCTAGAGGAGCAGCCGAACAATGTCAGCGTCGATTTGTTGCAGTCTATGACTTGTTTCCCTGTCATCAGGATGACCGCATCGCTGGTCGAGTTGAACAGCGCGCGAAATTTTTGTTCGGAACGCTGCATCGCGTGCATTGCCTGGCGCTCATGGCTCCGCGCCGCGTCGATGGCTGAAAAGTTGCGGCGCAGCAGCATTATCGTGCCGGTGAGCAGGCTCAGCGCCAGGGCGGACAGGGCTGCCCACTGGAAAAGGATTTGCCGGTCATGTTCGGCCAGCTCGCTTAAAAATTCATCGCGATGCAGGCGGGACAGCTGGTCGCTGATCATGCCGAGCCTCGGTGTGCCGCGGGACAGCGCGAGGGCAAAGTCATAGTGATTGTCGCCATGGTTTTCGGCGAGGTGCTGCAACGCGGAGATTTCGTCGCGCAGGCTCTGCGTGGCACTGGTCATTGCGGGATCGGCGTATTGGCTGTCGAGCGCGAACAGTGCCGAGCTGTGGTCGAGAATTTTCTGGTACTGGAGCAGCACGTTGTCGACGAAGGCATGCCGGTCGGTGATCGTCGAGGCATCCGTTTCGTGCATGCCGCTGGGCGGGGTGATCGCGGCATAGGCCGTGTGGATCGCTTCGGCATGGGTGACCGACATCAGGTGATAGTCATACAGGATGTGATGATGCTCGGTTTCCTTCGTGGTTCGCCAGACCAGCAGGGCAATGATCAGCACGGCGCTTCCAGCCAGCCATGCAATGGTCAGCTTGATTTGTTTCTGCAGGGTGTCATGTCTCGTGGTGTCTATCATTGTCCGGTCGCAAGCCTTGAGGCGGAAAATGCATCGCACAGCCGGCGCTTAGGCGGGGTATCGCGCAAGGTGCGCGCAGTTGTATCCAAGCGTTGACTGCAGCCTGACGGCATCTTCTGTTTCCTCGGGTGGGTTTAGAGACAGGGCATCCTGCCCGCACAGAATGGTGCGGCTGCCTTGGCACACTCATGAGTGACGTAGGCAATCTTATCAAGATTAGGTTCAACAATACAAAATATTCGACTCGGCATGATGGGATCGTCCTTGAAGTTTGGTGTGCAGCGGTTGTTCTGGATGCGCAGGATGGAAGCGGGATCAACAGGTTGGCCTGATTTCAGCCGGCGCGCGTTCGGGAAAAAACGTCGCGAACATTTTTTCGGCGAAGCACCGGCTTCATCAGCAAACGGAATGTTGTGCATGGGGGGGATTTCTGGAAATTATCCGTTTGCCGTTCATCCGGGAATTCGACCGTTCATCCTGCCAATCTTCCAGTTGTCCAAAGACCTAACCATCCGTCCTGACGTGAATTGACCATCGGGGAGCGATTCAATAGCCTGCGATCACTGGGCAAACTTATCGAAAGGTAAGGGCGCAAAATCCCCGGCCTAAGGGCGACTATGGCGGCGGGACGGTGATAAGGAGGGCGCTATGTTTCACCTCATTTCTGGTTTATGTTTTTTCCAGTCTGGCTGGATGCACATTCGGTTCTTCATGGCATTCTTGGGCTTGCTGGTCGCGGCGCATGCGGCACGGTCGGAAGAGGATGCCTCCGCACACGATCTGGACATATTGGCAATCCAGGTCGAGCGTTCCGATGTGGATCAGTTGCTTCCTTATCAGATCAATGCGACTGTCGTGCTGGAGCGCGCAAAGGATATCGGGCGTGCAGGTCCGGAATTCAGCGGAACTGCACAAATCTATCTGGTTGCCGAATCTAAAAAGGATGTTGCCTGGGAAGAAAAATCGCACTGGGAACTGGCTCCCGCCGGCGGCAGTGCCGGATTGTCGCCGCTGTTGCGCTTTGAATCCAAAGGGGAGCGTATCGAGATCAAGCCGCGCTTCCACTCTATCTGGTTCATCTGGCGCAAGGCGCTCGACTTCTGAACGGGCGAGCTCCGGCCTGACGCTGTTGTGGATATTGTCTTCACAGTACATAAATCTGGTATCGTGGTTTCCGCGCCGATATAGCCGCCCCGCATGGGCGGCAACCGCTGGCGTGCGGATGCTTCATTCCTGATCCGGTTTTTGTGGAGGGCCATGTGAAGAACGGGATATTGCAATGCGCCACGTTGTGCGCGGCGCTGCCGCTGCTCTGTACGGCTACGGCCGCGACTATGACGCAGGCGAGTTACAAGCGTGACGTCAGTCCCATCCTCCACGATTATTGCCTGAACTGCCACGAGCCTGGCGGCAAGGGCTATCAAAAGAGCGGGCTGGATATGCGCACCTACCAGAGCCTGATGAAAGGCACGCGGTTCGGTGCGGTCATCAAGCCGGGAGATAGCTTCACCAGCATCCTGATCCAGGTGGTGGAAGGCCGTGTGCATCCTTCGATCAAAATGCCGTATGGCATGAATGGCGGGCTGTCTAAGCAACACATTGCGGTGCTGAAAAGATGGGTAGATCAGGGCGCGCAGGACAACTGAGTCGCGGTGGCGTAGAAAGTAAATAAATCCCCGGGGGGAGGCAGCGATGGCAGAACAGGCATTGGACGACAGCGAGCGCCGCCGCTTCCTGATCAGGCTGACTTCGGTCGTCGGCGGCGCGGGTGTCGCGGCGACCTGTGTGCCGTTCGTCGCGAGCATGAATCCGAGTTCGGATGTGGCGGCGAAGGCCGAGACCGAGGTGAGTCTGAACGACATCACGCCGGGCGCGATGCGTACCGTCGCCTGGCAGGGCAAGCCGGTGTTCATCCTGCACCGCACGCCCGAACAGATCAGCGCGGCGAGCGCATCCGGCGGCGGACTCGATCCCGAACCGGACAGTAAGCGGGTGCAGAATCCGGAGTGGCTGGTCGTGATCGGCGTGTGTACGCACATGGGGTGCGTGCCGAACAAGGAAGGGGCGGGCTGGGTATGCCACTGCCACGGCAGCGAGTATGACGACAGCGGCCGGGTGACGCGCGGCCCGGCGCCTAAAAACCTGGAGGTGCCGCCATATCGCTTTGTGGCGGCCGACAAGATCGTCATCGGCAAGGCGGGCTGACCATGCCGGGGCGCGTCATTAAATGGCCGGAAAGTGTGATCAAATGGATAGACCAGCGTTTTCCGCTGACCAGCTTCGTCAAGCATGAGCTGACCGGTTATCCCACCCCGCGCAACCTCAGCTACTGGTGGAACTTCGGCTTCCTCGCCGGGTTCGTGCTGATGCTGCAGGTCGCCACCGGGATCTTCCTGGCGATGCATTACAAGGCCGATGTTGCGCACTCGTTCGATGCGGTGCAGCACATCATGCGCGATGTGAATTACGGCTGGCTGCTGCGTTACATGCATGCGACCGGCGCGTCGGCGTTCTTCTTCGTGATCTTCGTGCACATGGCGCGCACGCTGTATTACGGCTCCTACCGCGCGCCGCGTGAACTGTTGTGGTGGACCGGGCAGGCGCTGTTGCTGCTGTTGATGGCGACCGCGTTCATGGGGTATCTGCTGCCCTGGGGGCAGATGTCTTTCTGGGGCGCGACGGTGATCACCAACCTGTTCCGCGCCACGCCTTTCATCGGTGACCAGGTGGTGGTTTGGCTGCGCGGCGATTATGCCGTCGGCGATGCCACGCTGACGCGCTTCTTCGCGCTGCATTACCTGTTCCCGTTCATCATCATCGGCGCGGTGGTGGTGCACCTGGTGGCGCTGCATACCGTGAAGAGCAGCAATCCCAGCGGCATCGATCTGGCGCACAAGGACAACATCCCGTTCCATCCCTATTTCACGATCAAGGACCTGTACGGGCTGGGGCTGTTCCTGATCGTGTACAGCGTGTTCGTATTCTTCATGCCCGACAGCCTGATCGAACCGGCGAACAACATTCCTGCCGACCCGATGCAGACGCCTGGCCATATCGTCCCGGAATGGTACTTCCTGCCGTTCTACGCGATCCTGCGCTCGGTGCCCAGCATGGTCGGCGGTGTGGTGGCGATGGGTCTGTCGGTGATGATGTTCGCCTTCATGCCGTTCCTGGATCGTTCGCGCATTCCCGGCGGCGCGCATTTCCGTCCGGTCTACCGGGCGCAGTTCTACCTGTTCATAACCGACATGCTGGTGCTGGGATATGTCGGTTATGTGCCGCCGACCAGTTCGACCTTGCTGGTCGGGCAGTGGGCGACGCTGTGCTACTTCGGCTCGTTCTTTCTCGTGCCATTCATCTCCAAGGCTGAAGAAGGCTGGCTGATGCGGCGCGGCCTGCCTGCCGAGATCGCCGCGCTGATCGAGAGCGAGGCGATCGCGATCGAGAAGCGCAAACTCAGGCATCGCCGCCGCAAGGAGGATAGGGCATGAAAGCATGGCTGCAGGCCGCCGTGCTGTGCTGTTTCAGTGCGCAGGCCTGGGCGGCTGACATGGCGCTGGAAAAGATCGAGGTGTCGACCGAGCTGGTAGCCATAGAACGCGGCGTGGACGCGATGATGAACGATTGCCATTCCTGCCACAGCATGAAGTACATCAAATACCGCGACCTGGCAGGCCTGGGCATAGGCAAGCAGAAGCTGGATGCCTGGCGTGGCGATCAGCCTGTGGATGCGCCCCTGCTTGCGCAGATTGCGGAGAACGATGCTGTGCAGGCCTACGGCAAGGCGCCGCCCGACCTGAGCCTGATGGTGCAGGCGCGAGACGGCGGTGCGGATTATGTGTATTCCTACCTGGTGGGTTACTACGTCACCCCTGAAGGCATGCCGGGCAATCATGTCTATCCGGCAACGCGGATGCCCGATGTGCTGGGCATAGCCGGTGCCACCGCGCAGCGTGGCGAGATACAGGGGCGCGCGCGCGACATCGTGTCTTTCCTGTCATGGGCGGCCGACCCGCATCAGGCCGAGCGCATCCGCCTCGGCTATTACGTGATCGCCTATCTGCTGGTGCTGACGACGCTGCTCTATGCCGTCAAGCGGCAGATATGGGCACGGTTGAACAGGGTGGAGTGAGGCAGGCTTTAATATGGTGAGCCGTCTTTATGCGCAAATTGCCATTTGCCATCGACAAGAAGCGCTTGCAGGTCATCGTCTGGATATTGGACGGAATCTCCCGCGTTGCGGTCACCCACCTCAAGGTAGCTCACTTCTTCAGTTGTTCGGTTGACCAGCTGGTGGCTATTGCCCGTGCCAGCTTTGAATCCCGCGCACATGCCAGGAGAGAGTTGAGTTTCTCCTGCATCGGTAATGAGTACGGGATTGCCCTGCAATATATAGACGAACTCATCTTGCCTGGAATGAGCGTGACGTAATGCCGAACCAGCACCGGGCAAAAGGCGCGTCAGATTAACACCGAAGTTTGCAAGGCCGAATATGTCCCCGAGGATACGTTTCTCTCGGCCTTTCATGCGTGAGGCGAACGGTTCGGGATAGATCGAGGGTTTTGCACGTGGTGCAACCTGTGTTGCCACGACGGCTGCGGGAGTGTTTTGATCGTCCATATGATTCGCCTGGTGACTTTTCTGAAGCGGAAACGAGCGACGGCTCTTATGTTATCTCGGCGTGGCGGGCGGCTACGTCTTGAAGCTCTTGCTCAGTGCGATCAGCTGGTCCAGCTTGGTCTTGGCCGCGCCGCTGGCGATGACTTGGTCGGCCTTGGCGATGCCTTCCTTCAGTGTGGCCGTTAGCCCGGCGACATAGATCGCGGCGCCGGAATTCAGTTGCACGATGTCGCGCGGTGCGCCGACTTCGTTGTTCAACACACCCAGCAGCTTCTCGCAGGCTTCATCGACGTTGGCGACGCGCAGCAGATCGACAGGGGCGCTGGGCAGACCGAACTGGTCGGGGTGCACCGTGTATTCGCTGACCTTGCCGTCTTTCAGTTCGGCGATGTAGGTGCCCTCGCTGATCGAGATCTCATCCATGCCATCCGCGCCATGCACCACCAGCACATGGCGGCTGCCCAGTTCGCCGAGCACCTGCGCCAGCTTGGCGGTCAGCGATTGATGGAACACGCCGATCACCTGGTTCTGCGCGCCGGCGGGGTTGGTCAGCGGGCCGAGCAGGTTGAACAGCGTGCGCACGCCGAGTTCGCGGCGTACCGGTGCAGCATGTTTCATCGCGCTGTGATGGTTGGGCGCGAACATGAAGCCGACCCCTAGCGTGTCGACGCATTGCGCGACCTGGTCGGGTGTGAGGTTCACGTTCACGCCGAGCTTTTCCAGCACGTCGGCGCTGCCGCAGGTGCTGGAGACCGAACGTCCGCCGTGCTTGGCGACATGCGCCCCGGCGGCGGCCGCGACGAAGGCGCTGGCGGTGGAGATGTTGAACGTCTGCGCGCCGTCGCCACCGGTGCCGCAGGTGTCGAGCAGGTGCCCGGTATGGTTGACGCTGACCTTGGTGGACAGCTCGCGCATCACGCTGGCTGCAGCGGCGATCTCGCTGACGGTTTCGCCCTTGACGCGCAACGCGATCAGCACCGCGGCGATCTGTGCCGGCGTCAGTTGCCCGCCCATGATGTGCTGCACCAGTTCGCGCATCTCGGCGAACGGCAGGTCATGGCGCTCGATCAGTCTAGTTAGTGTTTGTGAGTAGTTCACAAGTTGCTCCTTAGAGTTCGTCATTCCCGCGCAGGCGGGAATCCAGCGGGTTTATAAATGCTTTGTCCCGGCTGCGCAGGGGGATTCTGTGATTGATTGGATTCCCGTTTTCACGGGAATGACAATCTACTTTGCTCCGTTCAAAAAGTTGCGCAGCATGTCGTGGCCATGCTCGGTCAGGATGGATTCCGGGTGAAATTGCACGCCATGCACCGCCAGCGTTTTGTGGCGCACGCCCATGATCTCGCCGTCATCGGTCCATGCGGTGATCTCCAGACAGTCCGGCAGCGACTCGCGTTCGATTACCAGCGAGTGATAGCGCGTTGCGGTGAAAGGATTGGGCAGACCGGTGAACACGCTGTTGTTGTTGTGATGAATCAGCGAGGTCTTGCCGTGCATCAGTTGCTTGGCGTGGATAATCTTGCCGCCGAAGGCCTGTCCTATGCTCTGGTGGCCCAGACATACGCCGAGCACGGGGATCTTGCCGGCGAAATGCTGTATTGCCGCGACCGACACGCCCGCCTCATTGGGCGTACAGGGGCCGGGCGATACCACGATGTGTTGCGGGTTGAGCGCGGCGATCTGCTCGACGCTGATCTCGTCGTTGCGATGCACGACCACGTCCGCACCCAGCTCGGCGAAATACTGCACCAGGTTGTAGGTGAAGGAATCATAGTTGTCGATCATCAGCAGCATGATGTGCGGGTCCAGTTTAAGTTGATTCTTGGTCAGGTTGGTTCGAATGTTTATTCACGACTAAATTGTCGGTACTGCGGCATTATCCAAGGGCGCTGAGTTTACTTCAACTCATCCACCGTCGGTTCGAGCAAAAACTTCAGCTTGCCCAGCAGCCAGTTGGCCAGCGCATTGCGGTGGCGGTAATAGACGCTGGTCTCGACCAGTTCGCAGCCCATCAGGCGGTTGACCTGGTAGGACGAGGCGCCCAGTTCCAGCTCGTTGCAGCCTGCGCGCAGGCTGGCATCCAGCGCGTTCAGGCACATCACGAAATACAGGTAATACGGGCGGTTGCGCTGATAGTCCATGCCCATGTACTTGAGGTTGGCCTTGTTTCCCAGCGTGAGCATCTGCAGGAAGCCGATCGGCCGTTCGCCCTCGAAGTACAGGTGGAACTGGCCCAATCCGGCCATCTCCTTGAAATATTCCGGTGTCAGCGTCTCGAAGTGCACCGGGGCCTGTTTCATCGTGTTCAGGTACAACTGGTAGACCTGCGGCAGCAGAGGTTCCGGCAGCGTGGTGTATTCCTCGACGCGCAGTGTGCTGGCGGCCTGCCGCTTCTTGCGGAAGTCCTTGCGCCGCCGCCGGTCCAGCCCGGCATAGTAATCGCCCTGGATGTGCAGCATGCAGACCGGCAGGCCGCGCACGCGCACGAAGCCGGGCAGCGGCAGGTCGTCGGCAAAACCTTTGTAAGCCGCCAGCGGGGCCATGTCGCGCAGCCTGTCGTTGATCAGCGCGAGGACTTCGGGTGAAGTCTCGCCGTCGATGAAACCGAAGTCGGTGGAGGGGTGGCCGACGCAGGCGATGCGGAACTTCACCCAGGACAGCGCGTTCTTCAGCCAGCCGTCCGGCAGCATCGTCGCGATACTGAAATCGTGCAGGAAATACGGCGCGACCGCGACGCGCTTGCCGCCACGCGACACGATCAGGTAGCGGCAGGTGAAGTCGGGGATGTGCGCGGCCTGGAAGGCGCGGTGGAACGCGCCACCATCCGGTTCCTGGCTCAGGAAATCATCCGGTGTGTCCGCGACATCCTCGATGCTGAGGCCGGAAGCAAGGCCAGGGCGGAGACCAGACAAGTTCATGCGCTCAGTTGCTTGCTCATGCTCAGCGCGACGGCTTCGGCGACCTCGATGCCGTCCACAGCCGCCGAGAGTATCCCGCCGGCATAGCCTGCGCCTTCGCCGGTCGGGTACAGGCCGCGGGTGTTGATGCTCTGGTAATCGTCCTTGTTGCGCTTGATGCGGATCGGCGACGAGGTGCGCGTCTCGACCCCGGTCAGCACCGCGTCGGGCAGGTCGAATCCTTTGATCTGTTTCCCAAACGCGGGCAGCGCCTCGCGGATTGCTTCGATTGCATAGTCCGGCAACGCGCCGGACAGGTCGGTCAGATGCACGCCGGGCGTATAGGACGGCAGTACCTCGCCGAACTGCGTCGAAGCTTTGCCCGCCAGGAAATCGCCGACCAGTTGCCCCGGTGCCTGATAGGTGGCGCCGCCCAGTTCATAGGCGCGCGATTCCCAGCGGCGCTGGAATTCGACCCCGGCTAAGGCATCGCCGGGATAGTCCTGCTCTGGCGTGATACCCACCACGATGCCCGCGTTGGCGTTGCGTTCGTTGCGCGAATACTGGCTCATGCCGTTGGTGACAACGCGGCCCGGCTCGCTCGCCGCCGCGACGACGGTTCCGCCGGGACACATGCAGAAGCTGTACACCGAGCGCCCGTTGCTGGCGTGATACACCAGTTTGTAATCGGCTGCGCCCAGCTGGGGGTCGCCCGCATTCTTGCCGTAGCGCGCGCGGTCGATCAGCGACTGCGGATGCTCGATGCGGAAGCCGATCGAGAACGGTTTGGCCTCGATATAGATGCCGCGCCTGTGGATCATCTCGAAGGTGTCGCGCGCGCTGTGGCCGACCGCCAAGATCAGATGATTGGTGGCAATGCGTTCGCCGCTGGCGAGCACCACGCCCTGCACGGCACCGTCAACGATCTCGATATCGTCGACGCGGCTCCCGAAGCGGATCTCGCCGCCCAGCGACTGTATCGTCGCGCGCATCTTCTCCACCATGCCCACCAGCTTGAACGTGCCTATATGCGGATGGCTCTCGTACAGGATTTCTTCCGGCGCGCCGGCCTTGACGAATTCCTCCAGCACCTTGCGCCCCAGATAGCGCGGGTCTTTGATCTGGCTGTACAGCTTGCCGTCGGAGAAGGTGCCCGCGCCGCCTTCGCCGAATTGCACGTTGGATTCCGGGTTCAGCACGCCCTGCCGCCACAGCCCCCAGGTGTCCTTGGTACGCTCTCGCACCGCCTTGCCGCGCTCCAGGATCAGCGGGCGAAAGCCCATCTGCGCCAGCAGCAGTCCGGCGAACAAACCCGCAGGTCCCATGCCGACAACAACAGGCCTCGCAGCCAGATTCTTCGGTGCCTGTGCGACGAAGTGGTAGCTCGTGTCAGGCGTAACTCGCACATGAGGATCGTCGGCGAAGCGCTGCAAGATCGCCGCTTCGTCGCGCAGCGTCACGTCCAGCGTGTAGGTGTACAGGATCGCGTGCGACTTGCGCGCATCCACGCCGCGCTTGAACACCACGTGGCTGATCAGCTCGTCGTTGGTGATAGCCAAGCGCTTGAGGATGGCGGCCTTGATGTCGCCGTCGGGGTGACCGAGCGGCAGCTTGATTTCGGTCAGGCGCAGCATGACTAGCGATGCACTTCCGCATCCAGCCCGTCGAGCACCATTTCCGCCGCGCGCAGCACCGCCCTGGCCTTGTTCTGCGTCTCCATCCACTCGCTGTCGGGCACCGAGTCGGCGACGATGCCTGCACCCGCCTGCACGTACAGCATCTCGTTTTTTACCACGGCGGTGCGCAACGCGATCGCCATATCCATGTCGCCATTGAAGCCGAGATAACCTACCGCACCGGCGTAGATGCCGCGCTTGCTGGGCTCCAGCTCGTCGATGATTTCCATTGCGCGCACCTTGGCTGCGCCGCTGACGGTGCCGGCGGGGAAGGTGGCCTTGAGCACATCCATCGCGTTGAAGCCCGGCTTGAGCCTGGCCTCGACATTGGACACGATGTGCATCACATGCGAGTAACGCTCGATGATCATCTTTTCGGTGAGCTTCACGGTGCCGTTCTGCGCGACGCGGCCGATGTCGTTGCGGCCCAGGTCGATCAGCATCAGGTGTTCGGCCAGTTCTTTCGGGTCGGCCAGCAGTTCCTCTGCGAGCTCGCTATCCCGTTGCGGGGTCTTGCCGCGCGGGCGGGTTCCGGCGATCGGACGCACGGTGACAGCCTCGCCTTCCAGCCGCACCAGTATCTCGGGCGATGCGCCGACCACGTGATGGTCACCCATGTCGTAATAGAACATGTAGGGCGAAGGATTGACGCTGCGCAGCGCGCGATACAGCGACAAGGGCTGCGCGGGGAAGGGTTGCGCCATGCGCTGCGACAGCACCACCTGCATGATATCGCCGTCGACGATGTATTGCTTGGCTTTTTCCACGGCCGCCTTGAACGCGGTCTCGCCGAATTCGGATTTGGCTTCGCCGCCATGCATCGCCGGCGCGTGCGGAATCTCGACAGGCAGGTGCAGCATGCCGATCAGCTCGCGCAGGCGTTCGCGCGCCAGCGGATAGGCATCGGCCTGTGCCGGGTCGGCGTACACGATGAAGGTGAGCTTGCCGCTGAGGTTGTCCACCACCGCCAATTGTTCGGTCAGCATCAGCAGGATGTCGGGCGTGCCGATCGCGTCCGGTTTCTGCACTTTGGCCAGCCGCGGCTCGATGTAACGTATCGTCTCGTAGCCGAAATATCCGGCCAGCCCGCCGGTGAAGCGCGGCAGGTTGGGCAACGGCGCGACCTTGAAGCGCGACTGGTATTCGTGGATGTAGTCCAGCGGGTTTTCCACTTCGTGGGTGGTCGATTGATCCAGGTGCGTCAGCGTCACTTTCCTGCCGCGCACCGTGATGCGGGTGTCGGCGGGCAGGCCGATGAATGAATAACGCCCGAAGCGTTCGCCGCCCTGCACCGATTCGAGCAGGTAGGAGAACGGTTTGTTGGCGAGTTTGAGATAGAGGGACAGCGGTGTGTCCAGGTCGGCAAAGGTTTCACACACCAGCGGGATGCGGTTGTAGCCTTGCCGGGCAAGCGCGTTGAATTCGGATTCGGTGATCGATTGCAACATGAAAAAACCTCAGGTGTTCGTTGTGTCGTAGGGGCGTATGGCATACGCCCTTGGTGAAGGTGAGGGCGTAATGCCTTACGCCCCTACAAGCACCATCGCCAGCCGGCGGTTTCTTTCAGGTACGGGAGATCGTCCGGTTTCATCGTCAGGCGCGCTTCATCAATGGCAGTGCGGCGGGCAGGTTCGCGATCACGGCGTCCTGATCCAGCGTCTCCACCGGTTCACCGTGGTTGTAGCCGTAGGGCACGCAGAACACCGGGCAACCGGCGGCGCGCGCAGCGGTGGTGTCGCTCAGCGAGTCGCCGATCAGCAGCAGTTGCTCGATCGGCGTGCCGAAGAATTTCGCCGCATGCAGCAAGGGCATCGGGTGCGGTTTCTTTTCCGGCAGCGTGTCGCCGGCCAGCACGATGTCGAAGTATTTGGCCAGACCGACACCCTTCAGCAACGGTAAGGTGTAGCGCTCGACCTTGTTGGTGATGCAACCCAGCGGGTAGCCTGCCGACTTCATCGCGTTCAGGCCTGCGATCACGCCGTCGAAAGGCTTGCTGTCGAGCAGCAGGTCGGTGTAATGCTTCTCGAAGATCGGCAACGCGTGGTCGTACAGCGCCGCATCCGGGGTCGCGTGCATGTCGCCGGTCAGTGCGCGTTTGACCAGCCAGCTGATGCCGTTGCCGATGTAGCTGGCCAGCAGCTCCTGCGAGACCGGCGCATAGTCCATGTCGCGCAACATGCGGTTGGCGGCTTCGGAAAGTTCCGGTGCGGTATGCAGCATCGTGCCATCGAGGTCGATGACGATCGCCTGCACTGGAACGGGAGTGGTGTATCTCTTGACGCTGGTTGCTGGTTGCATGTTGTTTACCTTAATGACTCGCCTTCTTTTCGGCTTCGCCCTTGGTGGGCTTGGCGGTGACGGCTTTTTCGTTCTTGGGCTTGGCGTTCTTGTCCGCGGCAGCCTTGCCGGGAGGCACCGCGGCAGGCGGCGTTGCCGCGACCGGCGCAGCCGGAGCAGGGCCGGCGGCTGTCGGGGCGGCCTTCTTGCCCATCGTCGGGTCGAGCACCTGGTTGCTGATGTCCTTGTCCGCCTCTTTCCATCCGTTCAGCAGATGCGTCGGGCTGTGCGTGTCGTTTTCCTTCATGCAGTCTTCCGGCGCTTTCAGCGAAACGCGGCAGGCATAACCGATCGCCTCGGCATCGAGGATCTTCTTCTTGTCCGCGCCGGTGATCCGGTCGCAACCAACCAGCGTAAACGCGGCCAACAGCAACACAGGATAACGGGCGCGCATGGTGATCAGACCTTGGCCAGTTCGGCGCGCATCTCGCCGATGATGGTGTCGTAGCGATTCTTGTCGTTTTCGTTGCGCTTGCCGAACACGGCCGAGCCTGCCACGAAAGTATCGACACCCGCTGCGGCGACTTCACGGATGTTCGCGGGGCCGACGCCGCCGTCGATCTCCAGGCGGCAGTTGTATTTGCCCGCATCGATCATCTTGCGCACCGCACGCGCCTTGTCCAGCACGTAAGGGATAAACTTCTGGCCGCCGAAGCCGGGGTTGACCGACATCAGCAACACCATGTCCAGCTTGGGCAGGGTATATTCCAGCACGTCCAGCGGCGTGGCCGGGTTGAACACCAGGCCGGCCTTGCAGCCGCTTTCCTTGATCAGGCCGATGGTGCGGTCGATGTGCTCGGAGGCTTCCGGGTGGAAGGTGATATAGGTCGCGCCGGCCTTGGCGAAGTCGGGGATGATGCGGTCAACCGGCTTGACCATCAGGTGCACGTCGATCGGTGCGGTCACGCCATGCTTGCGCAGCGCTTCGCAGACCAGCGGGCCTATGGTCAGGTTGGGCACGTAATGGTTGTCCATCACGTCGAAGTGCACGATGTCCGCGCCGGAGGCGAGAACGTTGTCGACTTCTTCGCCCAGCTTGGCGAAGTTGGCGGAGAGGATGCTGGGAGCGATCTGGTACATGATGATTCCTTAAGTTTGATTTGAAAACGAAAATTTTAAGCGGCTATTCTAACCGAAACCTTATTCCCTGCGCGGCAACGATTTGAATGTCGCGGCCGCTCCTGCGGCGCCGGTCAATAGCCGTTCTGCGCCATCGCCAGAGACAGTCCGCTGGCCTTGTAAAAGCCGCGCAGGTCGCTGAGATCGTCGAACACCGCGGCCGCACCGGCGAAATTCTGGTTGCGCGTGTACTGGTTGACGGTCACATAGGTCTCGATGCCGGCCGCGAGGCTGGAGCGCAGGCCGTTCTCCGAGTCTTCCAGTGCGATGCAGTCGCTGGCGGGCAGCCCCAGTTTTTCCAGCACCCAGAAATAGATGTCCGGCGCGGGTTTCTTGTGCGGCACGATGTCGCCGCAGCCGTTGGCGGCGAACAGCTTGGCCCAGTCCTTGCTGAGGCCGACCTCGAGCAGCGCGTCGACGTTCTCGGGCGTGGTCGTGGTGGCGATCGCCAGTGTGATGCCGGCCGCGTGGGCGTCGTGTATCAGTTGCTTGATGCCGGGACGCAGCGGGATGCGGCCTTCGCCCAGCATGCGGGTGTAGTGCACGGTCTTGACCGCGTGCAGGTTCTTGACGAAACCTTCGTAATCCGCCGGCTTGGCGAAATCGGGCAGGAAGCTGCTGACGAAGTATTTGATGCGCTCCTTGCCGCCGGTCACCCGGAGCAGCTTGTCGTACAGCGCCACATCCCAGTTCCAGTCGAGTCCCTGTTCGGCGAAGGCCTTATTGAAAGACTGGCGGTGTGCGTCTTCGGTGTCGGCGAGCGTGCCGTCCACGTCGAATATGATGGCTTGGGTCGTCATGATAGTAGGTCGGTTTCGAGGTTAAAAATTCGTGGAGGGTGCGGGCGCTTAGCGCATTCCCGGCAGCTTGCCGGCCATGCCTTTCATCATCTTCGCCATCGCGCCGCCTTTGCTGAACATCTTCATCATCTTCTGCGCCTGCTCGAACTGGTTGAGCAGCTGGTTGACGTGCATCACCTGTACGCCTGCGCCCATCGCGATGCGGCGTTTGCGCGAGGCCTTGATCAATTCGGGTTTGCTGCGTTCCAGCGGCGTCATCGAGTTGATGATGCCCTCCAGACGGTTGATGGCTTTATCGTCCACTTTTGCACCGGCGGCTGCCTGGCTGAGCTGCGCGGGCAGCTTGTCCATCAGCGCGGACATGCCGCCCATCTTGCGCATCTGCACCATCTGCATCTTGAAGTCGTTGAGGTCGAAGCCTTGCCCGCTTTGCACTTTCTTCGCGAGCTTGGCCGCCTCCACGTGGTCGACTTCGCGCTGTGCCTCTTCGATCAGCGACAGCACGTCGCCCATGCCGAGCACGCGCGACGCCATGCGTTCCGGGTGGAAGGCTTCCAGTCCGTTGGCCTTTTCGCTGACGCCGACGAATTTGATCGGTTTGCCGGTGATGTGCCGTACCGACAGTGCCGCGCCGCCGCGCGCATCGCCGTCCAGCTTGGTCAGGATCACGCCGGTCAGCGGCAATGCCTCGCCGAACGCCCTGGCGGTATTGACCGCATCCTGGCCGGTCATCGCATCGACGACGAACAACGTCTCGATCGGCTTGAGCGCGGCATGCAGCTGCTTGATCTCGGTCATCATCGCCTCGTCGATCGCCAGCCGGCCCGCGGTGTCGACGATCAGCACGTCGTGATAGTGGCGGCGCGCATGATCCAGCGCGGCCAGCGCGATGTCCTGGGGCTTCTGCTTGATGTCCGAGGCAAAGAAGTCGATCTCCAGCTGCTGGGCCAGCGTGCGCAGCTGCTCGATCGCGGCGGGACGGTACACGTCGCAGCTGACCAGCAGCACTTTCTTCTTGTTCTGGTCGCGCAGCAGTTTGGCGAGCTTGCCGCTGGTGGTGGTCTTGCCGGCGCCCTGCAGGCCGGCCATCAGGATCACCGCTGGCGGGGTGGTGGCGAGGTTGAGCGCATCGTTGTGCTCGCCCATCAGCCTGGTCAGTTCGCGGTGTACGACGCCGATCAAGGCCTGGCCGGGGTTCAGGTTGCCGATGACCTCCTGGCCCAGCGCGGCCTGTTTTACCTGTGCAATGAATTCCTTGACGACTGGCAGCGCCACGTCGGCTTCGAGCAACGCCATGCGCACTTCACGCAAAGCGTCCTGAATGTTGCTCTCGGTCAGGCGCGCCTGACCGCGGATGTTCTTGATGACGCCGGATAGACGTTGCGTTAGATTGTCCAGCATGTGTGTTCCTGTTGGGTAGCTTTAACAGATAGTGTAGAATCCGCGAAGTCTAAAACATCCTGACAAAAAATGCCTAACCTTCTCTTTGCGTTGTTGACCTGTGTTGTTTATGGTGTGCTTGCGGCGTATTTCTGGCGTGCTCAGTCGCGCGGAGACGGCGATACGCTGAGTCGCGGTGCGATCGGGCATCTGGTATTGCTGCCGCTGGCGTTGCATGGCTATCTGCTGGTGAAGGATATTTTCTCCGAGGGCAGCTTCGAGTTCGGTGTGGTGAACGCGCTGTCGATGATCGTCTGGCTGACGCTGCTGGTCTACTGGGTGGCGCGCTTCTTCTATCCGTTGGGCGGGTTGCAGACGCTGGTGTTGCCGCTGGCCGCGGTGGCCGTGCTGCTGCCGGAGCTGTTCCCTTCCGAGCATGCGCTGACCAACACCGACCTGTTCGCGTTCAAGGCGCATATCGTCGCGGCGATGGCGGCGTACAGCCTGTTCACGATCGCGATGTTGCACGCGGTGCTGATCTCGCAGGTCGAGAAGCGTTTGCATCATGCCAACCTGCCGCGGGTGCTGCAGAACCTGCCGCCGCTGCTGACGATGGAAACCCTGCTGTTCAGGATGATAGGCTTCGGCTTCGTGCTGCTGACGCTGACGATGATCTCCGGTGTGGTGTTCTCCGAGGAGATATTCGGCAAGGCTTGGCAGTTCAACCACAAGGTGCTGTTCAGCTTTATTTCATGGGGTGTGTTCGCGGTGCTGTTGTGGGGTCACCATTTCTACGGCTGGCGCGGGCGTGTCGCGGTGCGCTGGACGGTCAGCGGCTTCGCGCTGCTGCTGCTGGCATACCTGGGCAGCAAGTTCGTGCTGGAAGTGTTGCTGGGTAAATAACAACCCATTGATTTTTTAAGGGTTGCAAGAAGCGGGCTAAATGTCGTAGAATTCGCGCCCTTTCGCTGGGCTAACAATTTAATTATAGGTTTCATATGGTAATCATTCGTCTTTCCCGTGGCGGTTCCAAGAATCGTCCGTTCTACAACGTAGTCGTGGCTGACTCGCGCAATCGTCGCGATGGCCGCTTCATCGAGCGCGTCGGTTTCTACAACCCGATCGCGGCCGAAGGCCAGGAAAGCTTGCGTCTGCAGCTGGAGCGCGTCAGTCATTGGCAAAGCAAGGGTGCGCAATTGAGCGACGCCGTTGCCAAGCTGGTCAAGCGTGCCGGTGCAACTGCACAAGCCTGATGAAGCAAGCCCCATGGTGATCATGGGGCGGGTCGCGGCGGCACACGGTATTCGCGGTTGGATCAAGGTTCAGCCGTTCACCGAGTATCTGGATAGCCTGCTGGACTATGCAAGCTGGTGGATAGGTCCCGAGCAGGGGCCGTGGCGCGAGATTGAAGTCAAGCAGTGCGAAGTGCACAACAAGACGCTGGCTGCGCAGCTGTCCGATTGTCCGGACCGCAACGCCGCGGAAAAACTGAAGGGCTTGCTGATCGCGGTGCCGCGCAGCAGTCTGCCGCAGCAGCGCGATGACGAATACTACTGGACAGATTTGATCGGCCTCGCGGTCGTGAACGAGGCGGGCGTGCAGCTGGGAACCGTGGACAAGTTGCTGGAGACCGGCGCCAACGATGTGTTGAGTGTGAAGCCGGGGGCGGAGAAGAGCGGCGAGATTCTGATCCCGTTTGTCGCGACCGCGATCAAGCAGGTGGATGTGAAGAACGGCATCATCCGGGTGGATTGGTCGGCGGACTACTGATCGTGATATTCGACGTTATCACGCTGTTTCCCCAGATGTTCGATGCGCTGACGCAATATGGCATCACGCGGCGCGCGGCAGAACAGGGACGTTATGTCCTGAGGACGTGGAATCCGCGGGATTTTACGACGGATAACTACCACTCGATAGACGACCGCCCCTATGGCGGCGGGCCGGGGATGGTGATGCTGGCGGAGCCGCTGGCGGCCGCGATCAGCGCGGCGAAACAGCGGCAGGCGGCCAGCGGGGTGGCGAAGAGCCGGGTGGTGTATCTGTCGCCGCAGGGCAGGTTGTTGAGCCACGCGGCGGTCAAGGAATTGGTGGCGCAGCTGGATGAGGGTTTGATCCTGCTGGCCGGACGTTATGAAGGCATAGACGAACGCCTGATCCGTCAGTATGTGGATGAAGAGATCTCCATCGGCGACTATGTGTTGTCGGGTGGCGAGTTGGCGGCGATGGTGTTGATGGATAGTCTGGTGCGGCAACTGCCCGGTGTGCTGGGCGATGCCGAATCGGCGGAGCAGGATTCGTTCGTGCAGGGCTTGCTGGATTGCCCGCACTACACCCGCCCGGAACAGTTTAATGGTGAAGCCGTGCCCCCGGTGTTGTTGTCCGGCAATCATGCGGACATACAGCGTTGGCGGCTTCAGCAGTCGTTGGGCAGAACGTGGTTGCGCAGGCCGGATTTATTGGCCCAGCGTGCTTTGACAAAAGAGGAGTCTCGGCTTCTGGCGCAGTTCCAGAAGGAACAAGACCCGCATAACAAGGAGCAGTAAAGTGAATTTGATCGCAAAATTGGAACAAGAGGAAATCGCCCGTCTGGGCAAGGTTGTCCCGGCATTTGCGCCTGGCGACACCGTAGTCGTCAACGTGAACGTCGTCGAAGGCGAGCGCAAGCGTGTGCAGGCTTTTGAAGGCGTCGTGATCGCGAAGCGCAATCGTGGGCTGAACTCCAGCTTCATCGTGCGCAAGATCTCCGCAGGCGAAGGCGTTGAACGCACCTTCCAGACCTATTCCCCGGTGATCGCTTCGATCGAAGTGAAGCGTCGCGGCTCGGTGCGTCGCGCCAAGCTGTACTACCTGCGTGAGCGCTCCGGCAAGTCGGCGCGTATCAAGGAAAAACTTGCTGTCAGGTAAGTTTTCAGAGAAGGCTAATGCCTGTTGTCAGGCGTTATGCCGGAACTAAAAGCTGGCAATCCGCGCTTAACTGCAGCGGTTCGGCAACACCAAAACGGGAGCCTGGGCTCCCGTTTTTTATTTCCGCTATCATCGCGACATGGACTATCAAGCAAAACTTGCGGTACCGTTCGGCGTGCTCGGCATCCGTTGCACCCATGATGTGCAGGCTGGGGATGCGCTGCTGGGCATCGATTTCCTGCCGGCGGTTGAAACGGCGCAGCGCGCTGCCAGCCCCTTCGCCGCGGACGTGTGTGCGCAGCTGCTGCACTATTTCAAGGATCCCGATTACGAATTTTTCGTGCCGCTCGCATTGAGTGCCACGCCGCACCAGCAGAAAGTCTGGCAGGCGATGCTGAACATCCCGCGTGGACAAACGCGCAGCTACGGCGAACTGGCGGACGAGCTGCATTCCAGCGCGCAGGCGGTCGGCCAAGCCTGCGGCGCGAATCCGATCCCGATCATCATTCCCTGCCATCGCGTGGTGAGCAAAGCCGGTCTGGGCGGTTTCATGCACCATGCCAGCGGCGACCCGCTGAGCATCAAGCGCTGGCTGCTGGCACATGAACAACGCTGAATTGCTCGACGAATTTTGCGACAACCTGTGGCTGGAAGACGGCCTGTCGCGCAACACGCTGGACAGCTACCGGCGCGATCTGGCCAAGTTCGCCGCATGGCTGGAGCAGCAGCGCGGTGCCGCTATCCTGCAAGCCACGCACGGCGACATTCAGGGCTATCTCGCGCAGCTGGTCGTCGCACAGAAAGCCAAGCCCAGCAGCACCGGGCGCAACATCTCCAGCCTGAAACGGCTATTCCGTTATTTGCTGCGGCAAGGCAGGATAAGCACCGACCCGACGCTGCAGATCGACACGCCCAAGTTGCCGCGCAACCTGCCCAAGAGCCTGACAGAATCCGATGTCGAGCAGCTGCTGGCCGCGCCGGATGTGCAGACCCCGCTGGGCTTGCGCGACCGCACCATGCTCGAAGTGTTGTATGCGACCGGCTTGCGCGTGTCCGAGCTGGTGACGCTGCGCATCACCCAGGTGAGCATGGACATGGGTGTGGTGAGAGTGATGGGCAAGGGCAGCAAGGAGCGCCTGGTGCCGCTGGGAGAAGAGGCGCTGGACTGGCTGCGCCGCTACTTGGCGGATGGCCGCGGCGTGCTGCTCGGCAAGCAGATGGCCGATGCGCTGTTCGTCACCGCCAGAGGCGAGGGTATGACGCGGCAGATGTTCTGGTATCTGATCAAGAAACACGCAAAAAACGCCGGGCTGAATAAATCATTGTCGCCGCATACCTTGCGACATGCATTCGCGACGCATCTGCTGAACCACGGTGCGGACTTGCGCGTGGTGCAGATGCTGTTGGGTCATGCGGATATTTCCACGACGCAGATTTACACGCATGTCGCGCGGGAGCGGTTGAAGCAGCTACATCAACAGCATCATCCGAGAGGATAGCGTCGTCGGTTGTACAGTAAAAAGGCCGTTCGTGCTGAGCTTGTCGAAGCATGAATGAACAAAGTCAAGACCGCCGGGGGTAGCCCGGCAGCTAGTCACTTTCTTTTGCTTCGCCAAAATAAAGTAACCAAAGAAAAGGCGACCCCGGTTTGCCGCCGCTGCGCGGTGCCCTGCGTTGCTCGACTGGTCAGGCGGCTGCGGAACTCGCGCTACGCGCTCAGACAGTCCTCGCCGACATCTCCTGGCCAGCCTGCGCTACTCGGCGGCGCACATGGGGAATGGTGGTGCTCAAAGAGCGTGTCGCCAGAAAACCAATACCCAAGTGCTTGCTGTATGGAAAGATATAGCGTCTAATTTCTTGGCACATAACTCAGGATGTTATCGATGTCCAATACCAAATTGACGGAATGGCAACTGGCTGAACTTCGCCCTCTTGAGGTCAAGCTTAGGAGTGCAGTACTGCAAGCTGAATCTGAAGTTGCGATTAAGCTTGCAGGGAGAATTCAAAATCTCTTCCCCGATGATCGAAAACATCATCGCCTATTGCGTGCAAAGTTATGGGCGTATGAGGCCTGCGTAGATGCCAATCGTCTGAATTATGCTGAAGCTGGTTTAATTGGCATCAGGAAATTATCTGAATCCAATACTCGCCTATACCTTGAAGCTACCTCTCTACTGGCTGTTTGCCTTTTGCGACAAAAGAAAACTGCTGATTCGAAAAGGCTAATTCACGAGACTATATCGAAAATTAATAATATTGCTTCAGATCGAACGCGCCACCAATTTCAGAAGCGATTGATTGAGAGAATTGAAGAAGAGTGCATCCTTGCTGAGTTGATTGGCTCAGGAGAAAAGGAGCTTGATGCCCAAGAGGTCGAAGAAAAGGCAATCTTCCTCCTTCAACGCAATTCTGACGATGAAATTTTCAAGCTAATTGGCAATAGCGTTCCCGTGGCCAGCGTATCACTCTTAAGCGATGTTCGCGCATACTCAATAAAGCAACTCCCTGCGCCCGATAGAAAACTTTTGCCGCCTCCCGAGAAGGTAGAAGATCCCAAGCATATAGGCCGAATTACTTTTGCAATTCTTCGCAGAGTTGCGTGGAAAACTTTTTGCAAACCATCAAGCCCGATTTATAAACTTTGGGCAAACCGAGTTCCAAAAGTTTTTAATGAGGGATATTTTTCTGCGGCGGTTGTATCGACTTTGGGTGATTTCAGAATTGGGATACCGATTATCGCGAGTGGCTTGGCAGCCCTGATTATGAAATATTCTGCCGAGGAGTTTTGCGAGCTAGCAAAACCCAAAGGTTTAATGATTGCTCCAGATGAAAAATAAAGACACTCGCTGCTTGGAGGCTTTTCCCCCTGTGCGCCGCCTCGATTAGACGCAAGGAAGCGGAGGTTTAGGCGAGCACTGTTCGAGTCCCGCAGTGGGGCGCGGGGTGTGCGCCCCGCCAGGTCGAGTTGCGCAGCCCCGTTTGCTTGCGGCTGATCGAGGGTACCCCGCAGGGGCGGCAAACCGGGGTCGCCTTTTCTTTGGCTACTTTCATTTTGGCGAAGCAAAAGAAAGTAGCTTGCTGCCGGGCAACCCCCGGCGCAGTTGATTCCGGCTACTTCTGCCCTTTGCCAGCGTTCTCTTCCATCCGGGTCTTTTGCAAGACGGCATTCAAGACCCGTTCGATCTGATCGCCGGTCATCAGGTCCTTGTCGAACAGGATGGCGCCCAGTAACCGGCGGCTCTTTCCGGCGAGTTCTTCGTCCACTTGGATGCACAGGGCTTCCTTCAGTTGCGCTTCGGTGATGAAGCCCATTTCGATGGCGATTTGCCCGAAGCGTGGGCAGTATTTTTCAGAGATGGATTTTTGAATGTCGGTCACGATGGTCGCTCTTAAAAAGTGGTGATTATTTTACCTGTCCCCGTTCGATGCTGATGCCCACCATCTTGCAGTTGCGGATGGCCTGCAGTTTGGCGACGCTGACCCTGACCCAGGGGGCGTTGAAGTCCTTGAGGATGATTTGTGCGATGTGTTCGGCCAGCGTTTCCAGCAGCGAGAAGTGCCCCTCGCTGAGCACGGTCTGGATGTGTTGCGCGACATCCGCGTAATCCAGCGCGTCGTTGATGTCGTCGCTGGTGCAGGCGCGGCTGTTGGGCAGTGCGATGTCGAGGTCGATCTGCAGGGTTTGCGGCACGAGCTTTTCACGCTCGTAGATGCCGATCAGCGTGGTGACCTTGAGTTCGCGCAGGAAGATGATGTCCATTGGTGCCTGATGATTAAGTTATGTGTCAAAAATCTTGTCGTTCCCGCGGCGTCAGCTTTGCAGCCGGCTTGCCGAGCGGCCAATTGCCCGCTTTTAGTGACAGCGTGAGCCCGGTTTGGTGCATGTCTGGATGCCCGTTTACGCGGGAATGACGAATCCGTGGTTTTTAGGAGTTCGCTCACGTAAAATCCGCGCCTGTTTAATTCTAAGGCATTCCTGATGTTGACCATAGTTTTTGTCGTTGCAGCGTATCTGTTGGGTTCGATTTCCTTCGCGATGGTGACCAGCAGAATGTATGGTCTGGCCGATCCGCGTACCTACGGCTC
>JACPVZ010000002.1 GCA_016197305.1 Nitrosomonadales bacterium | reverse complement strand
ACCGGGCGCGAAGATGCCGGGTGGCAGCGGGATTTCGCTACCGGTCAGTCCGGCGGAAGTGGCGTTGATGACCACATCAAATTGGTGACCGGGTAGATCGACATAACTGGTGTGTGAAACATAAGGTGTGGAAGTGGTTATGTCTCCGTCCAGCATTATTTCATCCAGCATGAAACTGTCGAGCATTCCGGTTCTTTCTACCAATAGGCGCGCTTTTTCTGGATCACGACTAACTACCGTCAATTCCCCTCCGGCATGTAGCAGTGGTAAAGCTACACCATATGCCGCGCCTCCAGTCCCCATTAGCAATATCCTTTTGTTCCGCAAAGAGACATTGATATTTTGCTCGATGTCTCTCGTTAATCCAGCGCCATCAGTGTTGTCGCCAAAGATGCCGTTCACATCGAACTTGAGCGTATTCACTGCCTGTGCGGCCTGTGCCCGTTCGGTCAGTTGTGTCGCCAGTTGAAATGCCTCGAACTTGAATGGAACGGTCACGCTGCAGCCCTTGTAGCCTTCGTCGCGTATCCGCGCAATGGTGGCGGCGAAGCCGTCCAGCGGCGACAGGATGGCCTCGTAGCTGATGTCCTGCCCGGTCTGCAGTGCAAACATCTGGTGGATCTGAGGCGACTTGCTGTGGGCGATCGGGTTGCCGATGACGGCGTACTTGTCGGTCATATGCTTATTCGCTTTCCAGTTTGTCCGACGTGGTGAACGACCAGGTGCGGGTGATCGTCAGGATGTCGGTGTCCTTGCTGATGTCCGGCGGCAGCGGGGCATAGGGTGCGGCCAGTTTGACGATGCGCATCGCCGCCGCATCCAGGATGCGGTGTCCGGAAGAACGGCTGACTTCGACGCTTTCCACGCTGCCATCGGTGCGTATCGAGACGCTGAGCTGCAGTTTGCCGTATAGCTGCTCGCGCCGCGCCTGCTCCGGGTAGTTCAGGTTGCCGATGCGCTCCACCTTGATACGCCAATCCTCGATATATTGGGCGAAGCGGTATTCCTGGGTGCGTGCGCCGATGAATTTGCGCCGCGGCTGTTTCTGGTAGGCATCCCAGTTTTTGTTGATCTGCGCTTCCAGCCGTGCGATCTCCAGCGCCTTCTGTATCAGTTCGTCGCCATTGCTGGAAGCCTCGCTTTGCTGCTTCTTCAATTCGGGTTGGACGACCGTGTGCTTGCTCTTGAGCTGGGTCAGCATGCGTTTGGATTCTTCCTCCAGTTGCGCGACGTGCTTGGAAAGCTGTTCCGGGGTGAATTGCTGGTCATCGCTGATCGTCGGCAGCGGGCTCTTGGCTTGACGGTCTTCGCTGGTGTTGCCACCTCCATCGAGGTTGGCCTGCGCCAAGGCATCCGCCTGAGCCGGCCTGGAAGCGGACTTGCTGTTGACCAGCACGACCTGCAGCGGCTGCATGAAATTGGCCGCGCCGCGCGGGTCTGGCATCACCAGCGCGATGCCGAATAGCGCGAAGGCATGCAGCGCGACCGAGCAGGCCATCGCCACAGAAAGTCGTGCGCGCAGTGTTGCTAACAAGCCTTTTCCTCGTCCAGTTTTGCGATGAAGCGCGTGTGCGCATTCAGGTCGAGCAGGTCGATCTCGGTGATCTCCAGTTGCACGCGGCTGTTGGCAGGCAGTTCAGGCAAGGAGGGCACGCGCAGCGTCAGCGGGATGTCGTGGAGCCTCACCAGGCTGTCGCGCAGCACGATGGCCTCTGCCTGTTCGACCTGCTCCTGCTGCAGCCAGCGCAGGCACCAGTAGCGCTCCATGTTGCGCTGGAAATCATTGTAGATGCCGTACATGGTGTCGAAGTCGCGCATCGTGGTGTACAGCGCGGTGTCGTTCTTTGGATAGGCAGGTTCCGCATCGTGCAGCATCGCGATGATCTGGCGCTGGTTGACCAGATCCACATAGCGGCGCAACGGCGAGCTGGACCACATGTACTGGGCGACGCCCAGCCCCTGATGCGGGGCGGCGACCGTGCTCATCTTCACCTTGCCGTTCTGCTGGGTGCGGTAGATGCCGACGAAGCCATGTTCGGCCAGGTGCTTGCCCCATTCGCTGTTCACCAGGATCATCAGTTCGGACACCACCTTGTCGATCGGCGAGCCGCGCCGCCGCTGGGTGATGCTGATGCGGTCATTTTCGACGTTAAAGTTGTAATCGATCTGCTGGGTGCTGTTGTCGGAAGGTTTGCCGCGCTGTGCTTCCAGCTTCTGTACCAGGTCCCACAGCAATTTCAATTCAGGCGCATAGGGATAATCCAGCTTGCCGGCGGCCAGCGTATCCTCGTTGAACAGCGGTTCCAGTGTGTCGTGGCGCAGGTTCGCCGCGATATGGATGCGTTCGACGCGGCTCTCGTGGCTCAAAATCTCCAGGGTTGCGGCATCCACTTCGTTATACATCGACAGCGCCGGGCAGATGCGATCCGCACACAGCGTGAAGGCCTGCACCACGCTGTCCGGCAGCATCGTGATTTTCCGCCCCGGCATATACACCGTGGACAGCCGCTGTGCGGCGATCTGGTCGCCGGAGGAGTCGCGCGGCAGTCCCAGCGCGGGAGCCGCGATATGCACCCCGATGCGCCAGTTGCCATTGGCCAATTGCTCTACCGAGAAGGCATCGTCGATCTCGGTGGTGGTCGCATCGTCTATGCTGAAGGCCGTCGCGCTGGCCAGTGGCAGCTCGTCCCATGCAGCCAAGTCCACCGGAGGGAAATCGATGCCCTTGGGGAAATTCTCGAACAGGAATTTGTGCAGGTGATAATCGTGCGACGACGGCAGTGCTCCGCACCGCTGCAGCAGGTGTGCAGCGGTGAGTTGCGTCGCCGTACATGCCGCTTCGAGCGCCTTGACTTCCAGTGTGTTGCGATCAGGTTGATAAAGCAATTTTGGCAGATGCTCCGCAAATTCGGGCGGTAATTCGAAGCGGCAGAGCTGTTCCGTGTAGCGTGCCTGCAGGGCCAGCTGCTGGCGCTTCTTCTCGGCTCCGGCCAGCGCGGCCTTGAGCACGTCGGGTGGCGCGGCGCGGTAGCGTCCCTTGCCCTTCTTGTGAAAATAAATTGGCGCGCTGTGCAGGCGGATCAACGCGGCCGCGGCCTCCAGCGGACTCGGCGGATGGCCGAAATATTCGGCGCTGATTTGTTCGAAGCCGAATTCGTCGCTCGGGCAGCATTCCCAGAGGAACTCCGCTTCGATGCCATTCGCCAGCGCTTCGGCCTGGGGCAGGAATTCGTTCAAGCCGGGTTGTCCGAAGCGCAGCATCACGTTGGTCGCTTTGATCTTGCTGCGCTTGCCGGAGGCGCTTTCGATCTGGAGTGAGGTGGTGTTGTCGGTCATGATGTTGCCGACCTTGAAAGTGCCGTCTTCTTCGTAAAGGATGTTCATGGGGGAATGCGTGAAAATTTGCCGCAGATTATAACAGCTCGTAAAAGCAACCCATGATGCGGAAGGAATTAAAAAAGCCGACCGGAGTCGGCTTTTTTGACTGGTCTGTCGAGACTATTTTGCCTTCTTGTCCGTTTTCTTGCTGTCCTTTACTACCGCTTCCTTGGTCGGGGCTGTGGTCGGAGTTGCAGGCAGACTCACGATCCATTCCAGCATGGTGAAAATGCTGTTGTCGCTAACGGACTTGCCGGTAGCGGGCATCGCGGTTGAACCGAATGCGCCCGATCCGCCGTTACGCACTTTGGGCATAAGCTTCTGCGGTGCATCTTTGTCACTGGCATATTTGGCCGCGATGTCCTTCAGGGAGGGGCCGAGCAGTTTCTTGTCGATGGCATGGCAGGTCGTGCAATTGTGCTGTTTGAACAACGCTTCCCCTTCCTGTGTCAGCATCCAGCTCACCATAGCCTTGATGTTTTCATCGCTCACCGTTGCGGGTGTCGCCGGCATGGTCACCACGCCCCAAGTGCCCGTACCGCCATCGCGCACTTTCTTTTCCAGCATCGCCTGGGCATCCTTGTTGCCCTTGTATTTCTTCGCAATGGCCTTGATCGAAGGGCCGGCGGTGTCCTTTAACGGGAAATGGCAGTTATTGCAGTTGCTGTCGTTAAACAACGTTTCTACATTGTCGGCGGAATAAACCGGGGCTGAGACAGACAGGGCAACGGTCATGGCAATGAGATAACGGAATTTCATATGGGCTCCTAATGTAAACACTGATGTGAACGTTCAAACTCGCCATCGACAGAGGCAACGCGCCGATTATATCAAATGTATCGGTTGCGCGGGCTGGCCAACCAGCCCGTTAAAGCAGCAGTGGAACACGTTCCGAAAAAAAGAAACCGGCTCGCGCCGGCTTCATTATCGATCCTGTATCAAGGCCTTATTTCTGATCCAGCATCCAGGATACGATGTGCTTGATGTTTTCATCGCTGACCGATTTTGGGGTGGCCGGCATCGGCATCGTACCGAACGAGCCGGCGCCGCCCTTGCGGACTTTCTTTTCCAGTTTGTCGTGTGCTTCCTTGTCTGCTGCGTATTTCGCGGCGATGTCCTTCACGCTGGGGCCGACCGCTTTCTTGCCGATTTCATGGCATGCGCCACAGTTGCTCTGTTTGAACAGCGCAGCGCCATCATCGTCGCCGGCAAAGGCGGCGGTCGATACGAACAGGGCGGCGGCAATGAGATAACCAGTCTTCATAATGTTCTCCTTGTGTGGTGAAACGAAAAATTGCACGCTCAATTTACGCCTAACGGCGAGCGGCACTTTGATACAAATCAAGGTCCGGTGCAAATTTTAAGAAAAATTTCCCAGGCATGGAATGTGTCCTGTGAGCGATTTCCTAAATGACTCCTGCCAGATGGGCCTGCTCGTCGGCGAAATAACTGGATCTGACCATAGGGCCGCAGGCTGCATGGCTGAAACCCATGGCCCTGGCGGCTTGCTCGAACTTCGTAAAGGTTTCCAGCGGCACGTAGCGCAACACCGGCAAGTGCCCGTCGGAAGGTTGCAGGTATTGGCCTATCGTCAGCATGTTGACATCGTGCGCACGCAGGTCGCGCATCACTTCCAGGACTTCTTCGTCGGTTTCGCCCAAGCCCAGCATCAAGCCGGATTTGGTCGGGATGTCAGGGAAGCGGACCTTGAACTCCTTGAGCAGATTTAACGAGTGGGCGTAGTCCGCGCCGGGGCGGGCCAGTTTGTACAGGCGTGGCACGGTTTCCAGATTGTGGTTGAGGACGTCGGGCAAACTGCCGGAAAGTGCCTCCAAGGCCTCTTCCAGCCGGCCGCGAAAATCAGGGATTAGGATCTCCAGCCGGGTCGCGGGTGAGCTGATGCGTATCGCGGACAGGCAGTCGGTGAAGTGCTGTGCGCCGCCATCGCGCAGGTCGTCGCGGTCCACGCTGGTGATGACTACATATTTGAGTTTGAGCAAACCGATCGAGCGCGCTAGGTTGGCAGGTTCTTCGGTGTCGGGCGGGAGCGGTTTGCCGTGAGCCACATCGCAGAACGGGCAGCGGCGCGTGCATACGTCGCCGAGGATCATGAAGGTTGCGGTGCCTTTGCTGAAGCACTCGCCGATGTTGGGGCAGGATGCCTCCTCGCATACCGTGTGCAGGTTGTGCTCGCGCAACAGGCGCTTCACGTCGTGATAGCCCTGCCCACTGCCGGATTTGACGCGTATCCATTCCGGTTTGCGCAGCCGCTGTTGCAGCGGCACGATCTTGATCGGATTGCGCGCGGTTGATTCCTTGTGCAGGTGTTGTTGCAGTCCGTGTATAAGGTTTTGCGCCAGCTCGGCCTGCAGTTCGTTGATCGAGGCGGTGATGCCGAGTGCGCGGGCCTGGGTGACGCGCAGCCCTGCATAACCGCAGGGGTTGATGTTGCCGAATGGCGCCAGGTCCATGTCCACGTTCAGCGCCAGGCCGTGGTAGCAGCAGCCATTCTTGATCTTCAATCCCAGCGAGGCGATCTTGGCGTCGTCGACATACACTCCAGGAGCCTCGTCACGGCCTTGCGCGGCGATACCGTACGCGCCGAGAAGTGCTATCACCGCCTGTTCCATCAGGCGCACCAGCGCGCGCACATTGATCTTCCAGCGGCGCAGGTCGAGCAGAAGATAGGCAACGATCTGGCCGGGGCCATGATAGGTGATTTGTCCACCGCGATCGATCTTGACTACCGGGATGTCTGTCGGGTTGAGCAGGTGTTCCGCTTTGCCTGCCAGGCCCTGAGTATAGGTCGGAGGGTGCTGAACCAGCCAGATTTCGTCGCGGGTGCCGGGTTCGCGGCTCGCGGTGAAACGCTTCATCGCATCCCAGGTCGGCTGATATTCGACCAGTCCGAGAGAGTGAATTGCAGGCGTGGCCACGTGGTTTCCGTTGCCCGTATGTTGCTTGCCGCTGCCACTCATAACACCATCACCACCATCGGGTGGTCGCATAGCTCCTGATAAATCGCATCGAGCTGCTCACGTGAAGTGGCATTGATGGTGCAGGTCAGGCTGACGTAACGCGCATTCTTGCTGGCACGCATCTCCATGCTGGCGGCGATGAATCCGGGGTCGTGCTTGCTGATGACTTCGAGCACTGCTTGCGCGAAACCAGCCTGCTGCTGGCCGAATATTTTCAGCGGGAATTCGCAGGGATAATCGAGCAGGGTATGTCTTAATTCGCTCATTTTGCGCGCATCACATCGCGTTTGAAGTCTTGATACAGCGCGTGCAGTTTGCTGAACAGCTGCCCCGGTTTGCCGGTGCCGACCGGCTTTCCATCCAGCGTGGTGATGGCCAGCACCTCTTTGGTGCTGGAGGTCAGCAGCAGTTCGTCGGCGGCGAAAATCTCCGCTGCGGCGATCCTGCGTACTTCATGCGGGATGCCGTTGGTGCTGGCGATTTCCAGTATGACATCGTAGGTGATGCCGGGCAGCATCAGATGGTCTTTAGGCGGGGCCAGCAATTTGCCGTTTTTTACGACGAAGATGTTGCTGGCGGCACCCTCGGTCATGAAGGCTTCCTCGCCACCGGTTCCGGCGCGGATCAATATGGTTTCGGCGCAACCCGCGTCGACTGCCATCTGGCGCAGCAGCACGTTGGGCAGCAGCGCGATGGCCTTGATGTCGCAGCGCAGCCAGCGGTTGTCCTGCGCGCTGATTGCACATACGCCGCTGTGCAACAGTTCGGCTGGCGGGGTGAGCAGCGGGTTGCTCATCACGAACACGGTCGGTGCGACGGGCGGATTGGGGAATGCATGGTCGCGTTTGGCTACGCCCCGCGTGATATGCAGGTACAGATATTGGTCTTCACCGGCATTGCGTGCGATCAGCTCGTTGATGATGCGGGTCCATGCGGCATTGCTGTGCGGATTGTCGAGCTTGATCCCATCCAGACTGTGTTGCAGGCGCTGCAGATGGCCATCGAGGCGGAACGCCTTGCGCGAATACACCGGAATGACCTCATATACGCCATCGCCGAAGATGAAGCCGCGGTCCAGCACGGAAATCTTCGCCTCCTCGATCGGCAGGTATTGCCCGTTCAGGTAGATGGTCATGCCTTTCCCCTATTGAAACAGCAGGCGGATGCTGTCCCAGCCGCGCGAGAACACGTTGGCCAGCGTGACATTTTCCAGCGCGTACAGCGGGTACTCGGCATAGGGTTTTCCGGCCAGGCTCAGTTTGAGTACGCCGAGTTGCTGGCCTGCGCTGACGGGAGCAATGATGGGCTGGCGGGTCTCCAGGGTCGCCTTGAGTTGCGCCATTTGTCCCTTGGGTATCGACAGGAACAGGTCCTGGCGGAAACCAAGCTTGATCTGGCTTTCCGAGCCTTTCCAGATGCGCACCTTGGTAACCGGTTGGTCTTTCTGGTACAGCCGCACCGCATCGTAAGTCTGGAAGCCGAAGTTGAGCAGCTTCTGGCTTTCGGTGGCGCGCAGGCTGTCGGAATCCGCGCCGAGCAATACCGAGATCAGGCGGCGGTTGTCGCGTTTTGCCGAGCCGACCAGGCAATACCCGGCGGTTTCGGTGTGGCCGGTCTTGATGCCGTCGGCAAAAGGATCTATCCACAACAGGCGATTGCGGTTGGCCTGCGTGACATTGTTGAACGTGAAGTCGCGCAGCCCGAACAACGCATAATACTGGGGGTAGTCGCGCACGATGCTGGCGGCCAGGATCGCCAGATCTGCGGCGCTGCTGTAGTGCTGGGCATCCGGCAGCCCTACCGCGTTGGTGAAGTGCGTGTTGCTCATGCCCAGACGTTTCGCCTCCTTGTTCATCATGTCGACGAAACCCGCTTCGCTGCCGGCAATGTTGAGTGCCAGCGTGATGGCCGCATCGTTGCCCGACTGCACGATCAGCCCGTGCAGCAGATCATCCACGGTCACCGTTTGGCCGGTCTTGAGCAGCATGCGCGATTCGCCGCTCGCACTGCGTACCGCCGATGCGGGCACGGTCAGGCTCTGCCCCGGTTGCAAGGTGCCGTGCTTGAGCGCGTCAAACGTCAGATACGCGGTCATCAGCTTGGTCAGCGAGGCCGGCTCCATGCGCGTATCGCCATTCTGGTTTGCCAGCACCTGGCTGCTGGCGTAGTCATACAGCACATAGGACTTGGCGGCCAGGATAGGCGCGGCAGGTATCTGGGCAGAGGCGGCCTGACCCAATGCGGGCAGCAACAGGGTGACGAAGAGGAGAATAAGTTTCATGGCGAGGCGGGTGTTATCGGTGCGTGATTATAGTCTTTGCCTGCCGCCGCGGGCTAGTCGCCATAAGACTAGGCCGAAATATATAGGCAATTCGGCATATTGTTGTTTTGCCGCCAGCTGGTTATAAAGGCGCAATTGTCGTGGCGGGGGTAAATCGAAATGGCCTTATTTTCAGAATTAGAGGGATGGTCCAGGCTGGATGCTGATTTCAGGCACGATATGCGGGACGGAGTGAATCTGTTGGGCGCGGCAGAAAAGCACATCCTGTGGAAAAACCGGCTCGGGCATCATGTACAAGGCAGCATACGTGAACCGGTCGAGGGGATACTGGTGGGGCAGAGCGGCATTTGCCAGTTGGGCTCGTGGCTAAACGGTGTGGCGTCCGAATTGCTGCGGGAATTGCCGGAATTTGAGCAATTGCAGCAGGCACACCAGCGGTTTCATCATCTTGGCGGGCAAATCATCGAGAAGCTGCAGGTTGGCCATCGCGAACAGGCTGCGGTGATTTTCAGGAATGAATACAACCAGGCATTGCGCCATGTCATCCAGGGCTTGACCGGCCTCAACAAACATCTGCAGGGAGACTAGCGCTGCCGGGAGCACATGGCGCGCGGTATCGTCAGAACATGTCGCTTAATTGCGCGGTTTGTATCACCAGTTCGTTGGCGACACTGATGATGTCTTCGACATTGGACGGGTCTATCCCCAGGCTGAGCCATTCCTGATCGTCTATCGGGGTGCCGGTATGTTCGGCGATGCCGAAATCGGGCTGCATTTTCTCGGCCACGCTGACCAGACGTACCAGCGGGTTTTGTGCGGCGATTTCCTCTACATATGGAGGGTGGTGGTATCCCAGCACCGTGGCGATTTCTTCGGGCAGGTTCCAGTGCCGTGCCAGTTGTGCGCCGATGTAACAGTGGGTGATCCCCAGCGTCTCGAGTTCGATCTCCAGGATGGAGCGATCGGGCTGCAGTTGCAGCTGCTGGTGCAGTTCGTCGCTCAGCTTGGGGTTGATGTGGTGCAAGGCCATGAAGCCGATGTCGTGCAGCAAGCCGGCCAGAAAAATCTGGTCTTCCTTGGGCCGGGATGTCCTCGGCATCGCCTGCGCGATGGTGCGCATCACGATGGCGATGCCCATGCTGTGCAGCCACAATTCCTGCGGTTTGAAGTGTGTTCCGGCTGCCAGTTTGGTCAGGTTGGACATCGAGGCGATGCCCAGGGCGACCGATTTGACGCGGGTCAGGCCGAGCAGCATGGCCGCGTCGGAAACCGTCCCCACTTTGCGCGTCACTCCCATCACCGGGGAGTTCGCCAGGCTGATGATTTTGGCCGAAATCTGCGGATCCTGTCCGATCAGGCTGAGCAATTCCGCTTCGCCGGCTTCCGTGTTCAGCGGCAATGCCAGTAATTTCTGGGCGATGGCCGGCATGGCGGGCAGGGAATCGAGATTGGCTAACGCCTGCTTGAGTTTGGAACGTGTGGATTCATCAGTCATGAATGGCTCTTTAACGCGATGGTTTGGGGAAAGCATGCACACTATACGAGAGATTTGTCCAATCTGCGAGAGGGAGCTTATCCGGAGCGCGGCGGAGGTTTGGCGAGCTTGCGCTGCAGCGTGCGGCGATGCATGTTGAGCGCTCGGGCGGTGGCGGAAATATTGTCGCCATGCTCGTGCAGCACGCGCTGGATATGTTCCCATTCCAGATTGCCGATCTGGGTGGGTTGTACCTTGAACGGTGGCTTGTCGTTAGCCTGATGATCGAAAGCGGCGACGATCTCGGCTGCATTCGCGGGCTTGGCAAGATATTGTGTCGCGCCCAGCTTGATGGCCTCTACGGCGGTGGAAATGCTGGCATAACCGGTCAGCATCACGATGCGCGTATGCGGGTCGAGCTCATGCAGCGCCTTGACCAGCGTCAGTCCGGGGGCGCCGCCCATCTTCAGGTCGACGACGGCGAATTCCGGTGGGTGGGCGTGCGCCAGCGGCAGCGCCTGTTCCACGCTATGCGCCACGCTTACCGAGAAGCCGCGCTTCTCCAGTGCTGCGCTCAGCACGCCGCAGAAGGTCGGGTCGTCATCGACCAACAACAGGGTCGGGCTATCTTCTCGAACTGTAGTCATGGTCGAGCGGTAGTCATGGCTTTGCGGGGGTGGCGGGCAGGGTCAGTTCAGTGGTGGCGCCGCCATGAGCGCCGTTGAACAAACGCACCGAGCCACCTATGCGTTCGATGCTGGCGTTGGCCAGGAACAAACCCAGGCCGCGGCCCTCGCGCTTGGTGGTGAAGAAGGCGGAGCCGGCTTTGTGCGCGACCTCGTCGTTCAGGCCATGCCCATGATCGTGTATGGCCAGCGTGACGCGGTTGCCGTCCCAGCCGACATCGATGTCGATCGCCTGTGGAGCCGCGTCGGCGGCGTTGTTCAGCAAATTCATCAATGCGGCGCGCAGCGTGGTGTCGGCGTCGATGTCGGGGGCGGGCAAGGTGCTGCTGTAATGCAGCCGATACTGTGCCGTCGGGCGCAGCAGCTGCCACTCGTCCAGCACCTCCATGATCAGCCGGTCAGCCGGTTGCTGTGCGGTTCGATCGCTGTCTTGTGCATTTGCCAGGATTTTGTCGAGTATGCGTTTGCAGCCGCGCACCTGCTCATTGAGAATCAGCAAGGCATCCTTCCAGGCTGGTTGGGCTGCGGCATCATGCTGGAGCTCGCCGATCACCACGGCCATCGTGGACAGCGGCGTGCCCAATTCATGGGCAGCGCCGGCAGCCTGAATGCCCAGCGCCACGATGCGCTCGTTGCGCAGCGTTTCTTCGCGTGCCTTGGCGAGCATGCTATCGCGCTCGCGTACCGTGTACGCCATTTTTACGACGAAGTAGGACACCATCACCGCGCTGATGACAAAACCCAGCCACATGCCGAATACATGCATGTTGAAGGCATCGTCGGCGGGCATCGCATGATGCAGGTGTTCCTGATGCTGGGGGCTGCCAGCCGCCGGCAGCGGCAGGTAAAACTTCATCAGCAGGGTGTAGCATGCGGTGGTGACCAGCGTCATGGCCCAGGTATAGCGGTGCGGCAGCGTGGCCGCGGCGATGACCAGTGGCAGCAGGAACAGAGAGATGAACGGATTGGTCGACCCGCCGCCGTAGTAGAGCAGTATCGATAAGGCCAGTACATCCGCGCACAGTTGGACGAACAATTCCGCGTCGGTAACGGGCCGGCTATTGCGCAGGCGCAACCAGGTGAACAGGTTGAGCGCGGCCAGTGACGCGATCGTGATCAGCATCGGCAGCCAGGGCAATTCCATTGCCAGGAAGCGATGCGCCAGCGCGAGCGTGGCGCATTGCGTCGTGATCGCGATGAAACGCAGCAGCACCAGGCGTCGCAGGTGGCTGTGGCCGGTTTGGGTGAGGCGGTTCATGGCGGGGCTTAATTGTCGGGGAATTCAGGGCCTTGAAATTGCCACTCGACGTGCCCCTGCCAGCCCGAAAATATCCGTTCCCTGGATGCGCCAATCTGCGAGAGTCTGGTCTTGAGCTCCTGCCGGGACAGGTTGCGAAATGCGGCGACGCCCAGATGTGTCGTCAGGGTTTGTCCCACCGTGTCGCCCAGCACTTCCTTGATGATGCAGCGCTGCCCGGTGCTGCTGGCTTCAATCTGCCGGGTTAATTCGGCGATCTGATCGGACAGGTCCTTGATCTTCCCTTGCAGCACCAGCGTGTCCTTAACGGCAGGGGGGAATTGCGCAAATATTTTTTGCCATTCGTTTTGCTGTTGCGAGGTCAGCTGAATCTGCCCATTGCGAATTTTGGCGCCCAGGTCGATCAACTTCGCCTGTTTGGGATCCGCGCTGAACTTTTCCATCTGTTCGGCGTTGCTTTGCAGCACGCCTTCAATCTTGGCTATTTCGTCCCGTGCGGCGGCAATCTGGCTTTCCAGGCCGGAGCAGTCCGGCAACAGCACCGTGATGACGGTTTCCCTGTCGCGACGCGCCTGTGTGGCTGCAATGCCGATGTCCATTCCTGCGATGGCGCAGCCCTCTGCGCTATCCATCTGTACATTTTCGGCAACGATTTCGCAATTCACGGCGCGTTCGATTTTGACCGATTTGGCCAGGATGGCGCAGCTCTCGGCAAATTTGATCGTGATAGTGCCGTCCCATGCTTCGAGGTTGGCGTTGTAGGATCGACCATGCACGGCAATGTCACCGCCTATGCTTTTGGCTTCGCCGCCGGACAGGTTGTCGTCGATGACGATGTTTCCGCCGTTCGCGAGCACCGTGCCGTATACGGCAGAGCGGAAAGTCAGGTGCTTGCCTTTGACGAAGCGCCCTTCCTGCACTTCGCCGTGCTCGACGAATTCGTCCACGTCCAGTTTGATGTCGCCGGTGGATTTGGCGCTGATGCCGCTGCGATTCTCTATCGTGGGGGTCACCTCGACTTTTTTCGAGATATCGTCGAAGCGCAGGAAGCCGTCTATCGCTGCGACGATCAAGTCGCCCTGCGCATGATATTCAACGCGGGTGCCGGGGCCGGCCAGCCTTTGCAGATCGAGGTCCTTGGGCAAACGGGGTTCGATGGCCGAACCGGTCACGAGATAACCCGGATCGCCGAGCGTGCGAGGAACCTTGCGCAGCAGGGCCTCGTCTTTGGCTACCTGCGGAAAAAAGTTCTTGGCCGTACTGAGCACGGCGCGTCCGCTGGACAGGATCAGCGGGGAGCGATCCTGGCGCAGGCGGCTGTGTTCTTCAACGATTTGCGCGTCCGTGCTCTCGGTGGGTTCGCGCTGCACAGCGATTTCGATACGTGTGGTGTCGCTGCTCTGAATTGCGGCGCGCACCGCATCGGCCTTGATGCCGAAGCGCACCCCCTTGAGCCACATTTCGGCGACGAACTCGTCGAAGTCCAGCTTGGTTGGGTGTGCCTCGGTCTTCTTGGCGTACTCGACGATGGGTATCACCCCATCCTCCTCAGCCGATTTGCGGCGCGCCGGGAAAGTCACGATGTCACTGGCCAGTCTGACCTCGGGAGCCTGGCCGGCCTTGACCGTGACGGGTTTTGCGCCGTACAGCAGATCCAGGAACAGGGCGTAGTTCAGCCCTTTGAAGTAGGCGTTGTTGTTAAACAGCCGGTCGACAAATGTCTGCAATATATCTTGGGCTGGTGGCGGAGAGACGGCGATATACACACCATCCGGTCGTACATGTACGTATGCGGGCAGCGTGTTGTCAGGCTGCGCGACGTGATCCTCGGGGATGGTGGTGGGGGTAGACATAGTCCAGCATTATACCCAGCGTGACAGTTCGGACAATGCTTGAACGCGGATTGACCTTGCTGCGGTCGCGACGATATGCCGCATCCCGAAAATTTCCCGTTGCGCTGATGCTGCGAACGTATTCAGGTCGGACTCCGGCCTGTGCGTATAATCGCACTTCCGGATCAACCTTCAATAGGGGAAGCGAGTCATGACAAAATACTACCGCTGGGGCTGCCTGCTGGCAGGCGTGCTGTTGAGTGCCACCGTTCAGGCCGGCGATCTGCAAATCGAGGCTGCCTGGTCTCGTGCTACCGCCCCGGGGCAGGATGCCGCGATGGTCGATCTCTCCATCACCAGTCAACAGTCGGCCGCGCTGGTTGGCGTCACCAGCCCGATCAGCAGGACTGTGGAGCTGCATAGCATGACGCATGACGGCGGCATGATGAAAATGCGCCAGGTCAAATCGCTGGCATTGCCTGCGGGAAAACACGTCAACCTTGGCGAGAGCGGCTATCACTTGATGCTGATCGGGCTCAAGGCACCGCTCAAGGCCGGCGATATGGTGCCATTGACGCTAAGCGTCAAGGTGGGTAACAAGGCTGCGGTGAAAGTCGAGGTTAAAGCCGAAGTGAAGCCGCTGGCGGGAAGCGAAGCCGCACCCCAGGCAGAGGAGCACATGCACCATCACTGAGTAAGTGTTGGCTTCGTTGCAAACTCAGGCAGCGTAGACGTGTCGGAGTGATTTTGGGTCATATGTGTTTTTCATCTGGTGTAGAATTCGCGGCACTATTTGTGAGGGACAATCATGCCGCTTTCTGCTGCCACCGCCGAAGTCAAAGCCCTGGTGCTTGCCGAGGCCCTGCCATATATCCAGCGTTTTTTCGACAAGACCATCGTGATCAAATATGGCGGCAACGCCATGACCGACCCCAGGCTGCAGGAGAGTTTCGCGCGTGACGTAGTGTTGCTCAAGCTGGTCGGGATGAATCCGGTGGTGGTGCATGGCGGCGGGCCGCAGATCAACGACCTGTTGAAGAAGGTCGGCAAGCAGGGCGAGTTCGTGCAAGGCATGCGTGTCACCGACGAAGAGACCATGGATGTGGTCGAGATGGTGCTGGGCAAGGTCAACAAGGACATCGTCAACCTGATCAACCGCTACGGCGGCAAGGCGGTCGGGCTGACCGGGCAGGATGGCGGGTTCATCCGGGCCGAAAAGATGATGCTGGAGAGCAACATTGAGCCGGGAAAGATGCTGGATATCGGGCTGGTGGGGGACATCAAGAAGATCGATCCCGGGATCATTTCCTTCCTCGACTCCGGCGATTTCATCCCGGTGATCGCGCCGATCGGCGTCGGACCCGATGGCGAGACGCTGAATATCAACGCCGATGTGGTGTCCGGCAAGCTGGCCGAGGTGCTGGGTGCCGAGAAGCTGGTGCTGCTGACCAATACTCCGGGGGTGCTGGACAAGGACGGCAATCTGCTGACCGGCCTGACTCCGAAGCAGATCGATGACCTGGTCGCGGACGGCACGCTGTCCGGCGGCATGCTGCCCAAGATCGGTTCTGCGCTGGATGCGGCGCGCGGCGGCGTGCGATCCGTGCACATCATCGACGGACGGGTGCAGCATGCGCTGTTGCTGGAAATCCTGACCGACGAAGGCGTGGGCACGTTGATCAAGAGCAAATGAGCCGTGTCTGGATATTTGATTTAGATAACACGCTGCACGACGCATCAGCCCATATCTTTCCGCACATCAACCGCAGCATGACGGCTTACCTGCAGGAGCATCTGCAATTGGATGAGGCGGCGGCTGACGCATTGCGTGTGCATTACTGGCAGCGCTATGGCGCGACGCTGAGCGGTTTGATGCGCCACCACGGTACCGATCCGGCGCACTTTCTGTGGCATACCCATCAGTTCCCCGGATTGCCCGGTATGGTGTTGCGCGAACCGCGCCTGCGCCATATCTTGCAGGCCCTGCCAGGGAAGAAGGTGCTGTTTTCCAATGCGCCGCAACACTACGCGCATGCCGTGCTGAAGCTGCTGCGTGTGGATGACCTGTTTGACGGTGTCGTGGCGGTGGAGCAGACGCGTTACCGTCCCAAGCCGGATGTGTACGGTTTTATGCGTCTGTTGCAGCGGCATCGCCTCAGGGCGGCGCAGTGCGTGATGGTGGAGGACAGCCTGGAAAACCTGCAGGCGGCGAAGCGGCTGGGGATGCGTACCGTATGGGTGGATGCTTCGCCGCGTTTACCGGCCTGCGTCGATGTGAAGATACGCAATGTGATGGAATTGCCGCGCGCGCTGTCGCGGCTGAACTGATAGAGGGGGATGACATGGCTGCCAAACCGGGCGAACGTAAACTGCAAATCCTGCAAACCATAGCCACGATGCTGGAGCAACCCAAGGGCGAGAAGATTACGACGGCCTTGCTCGCGGCCAAGCTGGAGCTTTCCGAGGCTGCGCTGTACCGTCATTTTGCCAGCAAGGCGCAGATGTACGAGGGGCTGATCGAGTTCATCGAGCAGACCGTGTTTGGCCTGATCAACAAGATCACACAGGAAGAAAAGAGCGGATTGCAGCAGGCCGAGGCAATCGTCGCGATGTTGCTGGGATTCGCGCAGAAGAACCGCGGCATGACCCGTGTGCTGGTCGGCGACGCCTTGGTACACGAGGACGAACGCCTGCAATTGCGCATCAACCAGTTGCAGGATCGGCTCGAAGCGACGCTGAAACAATCTCTGCGTATCGCGACCACGCAGGGCGAGATGGGGGAGGCCGAGGATGTCGGGGCGCGCGCCAATCTGCTGGTGTGCTTCGTGATCGGGCGCTGGCAGCAATTCGCCAAGAGCGGTTTTACGCGCGATCCGATGGCGCAGTGGCCAGTGCAGGCTGCGCTGCTGCTCGGCAAGTAATCGGGAGGGCGTCATGATTCTAATCCTGGGTTCCAATGTCAGCGAACAGGCGCAGGAATATCAGCAGTTGCTCGCTCATCTGGCCACGCTGTCTGGCATACAGACACGTGTGCATGTCGAGCGCGGCAGCGAGCAGACGCTGACCGAGATTTACCTGATCGGCAACACCAAGGCGTTGGATATCGACGACATGCAGGCGTTACCCTGTGTGGAGCGGGTGGTGCGGGTTTCCGAGGAATATCGCATCCTGGGGAGACACAAGGATGATCAGCGCGCCACGCATTTTGACTACAACGGTGTGCGTTTCGGGCAGGACACGCTGAACGTGTTCGCCGGCTTGTGCGCTGTGGATAATCCCGAGCATGTCGAGATGATGCTGCGCGCGTTGCGCGACAACGGACAAGTTTGTACGCGCATGGGCGCATACAAGCCGCGCACCAGCCCATATGCGTTCCAGGGGCACGGCAAGCGTTGCCTGCCCTGGGTGTTCGAGCTGGCGGGAAAGTACGGCATCAAGGTGATCGCGATGGAGATCACTCACGAATCGCATTTGGAGGAAATCCGTGACGCGCTGCGGCAGACCGGGAATCCGACCGGGGTGATGTTGCAGATCGGCACGCGCAACACGCAGAATTTCGAGCTGCTCAAGATCGTCGGCCGGCAGGCCGAATTCCCGGTGTTGCTCAAGCGCGGCTTCGGCATCACGCTGGACGAATCGCTGAATGCCGCGGAATATCTGGCATCCGAGGGTAATCGCAAGGTGGTGTTCGGGCTGCGCGGGATGAAGACCAACATGGGCGATCCGCATCGCAACATGGTGGATTTCGCCCATGTGCCGGTGGTGAAGCGCTTGACGCGCATGCCGGTGTGCGTCGACCCGTCACATTCGGTGGGGACAAGGCAGGCGTCGCCGGACGGCATCCTCGACGTGTGTCATGTCACCGCGCAGGGTGTGCTGGCCGGGGCCAACATGGTGTTGGTGGACTTCCATCCCGCTCCACCCAAGGCGCTGGTCGATGGGCCGCAGGCCCTGCTGCTGAAAGAGCTGCCGTATTTCCTGGAAGACGTGCAAATCGCCAGAGAAGCCTATCTCAAGCGTGTGGCGTTGCGCCAGCGTCAGGAGTGATGCTCCGTCGGGCTGAGGTTTCGCGATCTCAGCCGTGCCGCCCCGCGCGCTGCGCGGCAAACTTTCTGGCACCTTCGAGGTTCACCACATTGTCTTTGCTCTGGTGCGCGCTCTGCCCATCCAGCCATTGCAGTATCGGCTGCAGCTCGCGTTGTTCCCCGTAAGTTTCCGCCCGGCTCATTTCAAACACACCTAGGCCGCTTTCGGCCGCGCGCAGGTAATTGTCCGAATCGCTGATGCTGCCGATGAATGGCAGTTGCGAGGAACGCAGAAGGTTTTTCAATGATTCGAGAGCCGGGGAAGAGGGGCGCACCCGATTCGCGACGACCGCGACATGGGCCTGATTGTGGTGGACTCCCCCGATCTGGAACAGCTCTTTGATGAAATCGGCGGTGGCATGGATATCGATGGGCGAGGGGATGACAGGGATGACGATGTGATTTGCCTTGCGCACCATTTCCTGCAGCAGCAATCCTTTGGCGCCGGCAGGCGCATCGATGACCAGCACTTCGGTGCCCGGCGGCACCCATTTCTTCAGGCTGTGCAGTGCAGTTCCTCCTTTCGGTGGAGCGGCATTGGCGCCATGGATGCTGGTTGCCTGTTCGGGGCGCAGGCGCAACCACTGCAGGCAGGATCCCTGAGGGTCGTAATCCATGATCGTGGTTCTGAGTTTCTGGCTGGCGTAATAGCTGGCGAGGTTGGTGCTCAAGGTGGTCTTGCCCGACCCTCCCTTGGAGTTGATCACGAGTATGGTGCGCATGTTGCGTGTGTTTCCTTTCTCCCTGACCCGCCCAGCCTCATTAATAATCACGGGCATGTTTCGGGTGTGCATGTCACGACTAACGCAAATCGATCCGTGCTGAATGTGGATCGGGTGAAGTGGCATGCGAGCCGCATGCCGTGCCTTAATGCACAACCAAGCGCCTGCTACGCTGATCGGCAACCGCCATTCTAACCGTTAACTTGTTGACTTGCCTAGGCTATCTTCATATCATGGGGCTCGGTAAGGTTTTGTCAGGCAATTAACTTTTTATGGGAGGTTGTGCCATGGTAGTCGAGCAAGCAAAAAAGACCGTCAAGAAAGCTGCAACCGCCGCAAAAAAGATCGCATCTGTCAAAACCAGCGGTGCGGTAGCCGGGAAAACCAGCAAAACACCGTCGGCAACGACTGTGAAAAAAGCGGCAGTAAAGAAGTCGGGTACGGCTGCAGTCAAAATTGCCCAGGCAAAACAAACGGCCGAAAAAGCCCCGACAGTGAAAGTCAGAAAATCTCCGGAAATCGAGACCGTGGCTACTGCCACCAAGCCTGCCCGCAAGGCCAAAGCGCCCGTTGCGCAACCGACTCCAGAAGAACGTTACCGCATGGTCGAGGTGGCGGCCTACTACATCGCCGAACGCAGTGGTTTCCAGGGCAGTGCAGTGGCTCACTGGGAGGCGGCTGAGCGCGAAATTGCGGCTCGCCTGAGCCAATAATTTCTTCGTCTACGGGATGGCCTGGCTGATTTTCTAGACCTATATTTTACAATCCGGCACTTTTTGCGCTGCGTTGTCATGCTGCCGCGCATTCATCTCGACCAGCAGCCCGAATTCCTTTGCGGGTATGGGTTTGCTGAACAGATATCCCTGGAACGAGACACACCCGTGCATTTTCAATAGCTGCAGCTGCTCATGGGACTCCACCCCTTCGGCGATCACCTCAAGGCCAAAATTCTGCGACATGTCGATAATGGTCTTGACCAGGATGGAGTCGCTGTTGTCGATGGCGATGTCGCGTACAAAAGACTGGTCTATCTTGATCTGGTCGAGAGGCAAGCGTTTCAGGTAACCGAGCGACGAATAGCCGGTGCCAAAATCATCCATCGAGAACTGCACGCCGATGCGTTTCAGTTCGTTCATTTTCCGGATCGTGTCTTCCACATCGAGCAGGACCATGCTTTCGGTCAGTTCGAGTTTCAACAATGCAGGGTTGATGGCGAATTTGCGCAGCATGGCCCTGACCTGGGCGACAAAATCCGTCTGGCAGAATTGCCGCGCACTGACGTTCACCGCGAGTTGCAGGTGACGGGTGGCGGGGGAGGCTTCCCACGCCTTGAGTTGCTGGCATGCTGACTCCATCACCCATTTCCCGATCGACAGAATCAGGTTGCTTTCCTCGGCCAGCATGATGAATTGGTTGGGGGGCACAAAACCGCGTTCGGGATTGAACCAGCGCAACAGCACCTCGGCGCCTGTGATGCGGCCGTTCGTGTCTACCTGTGACTGGAAGTAGGGCAACAGCTCGTCTTTTTCGATTGCATGGTAAAGCTCGCTCTCCAGCGCGGCGCGCGACTCGATCTCGATCTGCATCGAAGACTCGAAAACACGCAGCGTATTGCGCCCCGCAGATTTGGCCTGGTACATCGCGGTGTCGGCGCGTTTGAGCAGTTCGTCGCTGTCGACGTTGCGACCCTGAAACAGGCATATCCCGATGCTCACGCTGCCGTGATGCTCCTGGCCGAGCAACAAATAGGGGGTGTCGAGCGCGGCAATGATCTTGCCGGCGATGTCTTCCGCCTGGTTGGTGGCGAGCCGGTAACTGCGCCCCAGGTTTTGCAATACCACGACAAATTCATCGCCGCCCAGGCGGGCCACGGTATCGCTTTCGCGCACGCACGTGGTGAGCCTGCTGGCGACCTGGATCAGCAGCATGTCGCCAATATCATGGCCCTTGCTGTCGTTCAATGCCTTGAAGTTGTCCAGGTCCATGAACAGCAGCGCGCCATGCGAAGCACTGCGCTGGCTGGAAATAAGCGCCTGGCCGAGCCGGTCGATGAGTAATTTGCGGTTGGGCAACTGGGTTAAGGTGTCATAGAAGGCCAAGCGGTGAATTTCTTCGTCGGTGCGTTTGCGCTCGGTCATATCGGTGGAGACGCCGACGTAGTGGGATATTTCTCCGGAATCATCGCGCACTGCGGTGATAGTCAGCCACTTCGGATAGATAGAGCCGTCCTTGCGCTTGTCCCACATTTCGCCTGACCATGTGCCGTTGACCTGCAGCGATGTCCATAGCGCCTTGTAGTAATCGGCATCGTGTCGTCCCGATTTCAGGATGCTGGGGTTCTTTCCGATGATTTCTGCAGACGTGTAGCCGGTGAGTTTTTCGAATGAGCGGTTCACGCTGATGATGCGCGCCTGCGCGTCGGTGACGATGATCGCCTCCTGGGTTTCAAATGCGATGGAGGCGATGCGCAACTGTTCCTCAGTGGCCTTTTGTGCGGTGATGTCCTGTATCGTGCCAACCATATACAGCGGCTTTCCATCTTGTCCGAGGTGGGTGATTCCCCGCTGGTTCACCCATTTGATGCTGCCGTCGGCCAGGCGCAGGCGGTGCTGGATGTCGTAATTGCGATGATGCGTGATCGAATCTTGGTACGCCTTGCTGGTCAGCGCGGAGTCGTCAGGATGGAACATTTGCTGAAAGGCCGCCAGCGAAACGTAAGGCTGCTGGGAGTCGAGCTGAAGGATGCGCAACATCTCGCGTGAGCAATTCAACTGGTTGCTGTTCAGGTCTAACTCCCAGTGGCCGATTTTGCCCAGTTGTTGCGCTTCCTCCAGGCGGCTGGTGTGGTTGGCGATCAGTCCTTCCAGATTCTCAGCATAATCGCGCAGTTTGCTCCCGGTCTGGTGAAGTTGGGCGATCGGCGGTATCCAGCGCGTCATGCCGAACAGGATCAGCAGCAAGCCTCCTGGGTAAGCCAGTTGCTGTGCCGCCGGATTGATTTCCAGCCAGTCGCCGAGTTGTGCAAGGTTGCCGGCGATGTTCAGCAGGGCGGCAAGCAATATCAACCAGCAGCCGGCCATGACCAGCTGCCAGCCGGGCTGTCGCGCGAGTGCGTGACGTCTGCGGGTGCGCCACAGATGGAACAGGCTGAGGGTCATCAAGATGCTGCATAGGACCTCAAGCTCGATACCTAAAATCTTCAATCTCCTGCTCCATGCTGTCGTTAGGAAGACAAACGGTCGAACTCTGCCATAACTTCAGAAAATAAACCAGCAGAGGGAGGCCTGGCAGCGGAGGGCCACCGTGGCGCAAGCGGGCAGGTGGACGGTGGCATGGCAGACTGACTATGGAGTTGCTTTTTCGGAGATTTCTTTTTCCAGCAAGTGTTCGAATTCTGCCAGGGGTACGGGCTTGCCGAAAAAATATCCCTGAAAAGACCTGCAGCCGCCGCGTTCCAGCACTTCTAGCTGCTCGGCTGTTTCCACGCCCTCGGCGATCACCTCCAGACCGAAGTTGTGCGACATGTCGATGATCGCCTTCACCAGCAGCGCATCGTTATGGTCAACTACGATGTCATGCACAAACGACTGGTCGATCTTGATCTGGTTCAGCGGCAGGCGCTTCAGGTAGGTGAGCGAAGAATAGCCTGTGCCAAAATCGTCCATCGAAAATTGGACGCCCCGTTTTTGCAGCGCATGCATCTTCTGGATGGAGTCCTCTACATCCTTCAGTACCACGCTCTCGGTGAGCTCCAGTTTCAATTTTTCCGGGTCGATTGCGAATTCCTGCAGCAGGGCCTCGATTCGTTCGACGAAATCCGGTTCAGAAAATTGCACCGCGCTGACGTTCACCGCCAGTTGCAGATGGCGGGTGCGCCGGTTGCCCTGCCATTTCTTGAGTTGCCGTATTGCGCAGCTCAGCACCCAGTGACCGATGGGGAGTATCAGCCGGCTTTCTTCCGCCAGCGGGATGAATTGTCCGGGCGGGACGAAGCCGCGCTCCGGATTAGGCCAGCGCAGCAGGACTTCGGCGCCGTGGATGCGCCGGTCGCTGTCCACCTGCATCTGGTAGTAAAGCTGCAGCTCCTGTCTGGTGATGGCTTGGCGCAGTTCGGCTTCCAGCGCGGCATGCGATTCGATCGCGGCCTGCATCGCGGCTTCGAAGAAGCGCACGTTGTTTCGACCGGCGGATTTCGCCTGATACATCGCGGTATCGGCACGTTTGAGTAATTCTTCGGCCGTGGTATCAGCACCCTGGAACAGGCATGCTCCGATGCTCACGCTGCTGAAGTGCTGGAGGCCTGCCAGGTCATATGGCTGGTTGAGTGTGAACAGGATTTTTTCGGCTATATCCTCTGCCTGGTTTGCGGCGAGCATCGCGCTGCTGGCCAGATCCTGCAGGATCACGACGAATTCATCACCACCCAGGCGAGCCACGGTATCGCTGTCGCGGACGCAGGATTTGAGGCGGTTTGCGACTTCGATCAGCATCATGTCGCCGGCTTCATGTCCTTTGCTGTCATTGAGGGTCTTGAAATTGTCCATGTCCATGAACAGCAGCGCGCCATGGTAGCCATTGCGCTGGCTGAGGGACAATGACTGCCCCAGTCTGTCCAGCAGAAGACGGCGATTCGGCAAGTGGGTGAGCGTGTCATAAAAGGCCAGGCGGTGGATTTCTTCCTCAGTGCGTTTGCGCTCGGTCATGTCGGTAAAGATCGCAACGTAGTGGGTGACCTGATGGGCCTCGTTGTGCACCGCGCTGATGGTGATCCATTTTGGATAGATCAGGCCGTCCTTGCGTTTGTCCCACATTTCGCCGGCCCAGATGCCGGTGTCATGCAATGCAGCCCACAGCTTTCGGTAGAACTCGGCATCATGGCGTCCCGATTTCAGGATGTTAGGGCTCTTGCCCAGCACTTCTGACAGGCTGTATCCGGTGATGCGTTCAAACGCACGATTGACGCTGATGATGTTGGCACCGGCATCGGTGACCATAATCGCATCCTGGGTCTCGAATGCGGTTGCCGCGACGCGCAGTTGTGCCTCGGCCTGCTTTATATGGGTGATGTCGCGGGCGATGTTCAGGAAGCCGCTGACTTCCCCGGCAGTGTTGCGCATGGCGGTCACCGTCACGCTGGCCGTAAGATGTGAGCCGTCTTTGCGGATATAGGTCCACTCATGGGTGTCGGATGGCTGGTGTTTGCTGTTTTCGGTGAGGACCGCTATTCCTCGAACCGGGTGTCCGTACCGTGCAGAGAGTTGATCGCCTCGCGCGAGCAGTTCGGTTTCGAGATGGAATGGCAACGGTGTGCTGATGCCGACCACTTCTGCGGTGCCATAGCCCAGCATCAGCTCGGCACCGCGGTTGAAAGAGCTGATCAGGCCCTGCGTGTCGATCGAGATGATGGCGAATTCGCTGGCGGCATCGAGTATCGACTGGAGGTGCGAGCGTGCCTGTTCCAGATTTGTTTCATGTTGCTCAAGCGCCAGTTTTTGCTGGCCAAGCACGGACAGTGCATCCTGCAGGTTGGCTTGGGATTTTCCCCGGTCGAGCTGGCTGCGGCTCAGGCGTATGCTGGTGAACAGCGCCAAGAGCAGCACCATTGCGCAGGTGGTCGCCACCTCCAGGCGTAGTTTTTCCAGCTGTGACGAGAACGTGTCTGCGTCGATATATTTGACCAGTTTCCATGTGCCGATGTTGGTGGCGCTGTCGTTGTTGCTGGGAGGTGGCTTGGTCCCGATGGTGTTGTAGGGGTGGACGGTGTCATATATCCACAGATTCCCTGAGCTATCGGTGTAATCGCCATTCTCTGTCGTGCTGATTTTCCCCCATACACCCGGGTGCGATGCGGCCATATTGCGCTGGTGGGGGAGCATGAAGCCGAATGCCTGAGCGGGATTCGTGGAGCGCAGCCAATAGCCGTCCTGATTGAGCAGCATCCATTCGGTACGCGGGGAAGCGATCGCGTGGTCGATGCGCTCGAACAAATCCTGTGCGGAATAGGTCAGCATGGCGATGCCGCGCGGCCGTCCGGCGAGATCGAATACCGGGGTGGCGGCTCGTATCACCGGCTGGTGAGGTTGTTCGATCATGCCCTGGTCTATTTCCAGGTCGAGCGGCGAAAGATAGATGTCGCCCTTCTCGAATTTCATCGCATGCCTGAAGTAATAGCGGTCGGATTTGTTCGCTGGCTGATCGAGTGGCTGCAAAGTGGTGCCGCGTTTGCTGTGTTCCGCGCGCACCCTCTCCAGGCCGGTTTCGTCTATCCAGCGCACCTTACTGTAGATTTCCTTGGCGCTGAGGTAATTGGAGAACTCATGCGCGATTTCCGCAACCGCGCTCAGTTCGATTGTGGGCGTGGTGAACGACAGCTCGGAAGCGGCATAGCGAGTATCGCGGCCCAGGCTGACCAGCAGCCTTTCGATCGTCAGTCTGCCCGAACTGACATGGTCGACTTCGTTGGTGATCAATGCCTGCCTGGAATTGCGCGACTCAAATCCATAAAACAGGCCGCTCAGTACACAGATTAGCAGCGCGGCAGGGAAGAAATTGCGCATCACGCGCAACCAGAAAACCGAGAGCATGAGGACGAGCAGATTAGGACGGGACGCGCTAGTTAATCCGATACGCTGATCAGCGTCAAGTTGTTTGCTATCGGTTCCGAGTATCCCTGAATCCGGGGTGTCAGTAGGGGTTAATGCAAGTGCGCATATTCTATGCCGTTGAGCATATGGCCGGGCCGTAGTGCCGATGGAGCGCCCAGTCCGTGTGTTTGCGCGAGGGTTATTGCCGCTCCAGGCAGGCGAAGTAAATCTCTGCGTCGGGCGGTGTGCCGTGACGTTGCGCCTGCCAGATCATCTCGCTGAGGCATTCCATCATCCGGTGTTGGGCCTCGTGTTCCGATTCGTGCTGCCGGGTGAGGCGCGCGAAATGTTCGCGTATCCCGTGCGGCTGGCCGATGGAAATCTGCTCTTCTATCGTCAGATGCATCATCAGGTGCAGGAACGGGTTGGTTTCGCCCTGTTCTGGCAGGTAGTCGCGGTCGCGGTAGCGCTCCGGGTCGTCCAGTATCGGATGATATTCGGGATGCTTGGCGATCAGTTGGGTCACCAGGTCTTCGAGCGGGGTAAGCAGCTCGCCGGCACGGCGCTTGCGCCAGGATTCGAACAGGAACAGGCGGGCTTCGTCGCGCGACGGGTTGAACATCAGAAAATCTCCAAGAATCTACTGCGTGCTTCGATAATTGCGTTGCGCGGTGCTCGTTCCTCGCCTACCCAAATGGTAGGTGGTTCCGACATAACCTGAAGGTTGGTCTGCACCGCAACACGCCGCACAGCGGCGTGTTGTCTTGTTCGCTGTGCTCCGTGCGCCTTGCTCTCGAATCGCTCGTTACGATTTTTTGAGGTTTTCATTACACTTCCTTGTGTTTGTATTCGCACAGGTCGCGGATGATGCAGTCCGCGCATTTGGGTTTGCGAGCTTGGCACACATAGCGGCCATGCAGGATCAGCCAATGGTGGGCGTCGTGCTTGAATTCGTCCGGCACCACCTTGAGCAGTTTGTGCTCGACTTCCAGCACGGTCTTGCCGGGCGCGAGATTGATGCGGTTGGCGAGGCGGAAGATATGGGTGTCCACCGCGATCGTGGGCTGGCCGAAGGCGGTGTTCAGGATCACGTTGGCGGTCTTGCGCCCGACGCCGGGCAGCGCTTCCAGCGCGTCACGGTCCTGCGGCACTTCGCCTCGATGCCGTTCCAGCAACAGCCGGCAGGTCTGGATGACGTGCTTCGCCTTGGTCTGATACAGGCCGATACGCTGGATATAGCCGCGCAGTTTTTCTTCGCCGAGCGCCAGTATCGCTTGTGGCGTGTTCGCGACCGGATACAGCTGGCGCGTCGCGGCATTCACGCTGATGTCGGTGGCCTGCGCCGAGAGCATCACCGCCACCAGCAGCTCGAACGGCGTCTTGTATTCCAGCTCGGTACGGGGATGGGGGTTGGCTGCTTGCAGGCGCAGAAAGATTTCGCGGCGCTTCGCAGCGTTCATGCTCGGGATGGGCTAGCCGGCCGTTGCCGGAAGGATGGCGATGCTGCGCTGGCTCTTCTTCTGTTCGGCGCGCAGGTTGATCCAGTTTTTCAGTGCGATCAGCAGGCCCAGCGTGACGAATGCGCCGGGCGGCAGGATCGCCAGCAGGAAGCCGTGGTAGCCGGGCACCACGGTGATCACCCAGGATTTCGCGGTTGCTCCGAACACCATGTCGATGCCGGACAGCAGCGTGCCGTGGCCGAACAGTTCGCGGACCCCGCCCAGTATCGCCAGTACCGCAGTCAGTCCCAGGCCCATCGCGAAACCGTCGGTAGCAGACTGCAACGGAGGTTGCTTGGAGGCAAACGCCTCGATGCGGGCCAGCACGATGCAGTTGGTGACGATCAGCGGGATGAAGATGCCCAGCACCACATACAGGGTATACATATAGGCGTTCATCGCATACTGCACCACCGTGACCAGCACCGCGATGATCAGGATGAATACCGGGATGCGCGCCTCATTCGGCACGACATTGCGGATCGGCGCGATCGCCGCGCCGGAGAGCGCCATCACCACCGCAGTTGCGATACCCAGGCTGACACCGTTGACCACCGAGCTGCTGACCGCCAGGATGGGGCACAAGCCGAGCAGTTGCACCACGCCGGTGTTCTGTTTCCACAGGCCGTTGTAGAAGATGTCCTTGAATTCCTGATAGGTCATGATTTTTTCTCCGCTGGGTTGGGCTGCGGTTGCGGCGGGCTGGCTGCAAACAACCCGTCGCGGTGCTGCGCGTAGTATTGCAGGGCCTTGTATACCGCCTTGACCACCGCGCGCGGGGTGATGGTCGCGCCGGCCATGTAATCGAACTGGCCGCCGTCCTTCTTCACCTTCCAGTCGCGGTCATTGTAACGAACCTGGGATGCGCCATCAAAGATCTTGATCCAGTCGTTCTTGGCGATCTCGATATAGTCACCCAGTCCCGGGGTCTCCTTGTGCGCGACCACGCGCACCCCGGCGATTTCGCCGTTTGCCTTGATGGCGACCAGCAGCGAGATCTTGCCGCTGTAACCGTCCGGTGCGATCGCCTGAAGCACGATCGCGGAAGGCTGGTTCTGCAGGCGTGCGCGATAGGCCAGGGTGTTGTCCTGGGTGCCGAGTAGGCTGTCGGGCGCGATGCTGAGCGTGTCCTTGATGATGTCGTTGTCGAACATCGTGGTCGGGACGATCTGCGAGATCAGCTTGAGTTTTTCCGCCTCTTCGCTCTGTGCGATACGTTCGTGGGTCTGGCTGTAGGTGAAGGCAAGGATGGAGGTGCCGATCAGCGCGAACACCAGCAGGTTCAGGGCCGTATGGAATGAGGCTTTTGCCATCGTGCGCCGCATCAGTGCTTCTCCTTGTTGCCGGATACGCCGTCTTTTTTGCCAAATACCGGCGGCTGCGTATAGGTGTCGATCAGCGGTACGCAGATATTCATCAGCAAGGTGGCGAATGCCATGCCGTCGGGGAATCCGCCATATACGCGGATCAGATAGGTGAGCAGCCCGGCGCCTGCGGCGAAGACCAGCTTGCCTTTGTGCGTAGTCGGGCTGGTGATCGGGTCGGTCAGGATGAAGAATGCGCCTATCATTGCCGCGCCGGAGAACCAGTGGAACAGCGGGGTGACGTAATGGGCGGGATCGACCAGATGGAACACCCCGGCGATCGCGAACAGCGTGCCCAGGTAGACCGCCGGGATATGCCAGCTGATGATGCGCGAGGCGAGCAGGTACGCGCCGCCCAGCAGGAACCCCCAGGCCACCATTTCGCTGCCTTGCCCGGCGAGGCGGCCGTAGATCGGCATGTTCAGGATGTCGCTGACATGTTCATCCAGATGCAGATGGGTCTTCAGATTGTCCAGCGGTGTCGCCATCGTGATCGCGTCCAGCTTCACGCCTTCCGGCAAGGTGCTGGAGAAGATATACGCAAGCTGGTCGGCGAAGGTGAGTTCGGTGGTGCCGAGGCCGTGCGGGGTCAGCCAGTGCGTCATCTGTACCGGGAAGGAGATGATCAGCACCGCATAACCTATCATCGCCGGGTTGAACGGGTTGTTGCCCAGACCGCCGTACAGGTGTTTGGCGACCGCGATGCAGAAGGCCGTGCCGACTACCACCAGCCACCAGGGCGCCAGCGGCGGGATGGACAGCGCCAGCAGCCAGCCGGTGAGCAGCGCGCTGTTGTCCTTCAGGAACGGCGCGACCGGGCGGTTGCGCAGCTTGAGCATGGCCGCTTCGGTAGCGAGTGCGGTGATGCTGGCCAGCGTCAGCGAAACGAGGATCGCCGGGCCGAAGTACCAGACGTACATCGCGATGCCGGGCAACAGCGCGAGCAGCACCTTGAGCATGATCTGCGCGACGCTGTCCGGTTTGCTGATGAAGGGCGAGAAGAACGCGGCCATGTTATTCCTTGGGGTGTTCGACATGTGATTGGGCGATCTCGTGGATGCGCGCGCGGCGAGCCTCGATGTCGGCGATCTCCGCCTGTTGCTGGGGCGTCAGCTGCTCGGTGTTCTGAGGTTTGGCCGCGGCTGCCTGTTGCTTGGCGAGCGCCAGCGCTTCCTGGATCTTCTGTTGTGCGGCATTGTCCGCCGCCGGAGTCCCGTCGGCAGTTTGCGCTTCTTTGGCGGCGAGTGCGGCTTTTTCCTTGGCGGCCAGCTTCTCGGCCTTTTCCTGTTTCTCGCGCTCGATGCGGTATTGGCGATAGTCGTGGCGTTCACGCGCGATGTCGGCTGCCTTCTTGTCGTTTTCGCGCGCCCAGATCTCGCTTTTCGCAAAGCGGTAGTACTGCACCAGCGGTATATGGCTGGGGCAGACATAGCTGCATGCGCCGCATTCTATGCAATCGAACAGGTGGTAGTCCTGCGCCTTGCCGAATTCCTTGGCCTTGGCAAACCAGTACAGGTCCTGGGGCTGCAGTTCGGCGGGGCAGACGTCGGCGCAGCGCGTGCAGCGGATGCAGGGCATAGCCGGCGGCGCAGGCGGGAACAGTTTGTCCGATGCGGCGATGATGCAGTTGGTGGCCTTGACGACCGACACGGTCGCGGCAGGCAACGGGATGCCCATCATCGGCCCGCCCATGATGTAGTGCCTGGTGTCGGGCAGCACGCCGGCCAGCGCCACCAGTTCGTTCACCGGGGTGCCGATCAGCACCTCGAAATTCTGCGCGTCGGAAATGTTGCCGGTGACCGTGACGATGCGCGACAGCAAGGGTTCGCCAAGTTGAATTGCGCGGTAGGTGCTGAGCGCGGTCGCGACGTTGAAGCATTGCACGCCCAGTTCCGTGGAGCGCACCCCCGCCGCGACCTCGATGCCGGTCAGCACGCGGATCAGCTGCTTCGCGCCGCCGCCGGGATAGAGCGTCGGCACCGCGATGACTTCCATGTGGTCGGTGCTGGTTGCGGCAGCCTGCTGCATCGCGGCGATCGCCTCGGGTTTGTTGTCTTCGATGCCGATCAGCACTTCCTCTGCGCCCAGCACATGGCGCATTATTTCTGCGCCGCGGATGATTTCGGCAGCGCGTTCGCGCATCAGCATGTCGTCGCAGGTGATGTAGGGTTCGCACTCCGCTCCGTTGAGCACCAGCGTCTTGACCTTGCTCTTGCCGCTGCGCAGTTTCAGGTCGCTGGGGAAGGTCGCGCCGCCCAGGCCTACCACGCCCGCCATGCGCAGCGCCGAACGTACCTCGTCTGCAGAGGCGCTCCGGTAATCCAGGCCTTGCAGCGGAACCCACTCGTCCTTGCCGTCCGGGACGATGATCGCGCACAGGTCTGGCAGGCCGGAGGCATGTGCGACGACATCCATCTCAATGGAAACAACGGTGCCGGAAGTCGAGGCATGCACCGCGCTGGACAGGCCGTCCTGCGGCCTGCCTATCATCTGTCCCTTGAGCACCCGGTCGCCGGCCTGCACCAGCGGCTTGGCGATGTTGCCGACGTGCTGGTGGAACGGGATCACCAGCTTGCTGGGCAGCGGTGCGACCGCGATCGGCGTGCGCGTCGATTGCGCCTTGTTGGTGGGCGGGTGTACGCCGCCGTGAAATTGATGCAGCGTTCTCATGACGCGGATACCGGGGACAGTGCGTAAACGGGATACTTCCATTTCCAGGTGGTGATCTTTTCTTCGATGACCACCATGCTGATGCAATCCACCGGGCAGGGAGCGACGCACAGCTCGCAACCTGTGCATTCGGAAGCGATGATCGTGTGCATCTGCTTGGCTGCCCCTGCGATCGCATCCACCGGGCAGGCCTGGATGCACAGCGTGCAACCTATGCAGGTATTCTCGTCGATGAAGGCCACCGACTTGGCCTTCGGAGCTGCCATGTCATCGCCGAACGGCTTGAATTCCTTGCCGAGCAGGTCGGCAAGCTTCTGGATGCCTTCTTCGCCGCCCGGTGGGCAGCGGTTGATGTCCGCTTCCTCGGCGGCGATCGCCGTAGCATACGGCTTGCAGCCCGGATAGCCGCACTGCCCGCACTGCGTCTGCGGCAGGATTGCATCGATCTTGTCGACCAGCGGGTTACCTTCGACGCGGAACTTGATCGCCGCAAAACCCAGCACCGCACCCAGCGCGATCGCAATCGCGGCCATCACCAGCAACGCGCTTAACATTATTTGACCAACCCCGAGAATCCCATGAACGACAGGCTCATCAGCCCGGCCGTGATCATCGCGATTGCCGAGCCCTTGAAGATGCCGGGCACATC
>JACPVZ010000001.1 GCA_016197305.1 Nitrosomonadales bacterium | reverse complement strand
CTGATGCTGGGGGAGGCGGGGAAGAGTGCGATCGGCGATTACGCGCGGCGCACAAAATTGCCGGCCTACACGGTGAATACGCGCAGCAACCGTAAACAATTGCTCGAAGATATCGAAGCCAGCCTGGCGCGTGGCTATGCGCTGGATGACGAGGAGGCGGAGCTGGGCGTGGGCTGCATCGGCGTGCTGGTGCGCGACGCGGGCGGTGCGGCGGTGGCCGGGCTGTCGATCTCGGCGCCGATGGAGCGGCGCCGGATCGAATGGGCGAGTCTGGTGCAGCAGGCGGCGCGCCGCATCTCGGCGCGCATGGGCTATGCCGGTTGACGGCTGCGAGCCGGAAACGCGGCCATCATGTCAGGTGGGGGCTGCTCAGGGGATGGCAGTTGTTGTTGAGATAGGTTGCCAGAAAAGTCTGGTCGTTGGCGGATGCGAATTTGGTGAATTCCATGCCGGTTCTGAATTCCGCAGCTTCGCCATCGTACACCGCGTACACGATGCGCGCCTTCAACGTCAGGATGCGTTCTTTCTGGCCGGGCATGGCGGGCACTTCGATGTACAGATCGAAGGACTTTAGCAGGGGAATGGGACGTTCGGAGAAGATCGCGGTGCCCGCCGTGGAGACATCCTTGAGCCATCCGTGATAGATCACTTCGCTGTCGCCGCTTCCGGAGACGATGGCCGCGCGCCATTTCACCCGGAAACGGGTGGCGGCAGGATCGTCGGCCGGAGCGATTTCGCCAGCTATTCCGGAATCTCCAGCCGGAGCGGTTTCATCGGCCGGAGCAGGCTCGTTCGCTGGCGGCGTTGCGGCGGGTTCGGTCGACGGGATATCGGCGGCTTCGGTGGGTGTTTCTTCCATCATGGCTTAATATCTCGGATGTCGGACGCTCTTGTGCGGGTCTGCAGCATGGCCTCGGATTTTATCGGGAATAACCAAACTGCAATTGTAGGGCAATTTTCAACGGTGTGATGGGTATACGTGATGAGCAATTTTTGGGACGAACGTTACGCGATCGAGGATTACCTGTTCGGCACCGAACCGAATGCGTTCCTTTACGCGCAGCGCGATTTGCTGAGGCCGGGCGAACGATGCCTGGCGGTTGCCGATGGAGAGGGACGCAACGGTGTGTGGCTGGCAGAGCATGGCCTGCAAGTGCATGCGGTAGACAGCTCGGCGGTTGCGATGCTGAAGGCCAGGAGCCTGGCGCGCGAGCGCAATGTGACGCTGGACTTCGAGCTGGCCGATCTGCTGCAGTGGGACTGGGGCGAGCAACGCTATGACGTGGTGGTGGGCATCTTCATCCAGTTTGTCGGGCCGGAACAGCGCGGGCAGATGTTTGCGAACATCAAGCGCTGCCTGAAGCCCGGTGGGATATTGCTGCTGCAGGGCTATACGCCGCGCCAGCTGGAGTACCGCACCGGCGGACCGTCACAGGCCGAAAACCTCTACACCGAGGCGCTGTTGCGCGGGCTGTTCGACGACATGGAGATCCTGCACCTGCGCGAACACGACTCCATCATCAACGAAGGAATCGGGCACAGCGGCATGTCCGCGCTGATCGACCTGGCGGTGCGCAAGCCGCGGTGATCAATCGGCTGTGTGCCGTTCCAGTTCTTCCTTGTAATCGTCGTAGCTGGGGATGGGCGAGATGACACGCTTGATCGGTGACTGCATCGCTTCGTTACGATGCTTGATGTTGTTGTAGACATTACGGTACGGGTCGTTGGCACAGCCTGTCAACAGCACCGCCAGCAATAAGCATAAGCGTTTCATCTGCATTTTTCTTTCAGGATGCCGACCTGGCCCAGCGCACGATGCCTCCGGCGTCCATCGCACCGGCCTGGCGCGCGACCTCGCGTCCGTTCCTGAACAGCGCCAGCGTAGGGATGCTGCGGATATTGTATTGCGCGGCGATTTGCTGCGCCTGCTCGGTATTGAGCTTGGCCAGCCGCATCTGCGGCTCCAGCATCCCGGCGGCCTGCTCGAAGGCCGGCGCCATCATCCGGCACGGGCCGCACCACGGTGCCCAGAAATCCACCAGTACCGGGATGTCGTTGCGCGTGATGTGCTGGATGAAGTTGCCGTCGTTCAGCTCGACCGGGTGGGCGGTGAACAGCGCCTGCTTGCACTTGCCGCAGACCGGTTGCGCGCCGAGTTTTTCCGGCGGGACGCGGTTCACCGCAGCGCAGTGCGGGCAGACGATGTGTTGGGAGTCGCTCATGATGGCCTCGATAAATCAGAAAAACCCGATATAGGGGGTGCGGCGGGAATTTCAAGAGCGCAGCGTATCATCAGGATAGCGTAAAGCGCATCGACAGATCGACCGCCTGCACATCCTTGGTCAGCGCGCCGATCGAGATGCGGTCCACGCCGGTCTCGGCAACCATGCGCACATTCTCCAGGCCGATGCCGCCGGAAGCCTCCAGTTCGGCGCGCCCGCGCGCATGGGTCACGGCCAGCCGCATGTCCGCCAGCGAGAAGTTGTCGAGCAGGATCAGCCGCGCGCCTGCATTCAGCGCCTCGTCCAGCTGGGCCAGCGTCTCCACCTCGATCTGCACAGGGATGCCCGGCGGTGCAAGCAGGAAGGCGCGTTCCATCACCGTGGCGATGTCGCCTGCGGCCGCGATGTGGTTTTCCTTGATCAGCACGCCGTCGAACAGGCCGATGCGCTGGTTATGCCCGCCGCCTGTCGTCACCGCGTATTTCTGCGCGACGCGCAAGCCGGGCAGCGTCTTGCGCGTGTCCATGATCCTGGCAGGCAGGCCGGACACGGCATCGACGTAGCGCCGCGTCAGCGTGGCCGTCGCGGACAGCGTCTGCAGGAAGTTCAGCGCCGGGCGTTCCGCGCTGAGCATCGCCCGTGCATTGCCGTGGATCTCGCACAGTATCTGGTTCGTCTCGACCCTGCCGCCTTCCGGCGCTTTCCAGGTGATCTGGCAGTTCGGGTCCAGCGTCAGGAAGCACTCCTCGAACCACGGAATGCCGCACAGCACCGCCGCTTCGCGGGTGATCACGGTGGCACGGGCCTGGGTGTGTTCGGGTATCAGTTTGGCGGTGAGGTCGCCCGTGCCGACGTCTTCGTCGAGTGCGGCACGGACATGGGTGCGGATGTGTCGGGCGAGATCGGTGTGTGGCATGAGCATTCCCTTGGTTAGTGGCGTAGTATAAATGATGGGCTTGAAATTGCGCCTTAGTCCCCCATCTACGCTGCAATCAGATATTCCTTCAAAGGAGTTGCCATGCGTTTCGACAAATTCACCACCAAGCTGCAACAAGCGCTGTCCGATGCCCAGAGCCTGGCGGTCGGCAGCGACAACCAGTTCATCGAGCCGCAGCACCTGCTGCTGGCGCTGCTCAACGATGCCGACAGCGGCGCGGGATCGCTGCTGGCGCGCGCGGGCGGCAACGTCAATGCGCTGAAGGCCGCGCTGAACGACGCGGTGAGCCGCCTGCCCAAGGTGGAAGGGCATGGCGGCGAGGTGCAGGTCGGGCGCGACCTGTCCAACCTGCTGAACCTCACCGACAAGGAGGCGCAGAAGCGCGGCGACCAGTTCATCGCCTCCGAGATGTTCCTGCTCGCGTTGACCGGCGACAAGGGCGAGACCGGGCGGCTGCTGAAGCAGCATGGTGTGGCGCGTGCGCCGCTGGAGCAGGCGATCAATGCGGTGCGCGGCGGCGAGTCGGTGGGCTCGCAGGAAGCCGAAGGCCAGCGCGAATCGCTGAAGAAATATTGTCTCGACCTGACCGAGCGGGCGCGCCAGGGCAAGCTCGATCCGGTGATCGGCCGCGACGACGAGATCCGCCGCGCGATCCAGGTGCTGCAGCGCCGCACCAAGAACAATCCGGTGCTGATCGGCGAACCCGGCGTCGGCAAGACCGCGATCGTCGAGGGCCTGGCGCAGCGCATCGTCAACGGCGAGGTGCCCGAGTCGCTGAAGGGCAAGAAGGTGCTGAGTCTGGACATGGCGGCGCTGCTCGCCGGCGCGAAGTATCGCGGCGAGTTCGAGGAGCGCCTGAAAGCCGTGCTGAAGGAATTGTCGCAGGACGAAGGCCGCACCATCGTGTTCATCGACGAGCTGCACACCATGGTCGGTGCGGGCAAGGCCGAGGGCGCGATGGACGCGGGCAACATGCTGAAGCCCGCGCTGGCGCGCGGCGAACTGCACTGCATCGGCGCGACCACGCTCGACGAATACCGCAAATACATCGAGAAGGATGCCGCGCTGGAGCGCCGCTTCCAGAAGGTGCTGGTGGACGAACCTTCCGTCGAGTCCACCATCGCGATCCTGCGCGGCCTGCAGGAACGCTACGAGTTGCACCACGGCGTGGACATCACCGACCCGGCGATCGTCGCGGCGGCGGAGCTGTCGCATCGCTACATCACCGACCGCTTCCTGCCGGACAAGGCGATCGACCTGATCGACGAGGCGGCCGCGCGCATCAAGATGGAGATCGATTCCAAGCCCGAAGTGATGGACAGGCTCGACCGCCGCCTGATCCAGCTCAAGATCGAGCGCGAGGCGGTCAAAAAGGAGAAAGACGAGGCCTCGAAGAAGCGCTTCGAGCTGATCGAGAGCGAGATCGGCAAGCTGCAGCGCGAGTACGCCGACCTCGAAGATATCTGGAAGGCCGAGAAGGGCGCGGCACAGGGTACCGCACATCTGAAGGAAGAGATGGACAAGGTGCGTGCCGAGATGGTGCGACTGCAACGCGAGGGCAAGTTGCAGGAGGTGGCGGAGCTGCAATACGGCAAGCTGCCGCAGCTCGAAGCCAAGCTGAAAGAAGCCGTGCACAACGAAGAGAACAAACCCAAGAACCGCCTGCTGCGCACCCAGGTCGGCGCGGAAGAGATCGCCGAAGTGGTGTCGCGTGCGACCGGCATCCCGGTCAGCAAGATGATGCAGGGCGAGCGCGACAAGCTGCTGACGATGGAAGACAAGCTGCACGAGCGCGTGGTCGGGCAGGACGAGGCGGTGCGCCTGGTGTCCGATGCGATCCGGCGTTCGCGCTCAGGCTTGAGCGACCCGAACCGCCCGTATGGCTCCTTCCTGTTCCTCGGGCCCACCGGCGTGGGCAAGACCGAACTGTGCAAGGCGCTGGCCGGATTCATGTTCGATTCCGAAGATCACCTGATCCGCATCGACATGAGCGAGTACATGGAGAAACATTCCGTCGCGCGCCTGATCGGCGCGCCGCCCGGCTATGTCGGCTACGAGGAAGGCGGCGGGCTGACCGAGGCGGTGCGGCGCAAACCTTATTCGGTCATCCTGCTGGACGAGGTGGAGAAGGCGCACCCCGATGTATTCAACGTGCTGCTGCAGGCGCTGGACGACGGCCGCATGACCGACGGCCAGGGGCGCACCGTGGATTTCAAGAACACCGTGATCGTGATGACCTCCAATCTGGGTTCGCAGATGATACAAACCATGTCCGGCGACGACTACCAGGTGGTGAAGCTCGCGGTGATGGGCGAGGTGAAGAGCTACTTCCGTCCCGAGTTCATCAACCGCATCGACGAGGTGGTGGTGTTCCATGCGCTGGACGAGAAGAACATCAAGTCCATCGCGCGCATCCAGCTGCAGTATCTGGAGAAGCGTCTGGCCGCGATGGAGATGACGCTGGAAGTGAGCGATGCCGCGCTGGCCGAGATCGCCAACGCGGGCTTCGATCCGGTTTACGGCGCAAGGCCGCTGAAGCGGGCGATCCAGGCGCAACTGGAGAACCCGCTGGCCAAGCTGATTCTGGAAGGGCGCTTCGCCGCGAAGGACAGGATCAAGGTGGGTTGCACGGGTGGCGTGATGAAGTTCGAGAAGTAAGCAGTCGCTGCAAGCAAAAAAGCCCGGCGATGCCGGACTTTTTAATGATGCCTGACAATCAAAGCGGAGCGCTCAATGAGTAGTCGGAGTGATAAGAGGCTGAACATCCTGACTATGCTTCTTCGCATGCTTAGCCATCCTCTTTTCCTTCGGCGTCATCAGAGGTTTCTTTTTCATGTCTCTATCTTTGCTGGTGTGATGTGACTTGGGCATGATCGAACTCCTTATCGTGATTAAGGGAAGAACCGCAGTTTCATGCTACTCCAATGAATCGGCTTTGTGTGAATATCGTTTGGGCTGGCTCAAACGCTCATGCAGCCGACTGTACAACACACTCTGTGCCGGCTGAAAATCAAACCGCGCTGCCAAGCAAGGCACGCACCAGCTTGTTGGCTTGTCCTTGAAGCTTCCGCCCTCGTTGACCAGCAGCGGATCGCGCTTCAACGTATCCACCTCGTTGAACATGTAGCTGCGCACCTGCTCGAAAGGGTTGGCAGCCGACATATTGCCACGATCAGTTATCAGCTCGACCTGCTTGCTGTTCGCATTAGCTATCGTATCCAGCCGCCAGTCCTTCACCTCTAGCACCACGATGCCCTGCTGCGGATGTAAGGTCACGAAATCAGGATGCCTGCCGAAAGGCCCGACCGGAATGTTGTGCCACACCCAGGCGTTGTCTTCGAGGCAATCTTTCAGTCGTTCGGCGAGACGCAATTCGCCGCGTGCATCGAAGCGGGCGGTGCCGAGGGAGGGGATTAGGGTGGCCATGGGGTGGGGGATTATTTAGGTGCGGAAGTTAGAGAGCCAAACATCTCGCGCACGCTGGCCTCATCGGAGCGGCTTTCGTAATGGCGTTCTTTCCATTCATCTTGCATGGCATCAGCGTAGGCTGCCTCATGTTCTTCGAACTCTTCTTTTGCTTCTAACGTCTTCTCTATTTCCGAGCTTGTGTCAATTTTTAAAGTATTCCGAAATTCCTCCAAGTCGCTAAGTAGACTGTCGAACTGGGAGGTAGATCGGCATTCTTTCAGTTCATCCTTGAAATAATTAATTTGATATTTTTTCACGCCATTTTGTAATGAGGCTAACACATGGTCTTCCTCTAGCTCATCACTTGGTAGTGCAGCGATGAGCTCTCTCAAATCTTCCGAAGAGCACCCCCAAGCCGCTTCGGTCACGATTGCGTCGCGACAACCTAAGATAATTTTTGGTGTTGCATCGAGGGCTGCCCAGCTAATTCTGTTAAATGACCTCAAGATTTCGATTCCGTCGCCTATATTGACTGCCTCTGTTTGCCATTCAACTTTCAATCGTTCAAATAGCTCCTCGATAAGTTGTAGAAAGAGTTCTGATTTGAAGCAATCAGCAATTTCTATAAGAACGGCAAGCCGTCTCTCAAACGTCGTCCCTGTATAGGCGGTGATGCATTTCTCCATGATGACTTTGCGAGAGTCGAATAGGCGAGGCTTGATACTTGCAGCAACTTGCGCCACGTTTTGTGACAAGGCGGACATTACAGTTTTCCCTTGCGCTGATTCTGCAAACTTCCATACACGCTCGATTTGGGCAAAACTTATCGCACCACAGATCAAATCAATGGCGTTATCTGCTGTGTCTCGAATCACGGCATTTAGGAGATCAAGGACCGAAGGGTCGAGAACCTCGACATTGCTCGTTGAGGTATGCTTGATAAAAGTGCCTGCAAGTTCACGAGATGCGAGCCGAAAGTCCTCTGGGCGGCGCTGAAATCCATATCGTGTTGCGCGAATTGCATGCAATGCAGTGAAGGCGTTTTCCAAGTTGGCAACAGTAGTCATGCCGTTTAGGGAAAAAATAGCTAGTAGAAGAGATCGGCCTGCGTCGCTAATCTCATTATCATAAGCATGCCGCCAGATTTCAGATGAATCCTGCAAAAGATTTTGTACAAAAGCTACATATTTTTCGACAGCTACATTCTTTACGCGCCGGTATGTTGAAAGCCACTCTATTAATCTTGGGTTGTATTTGTGGTGCTTGATAATTTGAAAATAGAACTCATTCCGCAAAAGTTCATTTTGGTATTCTGCGGGTAGCTCACTAAAGTAAAGATGGTTGTAAAGAATTTCGGCCCGCTGCCCGAAAGTGTAATCGGTCATATGCAAAATTATCTTGTGATCGCCAATATCTGAATGACGTATGCGCTCTGATTTATCGAGTGCTTGGCGGAAGATATGTTCACGTGTAGTCAGTATCAATCGCGCATTGGGTGATGCACGTACCGTAGCGATGAAATCAATCAAAGTGCGATCTTCATTATGATTAAACCCTGCACCACGATCACCCAAGAAAGTCGTTCCCATGAAATCGTCGTAGTAGAAGACTTGAGGCTTGCCTTCCTGAAATAAGGTTTGGCCTTCTTGAATATCACGTTGAATGACGACAGCCTGATATCCTTTTTCAAGATGCTCGTAGAGCAGCAAGTTGGCGAGTGTGGTTTTCCCTACACCTGGGGCACCGGCGATGATTACGATTCGATCACTGTTTAATATTTTGAGCGCTCGTGGGAAGGCATTGCTCTGGACATAACGTGGTATGTCTTTATAGATGGCTCGAACTTTGAATTCGCTTTGTGTAATTATGGAATTATTTAGAACCCGATCAAACACGGCGCGGCTCGCCAGCCAAAGTTTATAGTGGTTTTCCTCAATCGCTGGGTATTGGGTAAGTCGGTTATTGAGATCGTCTTGGCCTAATATATCGCCTAAATTCAGCACGTCTGCGCCGATGATCTTGACGATATCGTCCTTGTTGGCGGGCGAGAGTGGTACGGAAGTTACTAGGATATAACGCAGTGGTTTAATGTTGCGAACCTTTATTGCTTCCTTTTCGAGGTCGCGAAGCAGTCCTGCCAGCCCGGTTCGTATGTAATGCTTGCATTGGACAACTATGCTCGAATTTGACTGTGCATACCGGAAATCAATCCCGCCATCTTTACCAGTTTTGAAACTCTCAAGATTGAAACCCAATTCGGCTTGTAGGATGTCTCTTGCCATCTGCTCGAAGTCGTGTGGGGAGAGTTGATGGAAGTCATAATCAGCCATTTGTTATTCCTCAGTGCGCATAGACCAAAGATGGCGGAGTCGAATGGTTCAGCTCCATTTAGATGCAATTCCGCTCGGGTTGTTTTTGTTGTCGCCTGGTGAGCTAAATCCAATTTAGTGCTGATTGAAGCTCGATGCCATCAGTAGCGTGATGCAAGTTATTGTTTGCGGTCATTGCACCTAAAAATTCAATGCGTGCTTGATCATTCTTCTTAATACCAAGGTGCGCTTCAATGGCACCTTTCTCCCAAACCCAAATTTCGTGGGGGAGCATTTTTGCTCGTAAGTTTTGAATTGCAGGCGTCATGTTCGCCGCCATAACTTCAAAAGCCTCCTCGGCACTCAATGCACCCCCCCTTTGAGGCAAGCCTGACGCATCAAGCACAAAACCTTCAGCAGTTGCATTCGCTGTAAACCACGCCTTGCAAGCTGCAATGTCGGGGTCGTGTTGAACTATCAAACCATCTGCGATGGCTTGTCTGAAAACAAAATCAACATCAACTATCGCCTTTGGTGCAAATCCTACGGCCCGGAGTACTCTCAGCAAAGGAGGGATCGAGGAACTGCCTGTTGCAGACACCATACATACTTTGTTTCTGCCTAAGCTGGTACCACGCACTACTCTATACATATCTGGCAAAAGCATTGCCTCGGTTTTACCTTCAACAAGGACAACCTTTTCTGAAAAAAGAAGGAAGGTTGAATTCTGGAGAGAAAAAATCATACCGGCCTGATGTGGATGAGCAGAAAAAGACGTGGCTGCGGAGGCGAGTTTTTGCCTAACAGCAGTTTCACCATTTACGTTTTTATATACGACTGATGTATTCAGCGCCTCTTCTTTGCCAGCAAATAATGGCGAATGGGTCGAGAATATTACTTGGAAATTTGCTCTCGATAACACCTGAAGGGATTCTTTTAGAATTTCTACCGCTTGTGGATGAAGATACAGCTCAGGTTCATCAATTAACAATATCACTGTGCCTGGGGCAGGCTGACCTTGTACCGCTTGCTGTGCAAGAAGTTGGATCATCGCCATTTGGACCGTACGTTGTGCACCGTGTCCATATGACGTAAATGGTCGCTGCGCGCCAGCAGCGTCAGACAAATCAAGCGTTGCACCCTTAAACAATTCATCTAGCTCAGGAGTCTCAATTGTTAGATGGACGGCAAGCCCGGGGAAAAATGCTCCAAGTGCAGTTGTTGCCTGCGTTTCGAGGGTGGCTAGCTGGTTGATCCGATTGGGGCCGTTTAAGAGGTCGCCGACTGTTTGGATTGCCTGCTGCACTGTGGTGACTGCGGCTGCGTTATGCGTCTTAATCTGCTCAAGCGTGTACTTTAGGAGCAGACCAATTGTATTTCTTGCACCAAACTTACCAACGTCGTCAGCGGCATCATCCATTGCCTCAATATATATTGGCTCAGGAAATAACACACCAATTGCATTATCCAAGCCCGTAGGATTGGGTTTCCAAGCGTTCGTGGCAGGATCAAATACGTCTAGCTTGATGTCTTTTGCGGCGCAATTCGGTTGATCTTGCCTTCTGCGAATTATGAGTTTGTCGTTATTAATGTACGGTGAAACTTGCGCTTGCTGGTTTACGGGAAGCAATGGCAGTGAAGCGGTAATTCCAGAAATCACACCCTCTACAGTTACAGGATCATTAGGAATATGAAAATGATGCTTCGTCAGTACTGACTTTTTTAAGAGCCAGTTTATTGCCCTAAGGATATTTGATTTTCCTGAGTTGTTATATCCAACTATTGGATTAAAGTCTGACAGGTCCACAGGCACTGATAGGCACGAGCAATAATTATTTACTTTGACGCTATCAAGTCTCATAACAACTCCTTTGGAATAATTTCGGATTACGGTTCTTTGTTGAGTGGCTCATATTTGATACCCACCCCCAACCAAGCATCCGAAGTCAGCGGCCCCTTCAGTGCAGGCAGTGTCTCTTCCATCCAAGCCAGCGCAAGCTATTCCTTTTCGCGCCACGCTGTATGGTCATTGTTTTCAGCCTCAAGGATTGCGATCTGCAATTAATGAGGGTTCATGTCCGCAATGTTTTTTTAAGAAATTGCACGGAAGTTTTTTTGGCTTTACCCTGTGGGGTGTTGAGGATTCTAGGTACTACCAGTTCTTTCATGAACTTGGTTCCTTTTATATTTTCGAGTCGATCATTCTTTGCTAGAGCCATACCTATGAGCATATCTTCGAGAACTTTAGTGGCTTTATGCCCATTTACACTTGGCTTTGCGAAGTGATCATTTGGTGTTAGCTTGCTTATGAAAACTAAATATGGCTTGCCTTTCATCTTATCTAAAGCAGAATTGAATGCATTAATCTTATGTGGCTGGAAGCATTCTTTTTTGAAGCTCTGCTTTTCAGCAAGACCAACGTACCACGGTTTTTTGCCCACACAAAAGACATAACACCCTACTGCATCAGGAAGTCCCTCAACTTTGGTATCCACATTTTCCCAGAAGTCTCGCTTTGCTTTCGCAGCCCTATCGACTAGGTTTCCGGAGCGGGTAATTTCGAATGGGCCATGAATATCGTATTTCATTTCTTATTCCCTAAATTGTTACGAGTCAGGTCCTGAATTATTTTCAATTGCAAGAATTGTCGCCTCACTTAATTCCCACCCCAAGCCACGCATCCGAAGTCAGCGGCCCCTTTAGCGTAGGTAGCGTCTCTTCCAGCCAGGCCAGCGCAAGCTTTTCCTTCTCGCGCCACAACTCTTCGCCCAATCTCTTCTTCATCATCTGTATCGGGGCGCTGCCTTTGACCATGTTGTCCCAGAATTCGATGGTGCTGCCGACGGGGAAGGCTTTGGTGACGTTACGTATCTCGATGTTGCGGAATCCGGCTTCCTGCATCTCCTGTTTGAAGAGTTCGGGGTTTTCCAGTGTGGTGACGGAGCGTTGCGGTTGCGGCAGGTCGGGCTTGATGGCGCGCAGTGCGCCGAACATGGTTTGCATGGCGGGTGATTGGTCCACGGGCGCCCAACTGGTGATGGCGATGCTGCCACCCGGTTTGAGGGTGCGGTAGATTTCGGCGAAGCCTTTTTGCCTGTCGGGGAAGAACATGAGGCCGAACAGCGAGAAGGCGGCGTCGAAGGTTGCGTCCGCATAGGGCAGGGGCTGCGCATCGCCGCAGTGCAGGGCGATGTTGCGGTGTCCGGCTTGTTCGATCTTCTTTTGGAACACGGCGAGCATGGCTTCGGAGAAGTCGATGCCGTGTACTTGCGCCGCATGGTGTGCAAGCCGCAGCGCCAAGGTGCCCGGCCCGCAGGCGACATCGAGCACGGTTGAATTCGGTTTGAGTTTGCTGGCGGCAATGGCTTCGTCGGCGAATTGCTCGAAGATGAGCATGGTGGTTTCGGCGTAGCCGTCGGCGACGAGGTTCCAGGGTTCGACGGCGGAAAGTGGGTTTGAACTCATGGCGGGTGCGTGTTCAGCGTGTTGTTTGACGCAACCCTACCTCAATTCCCGTCCAAGAACCATATGCCGAAAGATATAGAAAGGCGCAGAACCAGTCTGGTTTGTCATTCCCGCCCTTCGACAAGTTCAGGGTAAACTGGCTTGCAGCCAAGCGGGAATCCAGTCCATTCAATCAGCTAGATACCGATCCGGCTTCTGCCCTTGAGACAGCGTGCTTTTCTTCGTTTTTTCGAGCATGGCCATCATCCCGGTCGACGCGCGTGATTTGGGGCGGGCCGGTCAAGGGCTGTATATTATGAAACCATGCATAACCAGCTGACCCTCGCCGCACAAATATTCGGATAGCATATCGAACTTGAGGTCTTTGATGCTGTCGATGACGAGTCGTTTGAAAAACAGGTGCTGTACTTTTTGTCGTTCTGGATATTCCCATGAAAAATAAATTACTGAGGCTGGCGCTGGTCTTTTCGCTGGCGGCATTCAATCCTGCCCAGGCAGTTCAGATTCTTGAGCCGCAGAAGCAACAGACACAGACGGCCTTTTTGGCTTCCCAGTTTTTGAACCAATATCATTACCGGCACATGGAGCTTGACGATGGATTGTCTGCGCAGATCTTCGACAACTATCTGAAGGCGCTGGATGGCGAGAAGGTGTATTTCATCCAGGCCGACATCGATCATTTCTCCAGCGCCAGAACCCGGCTCGACGATGCAATACGCAAGGCGGATCTGAGCGTGCCGTTCGGCATCTACAACCTCTACCAGCAGCGCCTCGCGGAGCGCTACAACTATGCGCGCAGCCTGCTGGGTAAAGGATTCGATTTCGGGCAGAACGAAACCTATCAGTTCAACCGCAAGCAGGCGCTATGGGCCAAAACTTCCGGGGAGCTGGACGAGTTGTGGCGCAAGCGGGTCAAGAACGACTGGCTGCGCCTGAAGCTGGCAGGCAAGGACGACAAAATCATCGTCGCAACCCTGGACAAGCGCTATGAGAAAGCGCTGGGCAGCCAGGCCAAGATCAAGAGTCACGATGTGTTTCAAAGTTTCATGAATGCCTATACGACCTCGATCGATCCGCATACCAATTATCTTGGCGTGCGCGCTGCGGAAGAATTCGATATCTCGATGAAACTGTCGCTGATCGGCATCGGCGCGGTGCTGCATAACCGGGACGAATACACCACGATCACCGAGCTGGTGGCAGGCGGTCCCGCGGCGCTGTCCGGAAAGCTGAAGCCGGGCGACCGCATCGTCGGCGTCGGGCAGGGCGAGAACAGCCCCATCGTTGACGTGATGGGCTGGCGTATCGACGACACCGTGGCCTTGATTCGCGGCAATGAAGACACGGTCGTGGTGCTGGATGTGCTGCCTGTTGAGGCCGGTGCCGACGGAAAACACAAGCTCATCTCCCTGGTGCGCAAGAAGATCAGCCTGGACAATCAGGCCGCCAAGAAATCCATTATCGAGGTCAAGGAGGGGCACGCGACCCGGCGCATCGGCGTGATCTCGCTGCCCGGTTTTTATCTGGATTTCGCTGCCCGCCAGAAAGGCGACAAGGATTTCAAGAGCGCGACCCGGGATGTGTCACGCCTGCTGGGCGAGCTGAAAATGGAGCGGGTGGACGGTGTGCTGATGGACCTGCGCAACAATGGCGGCGGCTCGTTGATTGAAGCCATCGAGCTGACCGGCCTGTTCATCGATCAGGGCCCGGTGGTGCAGCAACGCAACTCCGAGGGGAGCGTGTCGGTCGAGAGCGATACCCATGCAGGGATGGCGTGGGATGGCCCGCTGGCGGTGCTGATCAATCGCGCCTCGGCTTCGGCTTCGGAGATATTCGCGGCTGCGATACAGGATTACGGTCGCGGGATCGTGATCGGTGAGCCCAGTTATGGCAAAGGCACGGTGCAAACCGTGGCGAGCCTGGATCGCATGACCAGGAAGGAAAAGCCGGTATTGGGCGATATCAAGATGACCATTGCCCAGTTTTTCCGCATCAATGGCGGAACCACCCAGCTGCGCGGTGTGATCCCCGATGTCAGGCTGCTGGCGATCAGCGATACCGAACAGTTCGGTGAATCCAGTTTTGACAATGCCTTGCCCTGGACGCAGATCAAGGCGCTGGACTATACCCCGTCCGGCGATCTGAGCGGTATCGTGCCCAGGTTGATTGCCAATCACGACAAGCGGATCAGTCATGATCCGGACTTCAAATATCTGCAGGAGGATATTGCCGAGTTCAATGAATTGCGTCAGAAAAACCAGCTTTCGCTGAATGAGGCAGAGCGACGCAAGCAGCGCAACGAACAGGAGGCGCGCGAAAAGCGCCGTGAAAAAACTGCGGGCAGTTCTGGCAAGACAACGGCCAAGGCGGAGACTCATCTGCAACAAGACGACGGCCTGTTGTTCAGCGAGCGCGATCTTGATGCCAACAAGGCCATCGAGAATGCGGGCAAGAATGCCCGGGACATCTTGCTGGAAGAGGCGGCGCATATCCTGAGCGATGAGGCGGCCTTATTGAATCCGGCCTCCAGGCTGGCGGTCGGTAGATAACAGCGCCGAATCGGCTGCCGAAACAGCCGCCGAAACAGCCGCCGAAACAGCCGCCGAAACAGCCGATGGAGCGCCTCAGCGCGAAGTGTTTGTGGAGGATGCGGCAAAAAAAGCCCGGCAATGCCGGGCTTTTTACTTTCTGGATCAGTCGATGACCGGCAAAGCGCTCAATGAGTCATTGGCGTGGCGGGAGTGACGAGAGTCTGGACATCCTGGCTATGCTTCTTCGCATGTTTGGCCATCCTCTTTTCCTTCAGCGTCATCTGGGGTTTCTTTTTCATGTCTTTATCTCTGCTGGAATGATGTGACTTGGGCATGATAGGACTCCTTATCGTGGTTAAGGAAGAGCCATGCTACTCCAATAAACCGGCTTTGTGTGAAGATCGTTCGGGCTGGCTCGGGTGATTTTACAGCCTTGTTTTTGAACGGTAATGCCGGCCGAATTGCCCAGGCCGTTCGCGCAGCGGGCGGGGTTCGCGGCCGCATCTGCGCGGCGGACCGGTGCAATGCATTTGTTCGTGGTTGATGCGACCAGCTATACTGGCAGCAGGCATTGCATTGCCGACTTTCAACCATATCAGGAGTTTTTATGAAGATGCGATCCATCGTATTCGCCGGGCTGGTCTGCACACTGGGGCTGGCTTCATTCAACGCGAGCGCGGCAGACAATCTGAAGACCGTCGCTGCCGTCAATGAGAACATGGCGACCCTCGCTGGCCAGACAGTCAGCGTTCAGGGCAAGGTGGTGAAGGTCAACAGGGGCATCATGAAGCGCAACTTCATTCATGTTCAGGATGGCACGGGCGACGCCAACACCAACAACCTGATCTTCACCAGCAAGCAAATCGCCAGTGTCGGCGACCAGGTCACCATTTCCGGCGTGGTGGTGTTGAATCGGGATTTCGGTGGCGGCTACATGTACCCGCTGCTGGTTGAAGACGCCAGCATCGCCGGCAAATAAGCGGCCTCCGGCTGCTTGCTCAGGATCGCCGTGCCCCGCGAACCGCATATTCCGCGAGCAGCGCGAGCTCTTCGGCATAGATGCGCCTGAACAGGAATCGGAGGATCGCGTTGCCGATCAGCCCCTGGCTTTTCAGCTCCGTCGATATGGTCACATGGGATGTTTTTCCGCCATCGTGGGGTTCGACGATGAAGCGGGTGACGGCAAGGCCATCGGTGGTGGATTCAACCAGCACGCGTCCCGCTTCCGGTTCGGTGATGACGCTCTGCGCCTGCTGAACCTTGCCGAGCAGGACCATCTCGAAGCGGATCTTCGTTCCCGCGCCGATGCCGCCTTCCTCGACGACCAGGTTACGGAAATGCTTGGGCGGGATGATGTGCGGGTGGCCGTTCCGGTAATCGGCGATGATGTCGTACACGCGCTGCGGCGGGGCCGGAATGAGCGATGATGCCGAGATGTTGACCAGACTCAAGATGATCTCCTTTCCTGAATAGCCGCCGGCGGCGGTGACGGAAATTTACCCGAGCCGGATGGTTTTGACTATCCGGCTGCCGGATCTGGTTTTTTCAGCGCGCGCCCGCAACTGCCCGCACGCTCCTTCGATCTCCTGTCCTGCCGAATCGCGTATCTTGGCGAGGATGCCCTGCTGCTTCAGCGTATGCACCATGGCCGCGATCCGTTCGGACGATGGGCGGCGATAGGCCAGCCCATCGACCTCGTTGAACGGGATGAAGTTCATCACCGCGTATTTCCCGGCGAGCAAGCGGGCGATGCCCTCCAGCTCGGCGTCGCTGTCGTTGACGCCTGCGAGCAGGGTCCATTGATATTGCACCGGATAGCCGGTCGCGCGGGCATATGCCTCAGCGCGTTCCACCAGCTCTTCGCTAGTGATCTGCGGTGCACGCGGCAGCAACTTGGCGCGCAGTGCCGCATCGGTGCTGTGCAGCGAAAGGGCGAGGGCAGGCTTCACTTTTTCCTGTGGCAGGCGCTCGAATACGCGCACATCGCCCACCGTGGAGAACACCAGGTTTTTGTGCCCGATGTTGCCCTGGGCGCCGAGCAGCTGGATCGCTTCGAGCACGTTGTCGAGATTGTGCGCCGGTTCGCCCATGCCCATGAACACCACCTTGCTCACCGCGCGGCGTTTACGCGCGAGCACCACCTGGGCGACGATCTCGGCGCTGCCGAGCTGGCGAATCAGGCCATCGCGGCCGCTCATGCAGAACACGCATCCCACGGCGCAACCCACCTGCGTCGAGACGCACAGGCCGCCGCGCGGCAGCAGCACGCTCTCCACCATCTGGCCATCGGCCAGTTCCACCAGCAGCCGGGCCACTTCGTCATCAGCCGGATACTCGCCGTGCAGCCGCGCCAGTCCGGCCAACTCATCCTCGATTGCGGGCAACGCATTGCGCAACGCCAGCGGAAAAAAATTTTCTGCGGGGCTGTGCTTCCTGTCGTACGAGCAGAGCTGGCTCCAGCCGCGCAGCAGCCTGTCTTCGTGGCAGGGTTTGGCGCCCAAGTCGTGCAGGCGCTGGCGGAGGTGGGTGATGCGCATCGGGGAGTCGGGGGCGAGAATCAAAACGGGCTTGAAAAAATGGCGGAGCGGATGAAAGGTCGGCGAATCCGGTTTGAAATGATCGGACGTGGGACACCGGGTCGCACCATCTCATCCCGCGCTGGCGTTTGTCGCAGCCCCCTTTAACATCTCGGCCAGTTCCTTGTTCATCAGGGTGTCATCGCCCTGATTCAGCTCGATCAAGCGCCGCAGGTTGGTGATGCTGTCGACGTCGATGCTCAGGCATTCGATCCCGATGCGTTGCCCCTGCTGGTGGACGACCCTGCCATTCATTGTGATATTGCCCGCGTCCCGACCGAGTACGAGCGTCAGGGCGCACAGCTTGTCCTGGTACGCTCTCGGCATGGGTTGCATTGTTTCAAGCAATGCGCCTTTCAGCGAGATGTCCAGCATATGCGCGCGGTGGGGCACTGTATCGGTTTGGAAGACCAGCTCCACATTCGTGTTGAATGGGGTGCGTGAATAATGACGGTGTTCTTTGTTGTCTGGATTCATGCGATCCCTCTGTCAGTATCGAAGCGGGTGGCCATCCCGCGATGTTTCGCGGACAGGCCTGATGTATGCAGCCCGCATTATACGCGCGCGTGCGGTGGGTACAATCAGCCGTGCGGCAGGCGGTCTTCAAGCCGCGCAGACGGGCAGGGCGCGAATGAGCTGGTTGGCTTGCGCCTGAAAATTCAACGGGTGCGAGAGGAACAGTGATTTGGCGCGGTGCCGTATCGTGGAGGCGGAAGGCGGGAACGCGGTGCTTTTCACCGCGAACACGATGTTGTTGTAACCATCCTCCGCATCGACGATCAGCATGTTCCCTGAAAAACTATTGCTGATACGCGCAAGGAATTCATCGTGCTGCGGGTAGCCGTGCCACAGGTTGGCGACCATGACGGCGTTATCGGCCAACAAGGTGTAGCAATCATCGTAAAAGCGCTGGCTGCATAATTGGGCGGGCAATCCATCCGCATCGAAGCCATCCACGATCAGCACATCCGGCCGGGTGGAGGCATCGGCTACCCACGCGGCACCGTCGCCCAGCAACACCCGCAAGCGCGCATCGTCCGCGGGGATGGCGAATTCATTGCGCAACGCGATCACGGCGGGGTTGATCTCGACAACGGTGATATCGCTGTCAGGTAAATGGCGGTAGCAATACTTCGCCAGCGAGCCGCCGCCCAGGCCGATCATCGCGATATGCTGGGGCGACGGCGCTAGCAACAGAAAACTCATCATCACCCGGGTATAGGGGATGACTAGCTCATCCGGGCCATCGATGCTCATTGCGCTTTGTATCGACCACTCATCAAACTGCAATGCGAGGATGCCGTCACGTTCTGTCAAATGCGGCTTCATGGTTTCAATCTGCATTCTAGACTGGGACTCTTGCGCTGTAGCCGGTCTTTGGGGTGCGAGGGTGAATGCAGGCGCTGGCGGAAGTGGATGATAGGCATCGGGGAATGAGAGGCGGGAATAAAAGCGGGTTTGAAGTTGATTGCGGAAAGTGATGCGAATTTTAACTCAACGTTCGACTTTTTATCCGGTGACGGCAAAGAGGAAGCCCGGTATGCCTGGTTTTGTGTTGGACTATTGATTCGGTGAAGTGAAGTCTTAACACCGTTCGTGCTCAATCGTCACCGCCCTCGCAGCCTGGATGGGATAAAATGGCGCGATGCAAATCAAATATATCTCTTATCCCCGGTCGCGCTCGGCCAACCCGTTACGCAAGGCGGTGGCGTTCGTCACGACGCTTGCGCTGGCTGGCCTGGCGCTGATGTTTTCGGCGGTGTTGCTGACGGTGCTGCTGTGCGTTGCTGTCGTGGCGTTTGCCTTGCTGTGGTGGAAGACGCGCGCGATCCGCAAACAGATGCGGGCGCGGATGCAGGACTTTGCTCATCAAGGTGCGACGGCGCAGCGCGAGGCCTTTGTCGGCGAAACGTTCGACGGCGAGGTGATCGAGGGCGAAGCGATCCGTGTGGATGAACCCCGTGACAGGATCGCATGTTGAGCATGGCGCGTTGATATGTGGCTGCAGAAAGAGATCTGCCTGCCAGCGAAGCCGCGCGGCTTCCACCTGATCACCGGCGAGCTGTTGCGCGAATTGCCTGAGCTGCGCGATTTCAGGATCGGCATGATGAACCTGTTCATCATGCACACCTCGGCTTCGCTGACGATCAACGAGAATGCCGACCCGACGGTGCGCCAGGATTTCGAGAGCTACTTTAACCGCGCGGTTCCGGAAGACCAGCCTTACTACCGGCATCAGGACGAGGGTGCTGACGACCTGCCCGCGCATATCAAATCCAGCCTGCTCGGCAACAGTCTGAACATCCCTGTCACGGATGGTCGCCCGGCGCTGGGCATTTGGCAGGGCATCTACCTGTGCGAACACCGCAACCACGGTGGCAGCCGACGCATCGTGGTGACGCTGCACGGGACCGATGCGTGCTAACGCCGCGCCTGACGCAGTGGCAGGGTTGGCCCGGTAGCCTGTCGCATGTCTGCTGCGACGCAGAGCCACCTCTTCCCAGGCAAGGGATTTGCCGTTAGGATTTTGCTGTCGTGGGGGTGTAGCTCAGTTGGGAGAGCGTCTGGTTCGCAATCAGAAGGTCGTCAGTTCGATCCTGATCACCTCCACCACCACGCAGCAGCGCTCCGGTTTCAGTGTGCGGCGAAAAAGATCATGCCGAGCACAACGATGGCCACAAAGATCGCGATGAAAGTCAGGATGCTGCGCCATATGCTGCTCATGATGTTCTCCTTGTCAGCGGTTAATTGAACGGTGCAGTCGGTGTTGACTTCGTCTCGACTTGCACCTTGCCCTGATTGAACCTCAGCGGGTGTGAGCCAATCCTCGTGGGTAGGTGGATCCAGCGCAGGTTCCAATCTGAAAACGTGCGCCGTGGCGCGGGCCAACGATTGGCCCCCTCGTTCAAGCCGCGCGGAACTGTATCGGTTTCCAGCGTTGTTACCAAACCGTTCTCGGCCTATCAGTTCGTCCAATTGTTTGGTTGCAGTGGGCATGTTCACCTCCAACCATGTTCCGACTCGTCTGCACGCCGGGGGACTCACCACTCCGGGGGGGATTGATGCTTTTCGGGCAGCAAGTCGATGATCTCCCTTTGCACCATGATGTTGTGTTCTTCGTAGAGCGCCTCGCCGCACAGCGACAGAACTTCATCGAGATGATCCAGCACTTTCTCGCCCTGCCACACCCATTCGACCGGCAGGCATACCTCGGCGCCGATCCGTGTGGGAAAATCCGACTGCACCACCCCTATCGCCTGGATATGCAGGCTGGATTGCGGCGCGCACTGCTTGATGAAGACGAGATCTTCGTTCTTGATCGGCAAAACAATGGCGTGCAGGTCGAATTTTCCATCCGGCGCGTGGGGGAGGCAGACCGTGTTGTTGTCGATGAAACCTTGCGCGTTGCGCGCATCTATTCCGAAAAAGGCAGTCATGGCATCCTCCATTTCGTAGCGGTTGGTCACCACACTCGCATGGAGTTCGCTGGTTTGTCGTCATGGTTTCAACGCAACTCACGCTGAAACAATGAGTTGCGCGATGCATGGCAGTCGGGACGCCATTGCGGGTTATGCGCCCCCACTATACATAACCAACCTTAATAGTCAAGTATTGAGTTGCGTTGTCGGGTGCGTCATCGCGTCAGCCACCACCCAGCGGTCGTATTCCTCTGCCGTGACATATCCCAGAGAGAGTGCCGCCTGTTTGAGCGTGCATGCATCGCGCTGTGCAAGCTGCGCGATCTCGGCTGCGCGGTCATATCCGATATGAGGAACCAGTGCAGTCACCAGCATCAGGGATTGTTGCATTAGTCCGTTCAACCTCTGGCGATCGGCCTCGATGCCGCGCACGCAATATTGATCGAAGCTGGCCATACCGTCCGCCAGCAGGCGGATGCTTTGCGAAAAACTGCAGGCGATGAGCGGTTTGCAGACGTTCAGTTCGAAATTTCCCGATGCACCGCCTATGGTGAGCGCCACATCGTTGCCGATGACCTGGCAGCACAACATGGTCAGTGCTTCGCATTGGGTCGGATTCACTTTCCCCGGCATGATGGAGCTTCCCGGCTCGTTTTCGGAAATGCGAATCTCGCCCAGACCCGAGCGTGGCCCGGAAGCCATCCAGCGTATGTCGTTGGCGATCTTCATCAGCGCGACGGCGAGCGTCTTGAGTGCGCCATGGGCATTGACCAAGACATCGTGTGCAGCCAGTGCGGCGAATTTGTTTGCAGCGCTCCTGAACGGCAGATCCATACGCTTGCCCAATTCGGCAGCGACTCGCGGCCCGAATTCGGGATGGGTATTCAATCCGGTGCCCACCGCCGTTCCGCCAACGGCCAATTCACAGAGCGCGCCCAATGTGGCTGTGATGGCGCGTTCCGCATGTTCCAGTTGCGCGACATAACCGGAGAATTCCTGGCCGAGCGTGAGCGGGGTGGCATCCTGCAAATGCGTACGCCCGACTTTGAGGATATCCGCGAATTCTTTGGATTTGGCGGCTAAACTCATGCGCAACGCGATCAATGCAGGCAGTACGCTGCGGGTGATGCCGGTCGCCGCAGCAAGATGCATCGCCGTCGGGAAAATGTCGTTCGACGATTGACCCAGATTGACTTCATCGTTCGGATGAACAAGTCGCTTGATGCCGCGTTCGCCTCCCAATAGCTCGGAGGCTCGATTGGCCAGCACCTCGTTCATGTTCATGTTGCTCTGGGTGCCCGAGCCGGTCTGCCAGACAGACAAGGGAAACTCTTCCCCGTGCAAGCCCTGCAGCACTTCCTCTGCGGCCTGGATGATCGCCCGGGCTTTTTCGGTTTTCAGCAAGCCGAGATCGCGGTTGGCACAGGCACAGGCCCGTTTGGCTTCTGCCAGCGCGTGGATGAGCTCGTCCGGCATGCGCTCGGTTGAGATGTGGAAATGCAACAGCGAACGTTGTGTCTGTGCTCCCCAAAGACGCAGGGCGGGCACTTCGATATCTCCAAATGAATCATGTTCCGTTCTGGTTTCCATGATTACCGGCCCTGGTTGCCCGACTATGCTCCAGTTGAGCTGACGGGGCGCTGCAATAAATGACGAAGGGAATGTACCGGAGTCGGCCTGTTTTGGCTAGCTCGTGAGGTCAGTTCCGCTGCGCCTGGAGTGCTATGACCTGGCGAAAAATATGAGGTGGGATGATACGGTTTGCCCAAGCCGGGACGGATAACACCCGGTTTTCCGCTAGCGGGCGTAGCCGATCGATTTCAGTTCGTCGAAAATCTTTTCCGACAAGAGTGCGTGTCCCGCTGCATTGGGGTGCAACTGGTCGACTTTCAGTTGCGGATCGGACAGGACATCGGCGATCGCATCTTCGATCAGCGGGACCTGCTGCGCATCGGCCACTTTCCGGTAAAAGTCGGGCGCCGACAGGTTCTGGAAAACCGCGCCCATCAGGCTGGGGTTGGGTGTCGCCAGCAGCACCGGTTTGGCGCCGTGCGCCTTGATCATCGCGATGGCCGTTTCCAGATTGGCGACAGTCTCCTGCTGCGGGAGGCGGCGCAGCATGTCGTTGCCACCCAGTGTTATCAGCACCAGCACCGGGGTGTGTTCCTCCAGCAGCGACGGCAGACGCTGCAACGCGGCGCCGCTCGTGTCGCCGCTGATCCCGCCGTTGATCACGATCCAGCCGGTGCGGCCTGAAAGCAGCCTGGGCCAAGCTTGTTCGGGTTTCACGCCGACACCTTCGGTCAGGCTGTCTCCCAGCGCCAGTACCGGGCTGCCTGCCGGGATCGCAGGCTGTTTGGCCTTGCTGCAGGCAGCAGCCAGCACGAGCACGGCGAGCAACAGCATCAACCGCTGGAGCAGGCCGGTGTCGGCTCGATGCGGGCGTTTGGATTGGCAGGCCGGGTTCATCGTGTGGTTGGCGTCATTTGGCGGGTTTATGCGGACATCAGCAGCAGTTCCATCATGCTGATCCAGGCGTATTCCTCTTTTCTCGTCTGCGAAATCACGCCGTCGATCTTGTCCGGCCAGCGTTGCGGGATATCGCGCACGATGGATCTGATCTGCCAAAGGGTTTCCTCCAGCAGCGGCGCAAACTCGGCCATGCAGCCCGGATCGTCGGCAAAGCGCTGGATCAACTCTTCCGGATCGTTCGGGTTGAAGCCGGCATCCAGCAATGACACCCTCAATTCGGAAAACCGGGTTTGCGCAAAATCGTAGATCATATTTCCCCGCCCGACATCGGCATGCCGGTCGAATTCCTCGAACAGTTTTGCGATCAGCACCACCTGGGAGACGATCTCGTCGTGGTCGACCGTATCGGCTTCCGCATCGTTGCTGTCCCATACCGATTTGAGATATCCGATCAGTCCGCTCCCGTACTGCCGGGCATTCAGCTTGAGCACCACTTCCAGCTTCTGGCGCGTCCATGCCGCAGTGCCGGATTCGTAAGCCCTGGCGGAGACTTCCGCAACCGCGAGTATTTGCCCATGGCGGCTGATCTTGCTGCCGGACAGGCCGCGCGGATAACCCCGGCCATCCAGACTTTCGTGGTGTTCGAGCACCGCGTCGGCAATGGAGCCGGACAACTCGGGAAATTCACGCAACAGCAGATAGGCCATCAGCGGATGGGTGTAGAGGTGGCGCCGTTCCTCGCTGTTCATGACGTGCCCGGGATCGAGCAGCAGGGGGCTGATATGCATCAGGCCGATGTCATGAAACAACGCCGCGGTGGCCAGGCATGCCTCATCGGCCGGGTACATCCTGTCGCATCGCGCCAGATAGAGGCTGATGACCAGGATCAACAGGGAGTGGCGATAAATGGCGGGGAATTTTTCCCGTGCCACCGTCAGTTTGAAAGCGAGCGGCGCGGGTATCGGGATGGCATGGACAGTCTGCTGCAGCGATACTCCCTGATTCAGGATGTCGATCATCCGCTCCAGTTTGGGGTTCTGACGGACCAGTTCCTGCAGATCGTTCCAGATGGTCTCCGGATTGACCATTGCCTCGGCGGAGAGCGACATGTCCAGCGGTTTCAGCAGGACATGTTGCACCAGACGCTCATACAGCTTGCTGGTGATGCTTACGCCCGACGCGACCAGCAGCATTCCGTTGCGTGCATGGATGTCCTGGTTGGCAATGATCTTGCGGGTATCGCCCAGCTCGGTGACTGCGCGCAGATAATATTCGTCTTTTGATCTGTTCATGAGAAGAAGGAGTCTGATCTTGTGCCGGTGGTCTGTGAGGTTGGGTTGTTGCTGACGATGCGCACAAAACTCCGTGTTTGGTTTATTCTGTCATTTGCGCGTGGTTGCGCATGACATCGTGTTGAAGCGTGGACAGTATAGATCATCTCACGGGATTGCTGGATCGATTTGGCTGCATGCAATCGGCGGGGCGGCTTGTTGCCGATGCGCATGCCAGCGGGCGTCCGCTTTCCGCGATATGGGTAGACCTGGATCGCTTCGGGCAGGTCAATGAATCGTTCGGCCATCCGGGCGGGGACGAGGTGCTTGAAAATCTGGCCGCGCGTTTCCGCGAGCGGGTGAACGGGCGCGTCATAACCTCCCGTGTGGGCGGGGATGAGTTTGTGTTTCTCGTGCCGGATTGCAATCGCACCGAGGCGTTGCGGCTCGCCAGCGAGCTTGCAGCCACCGTCGAAGAGCCGCTGCCGGTGAGCAACCTGATTCTGCGGCCAACGGCGAGTGTCGGTGTCGCGGTCTGTGAGGCCGGTGAACCGCCGGTCAGCTTGCTGGAGCGCGCCGACCGGGCGATGCTCGCAGCCAAAAACAGGGGCGGAAACACCGTGGTGTGTTCGGGCGACGAACCGGTTCCGGGGCGGCTGGGCATCATGCTCGCTCGCGAGGAACTGGCGATTGAAAATCTGCTGCATGCCGCGCTGGAAAACGGTGGATTCTGTCTGAATTACCAGCCCATCATCCGTGCCGATGGCAATGTCGAAGCGGTAGAGGCGCTGATGCGCTGCTCGGTAAACGGGGGAGACATTCCTCCCGCAAAATTCATCCCGGTCGCGGAGAAGACCGGGCTCGTGGTCCGCCTCGGAGAATGGAGTCTGTTGCAGGGGGCGATGTATGCGCGGAGGCTGCAGGATGCAGGTTGTGGTACCAAGGTCGCGATCAATGTCTCGCGCGCGCAGCTGGGTTCGTCAAAGTTTTCCCATGCGCTGAATGCGGCGCTGATCTGCTCCAATGTCAGGCCGGAGCTGGTCGAGCTGGAGCTGACAGAATCCCTGTTCATGGATATTTCCGAGATCGTGCAAAACAACCTGAAAAATGTCATTGCATCGGGCGTCAGCTTGGCGATCGACGATTTCGGCACCGGATATTCGTGTCTGGCCAGCCTCAAGGATATCCCGGCAAGAAAACTCAAACTGGACCGCGCTTTTGTCACGGTGCTGCCCGAGGATCAGCGGGCGCTGTCCGTCGTCAGGGCGATGACCCGGCTTGGACACGATCTGGGCATGACCATCGTCGCCGAAGGTTGTGAAAAGATGGAGCAAATCGATGTGCTGCTGGATGCGGGTGTGAATGCGATCCAGGGCTTTTTCTACGCAAGGCCAATGCCTGAAGAGGCTATGCTGTCTTGGTTAAATACAAGGAACACATATGAGTGAGAATCTGCAGGATGCCGCAACGCCGTTAGACGGCCTGTTCGAACGCGCCATCATGGATCTCGGCATCCCGCCCTGTCCGGGGATACTGGATCGCTTCATGGCCGAGGCCGGCAAGGATGAGCCGGATTACAAACGTCTGGTCGGCATCATCGGCGCGGATGTCGCGCTGTCGGCGAGTCTGATCAAAACCGCGAACTCTCCCTATTTCGGCATGCGTCAACGCGTGCGTTCGGTGAATGAGGCGCTTGCAATACTCGGCCTGAAGGCGTCCAGCCGTGCCGTGGCGGGCATCATCTTGCGCAACGCATTCCCCCATGTGCTGAATCTGGAGCGTTTCTGGGATGCTTCCGCGCGCATCGCACGCGTCTCGGGCTGGCTGGCGCAGCAGCTTCTGATTGCCGGCCTGCTGGCCGAGGATGCCTACACCTTTGGCTTGTTCCGCGACTGCGGCATTCCGGTGTTGCTCGGCCGTTTTGCGCGTTACGGCGAGACGCTGGCGGCAGCCAATCAGGATAGCGTGCTCGGCTTTACCGAGATCGAGGAAATGCAGCTGCCGACCAATCACGCGATGGTCGGTTGCATACTGGCACAGAGCTGGTGGTTGCCGGAAGAGATCTGCCTTGCGATCCGCAACCACCACGATGTGACGGCGCTGGAGTCTGCCGAATTCGAATTGCCGATGTTGAGCCGGAGGCTGATCGCAACGTCGCAATTCGCGGAACATATCGTGCAGCGTCAGCTGGGCCTGAGCCTGACCGAGGAATGGTCCAAGCTAGGTATGGTCTGTCTGCGACTGCTGGAGATCGATGAGGCGCGTCTCGAAGATTTGTATGTCAAGGCTGTTCCGATCGTTTCCGCGGCGGAATAGCGGCTGCTAAGGCGCGACCCCGCGTAATTTGAAACAGCGCATATTTGGCGAGCCGTCCAGCTCATACACATTGAATTCGCGGCAGGTCGATGGACGCTGCTCGTAAATCGTACAGCTAACCTGCTTGCCTACTTCGCCACGCAGTGCGATGCAGCGTGGCGGGTGATGGTTGGTTCCTTTCATGCACAGCAGATGAGGATGCACCTGATCGGTCAGCTCGGCGGGGACGGTGCCGCCGGGTGCTGCGCTGGACTCTCCCCAATAGAACGAAAGACGGAAATGGGCGCAGCATGCGCCGCAGGTCAGGCAAGGATTCGGTTCGGTCATGTCTACGATTCCATGAGTAATATTGACGTCTTTCGGTTTGGGTAAGGCAGCCAGTTTGGAGCGGGCTGAAAAAATTACTGGAAAGCGGCGGCTTGTTCAAGTGTCGGCAGTGGTGCTGCGAAGGCGTGGACGGGTTAAGCGCCGTTGCGTGGCGACGCACCATAAGAGTGCGTTTGTGCGTGCGCGCAAACGATATCCGCACCATTTTGGTGTTTTGTTTGGAGGGGTGGTGTGGCGATTCTACGCCGACCCTTGGTTTTTCAAGGCGTTGTGATTCTGGAACGCATTTTGCATAGTCACAGCGTTCTGCACCAAAGGAGATGTTTATGGAAGAGTTGAAGATCAGCAACGATGCGTTATTTATATTGCTGGGCGCGATCATGGTGCTGGCTATGCATGCGGGTTTTGCCTTTCTGGAGCTGGGTACGGTACGCAAGAAGAATCAGGTGAACGCGCTGGTCAAGATACTGACCGACTTCGCGATGTCCACGCTGGCGTATTTCTTTATCGGTTACGTGATCGCCTATGGCGTGAATTTCTTTACCGGTGCGGAGGAGCTGGCGCAGAAAAGCGGTTATCAACTGGTCAAGTTCTTCTTCCTGCTCACCTTTGCGGCTGCGATCCCTGCGATCGTTTCCGGCGGCATCGCCGAACGCGCCAAGTTCCATCCGCAGCTGGCCGCGACCTTCATGCTGGTCGGTTTCGTCTATCCGTTTTTTGAAGGCATCGCGTGGAACCACCGGTTCGGCATCCAGGACTGGCTGAATGCAAGCTTCGGCGCGGAGTTCCACGATTTCGCCGGTTCGGTGGTGGTGCATGCGGTGGGCGGGTGGATAGGCCTGGCCGCGGTGCTGTTGCTCGGCGCACGGCGCGGGCGTTACAACAAGGAAGGCCGCATCTCCGCGCATCCGCCCTCCAGCATCCCGGTCCTCGCACTGGGCGCATGGATACTGACCGTAGGCTGGTTCGGATTCAACGTGATGTCGGCGCAGGAGATCAGCAAGATCAGCGGACTGGTCGCGGTGAACTCGCTGATGGCGATGGTGGGCGGCACGCTCGTCGCCACGCTGGTGGGAAAGAACGACCCCGGATTTGCCTACAACGGCCCGCTTGCCGGCCTGGTGGCCGTGTGCGCAGGTTCGGACCTGATGCACCCGGCCGGCGCGCTCGTCACGGGCGGAATCGCTGGGGCGATCTTCGTCACGATGTTCACGCTGACGCAGAACC
>JACPVZ010000071.1 GCA_016197305.1 Nitrosomonadales bacterium | reverse complement strand
GTCATCGTCCCCGAAGCCTCGCAAGGCGCGGAAGCCGAGTTCGAGCGGGAGCTGGCCAGGCTGTTCAGCGAGCACCTGCATACCCGGATCGAACTGATTCCCAGCCCACCCGACAAAGTCGAACAAGCCCTGCGCAAAAACAATGCCCACCTGGCGGCCGCCTCGCTGCGCAGCGAGACCAACATCCACTCGCTGCATTTCGGCCCCAGCTACCAGACCGTGCGCGAGCAGATCATTTGCAACCGCGAAGGCAAGCTGCCCAAAAAACTGTCTGACCTGGACGGCATCAGGCTGGCCGTTGTCGCAGGATCGGCCCAGGAAGTCGCCTTGCGCGAAGCCCGCGAAAAAACGCCCTCGCTGCGCTGGATCGCATTCTCCCAGCTTGGCTTCAAAGACCTGTTGCAACGCGTTTCCGAAGGCGTACTGGATTGCGCAGTCGCCAATGAGTTGCAATTTGCCGATGCCCGCAACTACTACGCCAACCTGGTCTCGACCTTCGACATCGGCACCCCTTCCAGGCTGGCCTGGGCTTTTTCGGTGGACGCCGATCCCGAACTGTTCAATGAAGCACAGATATTTTTCACCCACTTGCAGGCCGAGGGAACGCTCAACCGCCTGCTGGAGCGCTATTACGGCCACAGCGGCCGGCTCAAATCGCTCGATGCGACCTCTTTCATCACCAAGATCAGCGAGGATTTGCCGCGATACCGTCCGCTGTTCGAGGAGGCGGCCCGACTGACAGGGATCGATTGGCGCTTGCTGGCCGCATTGGACTACCAGGAATCGCAATGGGACCCGCTCGCCACCTCCTACACCAACGTGCGCGGCATGATGATGCTGACCGAAGACACCGCAGACCGGATGCAAGTCAGCAATCGCCTGGATGCGCGCGAAAGCATCATTGCCGGAGCGAAATATCTGGTGCTGCTCAAGGAGCAGATGCCAGATCACGTGCCTGAGCCTGACCGCACCTGGCTCGCGCTGGCCGCCTACAACCAGGGGTACGGCCACCTGGAAGATGCCAGCATCCTGACTCAGCGTGCCGGGCTCGACCCGGACAGCTGGATGGATGTCAAAAAATGGATGCCGCTGCTCAACCAGCCGGGCTACTATGAGACCCTGAAACACGGCTATGCGCGCGGCGGGGAAGCGGTGATCCTGGTGGAGAGCATACGCAGCTACTATGACTTGCTGAGGCGTATCGAGCCCGACAATCCGCCGGCCGCACAGGCCTCCATGTCGCATCGCCTGCTCGAACCGCTAAAGCGCCTGCTGCGTTAGCGGCAATGCCGCAGCTCAACGTTCGAGCCGATCGAGCTTTTTTTCGATCCGATCCAGCCGTGCCGCAATATCGGCCAGCAAGCGATCCGCCTGCTTCTCCTCCTGTTCCACTTTCTCGACATCGCTGCCGATAAAGAACGCCGCCAGGTTCGCGGTCAGCAACGACAACAGCACCACGCCGAACAAAATCAGCAGCGCACCGAACATCCGCCCTGCGGCGTTGTGCGGCACCACATCGCCATAGCCCACCGTGGCCATCGTGACCCATGCCCACCACATGCCATCCCAAATGCTGCCGATGGAAGAATCCAGACGCGATACGATCACACCGGACAACACCATCGTGACGAAGGCCACCACCAACGTGGTGCCGAGCTGATGGCGCGACAGCAGCTTGCGTATCGTCCTGGACAAGCGTGCCAGCAAAACGACCACCAGCACCAGACGCAGGCTGCGCATCAGGCCAATCAACGGGGTATATTGCCAAACGATGGGCAGGCCACCGACGATAATGGCCAGGTTCATCCAGTTACGCAGCAGGTAATCGCGCTTGTTCCGGACCAGCCCGGTCAGCAAGGCTGTTTCAAACAGGAAGGCCAACCAGATGAGCCAGTCGGCAACTTTCCCCTGAGCCAGCGAGATGATCTGCGTTTCCGCCAGATACCACTGCACCGGAATCCACAATGCCACCGCCAGCATCGGCCACTCCAGGCGCTTAGCCCACAGCCGCGCAGTTGGCTGTTCATGTGACTCGACCCCGGCGATGCCGAGCAGATGGACGATTTTCATCTATGCGCCTGGCTTTTCATTACGCATGCAGGCACTCCCGGAACCACTACATTTCCATGCGCTCTGTCCATGCCAGCCTCCGCCCAAAGTTTACTTTCTGTGCAGGCTTACCCGTGCATGCGGGTTATGCCGCAACTAAAACAATCAAGATGCCTTGAGCACTTCCATTCCGCCCATATATGGGCGCAAGACTTCCGGAATGCGTACGCTTCCATCTGAGAGTTGATTGTTTTGGCTATGGCCACTCGCTGCTGCTCGCTTAACATTCGCTCTGCTCATATTAGCCTCCACCGAAACAATTAATTTACACGAAGAATTTCCAACCCACCCATGTATGGCCTGAGCACTTCCGGAACCACCACACTGCCATCGGCCTGCTGATTGTTTTCCAACACTGCTACCAGCGTACGGCCTACCGCCAGCGCCGAGCCGTTCAGCGTGTGCAGCAGCTCGGGCTTGCCCTGTGCATTGCGGAAGCGCGCCTGCATCCTGCGCGCCTGGAACGCCTCGAAGTTCGAACAGGAGGATATCTCGCGATAGGTGTTCTGTGCGGGCAACCACACCTCGATGTCGTAAGTGGTCGCTGCGGAGAAGCCCATGTCGCCGGTGCACAGCTTCACCACGCGATACGGCAGCCCGAGTTGCTGCAGGATCACCTCGGCGTGACCGAGCAATTGCTCCAGCACCGCATAGGACTCGTCGGGATGCACCAGCTGCACCAGCTCCACCTTGTCGAACTGGTGCTGGCGTATCATGCCGCGCGTGTCGCGACCCGCCGAGCCGGCCTCGGAGCGGAAGCACGGCGTGTGCGCGACGAACTTCAGCGGCAGTTTCTCCAGCGGCACGATCTCGTCGCGCACGATGTTGGTCACCGGCACTTCGGCGGTGGGGATCAGGTAAAAATTCTCTTCACCCTCACCCATCTGGCGGGGAACCTTGAACAGGTCTTCTTCAAACTTCGGCAACTGCCCCGTGCCGCGCATCGAAGCCGCGTTCACCAGGTAGGGTACATAGGTCTCGGTGTAGCCATGCTGATCGGCATGGGTGTCCACCATGAATTGCGAGAGCGCACGATGCAACCTTGCCAGCGGGCCCTTGAGCAATGAGAAGCGCGCGCCGGAAATCTTTGCAGCGGTCTCAAAATCCAGCCCGCCCAGGCCTTCGCCGAGGCTGACATGATCCTTCACCTCAAAATCAAACTTCGCCGGCGTGCCCACCCTGCGCACCTCGACGTTGTCCGCCTCCGACTCGCCCAGCGGCACGCTGGCGTGGGGCGTATTCGGAATCACTTCCAGCAACTGCTGCAGCGCCGCCTGCACTTCGCCCAGCCGCACTTCCGCCTGCTTGAGCTCATCGCCCAGGTTGGCGACTTCGGCCATGATCGTCGAGGCATCTTCGCCCTTGGCCTTGGCCTGCCCGATCAGCTTGGACGAGGAATTACGCTTGGCCTGCAACTCCTGGGTACGCACCTGTATGGTCTTGCGCTCCGCTTCCAGCTGTTCAAACCTGGCGGTATCCAGCACGAAACCGCGTGTCGCCAAACGTGCGGCAACCCCTGCCAAATCGTTACGTAATGTTTGTATATCCAGCATGTTTTCCTCAAGCAGCCTTACGTTTAAATACCAATGTCGGCCCTACCCAGTTCACCAGATCATAGTCCTTACCAATCAGAAACTGATAAAGCGAGCTTGCCATGACCTTGTCTAGTGTGGACTGGTGCAGCTCCACAAGAATCAGCCCCGGACTGTATCGATCAAACGACAACGATTGCAAGATCGCCAAATCGTGTCCTTCCGCATCCACAGATAACAAGTCGATTTTCCGCCCGGCAAATCTTGTCCTGTCCAGCACATAATCCAGTGTCGCCACCGGCACTTTTCGCACGGTGTAATTGCGCCCGAGCCTGACTTGAGTTTCTGCGAAATCCTTGTCCAGCGTCGACAATAACGAGTAACGTCCGAACGAATAACAGTCGCGCAACTCTCCTTGCCCCTCACGGTCTATGGCACACACCATATTCACATCTCCGGGACGAGCCATTTGGAACGCTTCGATCTTGACTGGATCCAGATCGATATTCACCCCACGCCACCCCAAGCGATACCAGCGGTAAGTGTTGTTATATTTTTTCGGATGGAAACATCCTACATCAACAAAAAACCCCTGCTTGATCGGCGCCAGATGGATGTAAGTTGGCACATCCTCACCATATTGCGAATAATGACGAAACGAAGTCCGACTCAAGTAAATCTTGCGCAACAGGAACAATTTTCGCAACAACCAGTTATCCAAAACCATATCCATAAACTTTATGTCGCGCATCCCTCACGTTTTCTTTTTCGCCGCTGCATCCAGCGCCCGCAGATGTGCCAGCTTCTCGGCGATCTTAGCTTCCAGCCCGCGCTCGACAGGCTGGTAGAAACTCACTGCCGGCATGTCGTCCGGAAAATAATTTTCGCCTGCCGCATAACCGCCCGCCTCATCGTGCGCGTAACGGTAATCCTTGCCGTAGTCGAGTTGCTTCATCAGTTTGGTCGGCGCATTGCGCAGATGCAGCGGCACCTCACGCGACCCATCCTGAGCCACCCAGGCGCGCGCGGCATTATACGCGACATACCCGGCGTTGGACTTGGCCGCACAGGCCAGATACAGCACCGCCTGAGCCAGCGCCAGCTCGCCTTCCGGTGAGCCGAGGCGCTCATAGGTCTGTGCCGCATCGTTGGCCAGCTGGATCGCACGCGGGTCGGCCAGGCCGATGTCTTCCCAGGCCATGCGCACGATGCGCCGCGCCAGATAGCGCGCATCCGCGCCGCCGTCCAGCATGCGCACCAGCCAGTACAGAGCGGCATCGGGATTGGAGCCGCGCACCGATTTGTGCAGCGCGGAGATCTGGTCGTAGAACGCCTCGCCGCCCTTGTCGAAACGGCGCAGGTTCTGCGCCAGCGTGTTGTCCAGGAACGCGACATCGATATTTTTCACGCCTGCCGTCTGGGCCGCGGTATGCAACTGCTCCAGCACGTTCAACAGGCGCCGCGCATCGCCGTCGGCGTAGCCGATGATGCGCTCCTTCGCATCGTCTTCGAAGCGCACTTCGGGCATCGCCACCTGCTGCGCGCGCGCGAACAATTGCGCCAGCTCCTCCGCCGACAACGCATGCAGCACATAGACCTGCGCGCGCGACAGCAGCGCGTTGTTCACCTCGAAGGACGGGTTCTCGGTCGTCGCGCCGATGAAGGTCACCAGGCCCTGCTCGACGAAAGGCAGGAAGGCATCCTGCTGCGATTTGTTGAAGCGGTGCACTTCGTCGACAAATAGGATGGTATGGCGACCGCGCTGCTGCAGCATCTGCTGCGCCTGCGCGATCGCCTCGCGGATGTCCTTCACGCCGGACAGCACCGCGGACAGCGGCAGGAACTCTGCGTCAAAGGCCTGCGCCATCAACCGTGCCAGCGTAGTCTTGCCCACACCCGGCGGCCCCCACAGGATCATCGAATGCAGCCTGCCGGACTGGAAAGCCAGACGCAATGGCCGCCCTTCGCCCAGCAGATGCGACTGCCCGACTACCTCATCTATATGTTGCGGGCGCAGCCTTTCGGCTAGCGGGGCGGCAGGCTTGGCGGGATCGAACAAATCGACGGTCGACATAGGCAAGGGCGCGACACCCTTACTCCAGCACGTCCGCGCCCTTGGGCGGCACGAACTGGAACTGCTGCACAGGCAGCTTCGGATTGCGCTGCATCGCCGAAAAGCGCAACACAGTCTTGTGCCCGAACGTATCGTGCAGCTCCATCACGATCAGCTCGGCTTGCGCATTGAATGCCATGCGTATCTTCTCGAAGCTGCTGTCCTGGCTTTTGGGTATCGCCTGCAGCCACTCCAGATCGTCCTGCGTGCCTGCCTCCTTGAGCGTGAAACCGCGCTCAATCTCGTTGCTGCCGGATAGCAGTGCTGCGGGGCTGCCGCCCAGTGCGGCATCCAGTTTTTTTACCGTCACCTGATTCAGGTCTGCGTCATACAACCAGAATTTTTCGCCATCGCCGACGATGATCTGCTCGTAAGGCTTCTGGTAGGTCCAGCGAAACTTGCCCGGACGCTGGAACTGCATCGTGCCCGAAGCGCTTTGCATGCGCTTGCCGTTCTGGTCGAACACCGCCTGGGTGAAGCTCGCCTGGGCGGAATGGGTCGCCGCGATAAAGCCCTTGAGTTTCTCGATCGCGCCGGCGTGCACATCGAGCGACACTAGGCACAACAGAAACGCACAGGTTTTTTTCAACATGATTTTTTTACTCGGCACGATTGGGGGCCAGCACTTCGCGGTTGCCATTGCTCTGCATCGCAGAGACCAGGCCGGCCGCTTCCATTTGCTCGACCAGACGCGCGGCACGGTTGTAGCCGATGCGCAGATGGCGCTGCACCAACGAAATCGAGGCACGGCGGTTTTTCAGCACGATCTCGACAGCCTGGTCATAGAGCGGATCTGCTTCGGCATCCAGACTGGCACCGCCTTCGCCATTTTCGGCGGATTCATCCAGCGAGTTGAGCACGCCCTCGATGTATTGCGGCTCGCCCTGCGCCTTCAGATATTCGGCGACGCGATGCACTTCCTGATCCGACACGAATGCGCCATGCACACGCTGCGGATAACCGGTGCCGGGCGGCAGGTACAGCATGTCGCCTTGGCCTAGCAAGGCTTCCGCGCCCATCTGGTCGAGTATCGTGCGCGAATCGATCTTGCTCGAGACCTGGAATGCCACGCGCGTCGGCACGTTGGCCTTGATCAGGCCGGTGATCACATCGACCGACGGGCGCTGCGTCGCCAGCACCAGGTGAATGCCGGAAGCGCGCGCCTTCTGCGCCAGACGCGCGATCAGCTCTTCGATCTTCTTGCCGACCACCATCATCAGGTCGGCCAGCTCGTCGATGAACACCACCAGCAGCGGAATCTCTTCCAGCGCCTCTGGATTCTCCGGCGTCAGCGTGAACGGATTGGTCAGCGGTTTCCCCGCCTTGATCGCCTCGGCCACCTTCTGGTTATAACCGGCAATGTTGCGCACCCCCAGCGCCGACATCAGCCGGTAGCGCCTGTCCATTTCCTGCACGCACCAGTTCAGGCCGGAGGCAGCCTGGCGCATATCGGTCACCACCGGCGCAATCAGGTGCGGTATTCCCTCATACACCGACAACTCCAGCATCTTGGGGTCGATCAGCAACAGGCGCACCTGGTGCGGCGTGGCCTTGTACAGCAGGCTCAGGATCATCGCATTGATCGCCACCGACTTGCCCGACCCGGTGGTGCCGGCCACCAGCACATGCGGCATCTTGGCCAAATCGGCGACCACCGGCTTGCCGGCGATGTCCTTGCCCATCGCGATGGTCAGCGCGGAATGCATCTCGGCGTAGACCTGCGAACCGAGGATTTCCGACAGATGCACGATCTGGCGCTTGGGATTGGGCAGCTCCAGCGCCATGTAGGCCTTGCCGGGTATCGTCTCGACCAGTCTGATGCTGACCACCGACAGCGCGCGCGCCAGATCCTTGACCAGGTTGGTGATCTGGCTGCCCTTCACGCCGACGGCGGGATCGATCTCGTAGCGGGTAATCACCGGACCGGGATAGGCCGCGACCACCTTGACCTCGACGCCGAAGTCTTTCAGCTTGCGCTCGATCAGCCGCGAAGTGAATTCCAGCGTATCGGCGGAGACCAGTTCGACAGCCTGTGTGGCCGGGTCGAGCAAATGCAGCGGCGGCAGCGGGGAGTCGGGCATCTCGGCGAACAAGGGTGCCTGCATTTCCTCGATCACACGCGCCGACCTGGGCACTTCCAGCACCGGCATCTCGATATGTATAGGCTGATGCTCCTCGACCCGTTTCTTCTCTTCCTCGATGACCGCACCCCGCTCGGTCATCGCCTGCGCACCGATACGTTTGTCCTGGCGAGTCTGCCAGGTCAGCCAAAGCCAGTGATAGACGGTCTCCAGCGTCGCGCCCAGCCAGTCGACGAAGCGCAGCCATGACAATCCGCTGAACAGGCTGAAGCTGGTAGCAATCACCGTCAGCAGCAACAAGGTTGCGCCGGTAAACCCCAGCAGACGTGCCAGCATGTCGCCGATCAGCATGCCGAACATGCCGCCGGGCGCCATTGGCAGCGCCACCTTCAGCGTGTACATGCGGATAGCTTCGAGGGCGCTGCTGGACAGCAGCAGCAATGCGAACCCGGCCAGCGACACCCACAATGCGCGCTTGCTGAAAATGCTCCCGGAACGCAACTGGTGATAGCCCGCCCACACCCGTTGCAGCATGAACAGCACCCACCACCACGCGGAAAACCCGAACAGATAAAACAGCAGATCGGCAAGATAGGCGCCCAGCACGCCGCCGGGATTGCTCGTCAGCGCAGCGCTGGCGCTGTGCGACCAGGCCGGATCGGCACGGTTATAGCCATACAGAACCAGCGCGATATACAGCGCCGCAGCCACCAGCAGCAGCCAGCGCGATTCGCGCAACAGGACGAACAGCTTGTTGCTCGCCAGATCGCCGCTTGCCTCAGCCATCGAGTCCACCGATCAGCCCGAGTTGCTTGGCGACGCGCACCGCCTCCATACGGCTGTTAACCCGTAACGCTTGGTAGGTTGCGGCAACATGTATCTTCACGGTTCCTTCCGCGATCCCCATCTGCTCGGCAATCTCCCTGTTCGACGCACCGGATGCCAATTGCGCCAGCACCTGCATCTGACGTCCGGTCAAGCCATACTCGCTGGTACGCGTGCTGCGCCCATCGACCGGAGGCGCTTCCTGCTCTGCCAACGCCGCGTGCCGCTGCAACATTTGCGGAGGAATGAACACGCCACCGGCCAGCACCAGGTTGAGCGCACCCAGCATCACCGCGGCGCTGGAGTTCTTGCACACAAACCCGCTCGCGCCTGCATCCATGACCTTTTCCATCACATTGCGCCCTTCCTCACCGGACACCACGACCACCGGGACATTCGGATAACGCTGGCTAAATAACCTGATGGATGCCGCACCCTCGCTGCCCGGCATGTGCAAGTCCAGCAAGGCCAGGCTCAAATCCGGATGCCGCTCGGCCATCCCTACACCATCCGGGAAGCTCCCCGCCTCAAGCACCTCGACTGCCACGGACAACTGCTGCAACACATAGCGCATGCCTTCACGAAACAGCGCGTGGTCATCCACCAACAGAATCCTGGAGATGCGGCGGCCAAACGGCACCAGCAAGGTGAAGCAGCTCCCCTTTCCCAGCGTCGAGTCCAGTTTCATCCGGTAACCAAGCAACTGTTCCAGACGTTTGACGATGGCCAGCCCCAGCCCCAGGCCCTTGCTGCGGTCGCGCTGCTGATTGCCGACCTGATAGTATTCCTCGAAGATGTGCGGAAAATGTTCGGGAGCGATGCCGATCCCGGTGTCGCGCACCACCAGCTGCACCCCCTCCTCGACAGTCTCGCAAGTCACGGTTACACCGCCACGATCGGTGTAGCGCACCGCATTGGAAATCAGATTGCGCAGCACCCGTTCCAGCAACAACGGATCGGTATAGACCGCATGCGGACAATTGCCCACCTCGAAATTCAACCCCTTGTCGTGCGCCAGCCATGAAAATTCCGCATACATCCGGTCCAGCAGCGCCTGAATCCTGACATCCTCACAGTGCGGCTGCACCACACCGGCATCCAGCTTGGAAATATCCAGCAATGCGTCAAACATCCCCGCCAAAGCCTCGACCGAATTTTCCACCTGCCCGATCAAACGGATCGTCTGCTCGTCGTGCTCCCTGCCTTTCAGCACCTCGACGAACAGCGCCAGCGCATGCATGGGCTGGCGCAAATCGTGGCTGGCTGCCGCGAAAAACTTGGATTTCATCTGGTTGGCTTGCTCGGCCGAAAGCTGCGCCCGTTCGGCGCGCAGTTTCTCCTCGGTCATTTGTTCCACCAGCCTGATATTTTCCAGCTCCCTGCGCAACGACAGCTCAAACGTCTTCGCCAGATCGCCTCCGGCATTCAACACGAATACCAGGTAGACCGACAGCATGCCCGCCAGAGTCAGGTGCGTTGCATCGGCAAGCAGGATATTTTCCACAGTAAGCGGCAGGATCAGCAGCGTCACATAGATATACAGGGCCGGCGGAAACACCGGATTGATCGTCGTGGCACCCGCCGCCAGCCCCAGCACCACACAAATCAGCATCGCCTGATAGGCCAGATCGCCCTCGACAAACATCAGCGTCCCGGCGCTGCCCCATGCCACTCCGACCAGCGTGACGAACACGATGAAGCGCGTGCGCCATTGGCGGCATTCCGCCACCGTGCTGGTCGCCTGCCGATACCGCCACCAGTGCCAGCCTTCCAGCAGATGCGCCGCATACAGGCCCGCCAGCCAGCCCAGCAGCACCCCATGCGAGACCTTGTCCCACATCAACGCGCACAACAACAGCGCGACTATCAGCTGGGTCGCGATCATCAACGGGTATCCCCGCAGGCGGGTGCGTATCTGCTCGGCGCGTATCGGGAAATTCGACACGTCGATATCGCAGCTCATTTTTCGGTACAGGAATTCGCTCACTCTTTGCATCGCTCAACTCCGTTGCATCGCCAGCAATAGCTTGATGTCGTCCACCATCCACTCGGTGCGCTGCCCATAGGGAGCACGCAGGCGCACCTTGCCGTCAGGGCCGATCAGGAACGTGCCGGTACTGTGATCCAGGCTATAACCGGAGGATGTCTTCTGCTTCTCAAACGTCACGTCAAAGACCTTTCCAGCTTGCGCTGTTGCTTGCAAATCACCGTACAAGCCCAGGAACTCCGGGTCGAATGCCGGGACATACTGCGCCAACAACTCGCGCGTATCGCGCTCCGGGTCCAGCGTGACGAACAACACCTGAAGCTTATCCGCATCCTGGCCCAGCTTGCGCTTCACCTGCGCCAGATCGGCCAGCGTGGTGGGACAGATATCCGGGCAATGGGTATAACCGAAAAACAGCACGGCCACTTTGCCGCGAAAATCCGCCAGCGTGCGCGGCTTGCCGTTGTGGTCGGTCAGTTGAAAATCCGCCTGCGCGAATTGGGCGCTGACGTCGCCGGCGTGGAATGGCGATGGCAGCCTGGGTTCTTCACAATCGGCCAACAGCGCTAGCAAAGCGATCACGATCAGGCTACGCAGCCACATGGCAACTCCCCGCCCAACCCAGCGTGTAAAACGTGTACCCCACCTTGATCAGGCCGTAGACACCGAAGCCAGCCACCAGCAGGCCAGCGCCAAGCCGCACCTGACGGGATTGAACCCAGCGCTTGCTGTTTTCCCAGAACAGGCCGATCGCCAACAAATTGGGCAGCGTTCCCAGGCCGAACGCGAGCATGATCAGCGCGCCGCTTTGCGCATGGCCGCTGGCCAGCGCCGTGACCAGCACGCTGTACACCAGACCGCACGGCAACCATCCCCACAGCGTGCCGAGCAGCAGCGCGCGCAGCGGGGTGGCAACGGGGAACAAGCCGCGCGTCAGCGGCTGGATGCGCTGCCATAACAGGCGTCCCGCGCCCTCGATCTGTCGCACCACGCCCCAGATGCCGGCCAGATACAGCCCGAGCGCGATCAGCATCAGGCTGGACAAGGCAAACAGCAGATGCTGTACCGGCACCTGGTCGCGCAACAGCAAACCGGCCTGCCCGACTGCGCCGACCAGCGCTCCCGCCAGCGTGTAACTGGCCAGCCGTCCGCCGTTATAGGCAAGGTGGAACGGCCAGCGCACCGCATCCTTGGGCAACTGCCCGGTCAGGATGCCGACGATGCTGCCGCACATGCCGAGGCAGTGCACGCCCCCAAGCAGGCCGACGAAAAATACCGCGACGACGCTGAAGTCGGTCATGCCGACACCTCCAGCAAAGCCAAATCCAACAGCGATGCGATCGCGCGCGCATCCGGCTGTGCCTGGAACGGCACCACACCCAGCATGGGCGCGGCGATGCGCTGCTGCAATGCGGCGATATTTTCGTTCAGCATCTCCATCCCGCCGTCCACAACATTCGCCACCCACCCCGCCAGGCTCAGGCCACGTGCCGCGATCGCCTCGACCGTCAACAGCGCATGGTTCAAACATCCCAAACGCATCCCGACCACCAGAACCACGGGGATCGCCAGCTGCCGAACCAGGTCCGCGCTGTCCTGGCTGGCATTCAGCGGCACCAGGAAACCGCCCGCGCCCTCGACGACCACCACATCGGCTAGCTTGTTCAACTCCTCGTAGGATTCCTCGATACGCTCGAAATTGATCTGCACGCCGGAAAATTGCGCGGCCAGATGCGGTGCGACGGCACGAGTAAAACTATAGGGATTGATCTGCCCCTTGCTCGCCAGCACATTGCTGGCCGCGCGCAGGCGCAACACATCTTCATGCTGATCGTTATCGTCACAACCCGCCGCGACCGGCTTCATCCCGACCACGCGCTTGCCCTGAGCGGCGAAGCCGTGCAGCAACGCGCAACTGATCAGCGTCTTGCCTGCCGCGGTGTCGGTGCCGGTCACGAAGTAGTTCATTTTATTTTGAAAGAGGTCTTGATGATTGCAGCGCCGTCGCGTGTGACACGCGGCTGCGGCTTCCAGGCGTGGCCGTACACCACTTCGTAGGTGGCCGGCAGCTTGCCGTCGCGGCGCAGACGCTCATAGTTGTCGATCAGCCGGGCCCACGCCTGCTTGCCCATCAAGCCCTGGCCACGCCCTGCGGTGGCATTGTGCGCGCCTATGGCCTTCAGATCATGCATCACGCCGCGCACGTCATCATAGGTCAGCGTCAGATACTCCATATCCATCACCGGCTCGGCAAACCCGCCGTGCGTCAGCATGTCGCCGATATCGTGCATGTCGGCGAAGCGGTTCAGGTGATTATGGCTATCCACGCCATGGAAAGCCTGCCGAAGTTCCTTCAGCGTATCCGGGCCGAAGGTGCTGAACATCAGCAAACCATCGACTTTCAGCACGCGGTGCAACTCGACGAACGTCGCCGGCAGATCGTTGCACCACTGCAACGCCAGATTCGACCACACCATCTCCACGCTGTTGGCCGCGAGCGGCAAGGCTTCGATATCTCCACACAGATGCAGCTGCTTGGTGCCACCGAACAGTTTCTGCCACCAGCTGGAATGCCCACGTGCCGCCTGCAACATGCCGATCGCGATATCCAGCGCGAGCAACTGCGCATCCGGATACCTGCACGCCAGCTGGCGGGTACCCCAGCCGGGGCCGCTGCCGGCATCCAGGATGCGCCCGGGCCGCAGCTTGATGTAGTCCAGCCGCTCCAGCATGCGCGAACAGACTTCGCGCTGCAACACCGCCTCGCTGTCGTAACCCGCGGCGGCACGACTGAATGCACGGCGAACCTGGCGTTTATCTATTGCATATTCATTCATGTAAAAAACTCTTCAGGCACTGCAAAAATTCCTCCGGATGCGACATGAACGGCGCATGTGCCGCCCCCCTGATGGTTGCCAGTTGCGCATGCGGCAGCTGGCTCGCCATATAGCTCGACGCCTGTACCGGCGTGAGGGTATCACGTTCACCGGCCAGCACCAGCGTGTCCGTTTCCATACCTGCCAGCTGTTCGCGCAGATCGCAGTCGCGCAGGATATCCAGGCCGGACTGCAACGCCGAAAAATCCGGTTCGCCACGGCTGAACAGGGCGTCGCGCAATGTTACCAACAACTCGCGCTCCTGTTCGCTGCCTCGAACCTGCAGCGCCAGAAAACGGCGCAGCGTCAGCGCGTAATTCTGCTGCAACGCGGCTGCGAATTCCTGCAGCGTTGCTCCGGCCATCGCGCAGCACCAATCCGGCTGCCGCACGAAACAGGGCGTGCTTGCCACCAGGATCAGACGCCGCACTTGCTGCGGATGACGCATCGCCCAGCGTAGCGCGACCTGGCCGCCCAGAGACCAGCCGCATAACGACAGCGTCCCGTCGAACTGTGACGACAATTGATCGACGATGGAGTCCAATGTGGAATGGCAAGTGGCAAGCGGGGAGTGGGGAGCGGTTTTCCCACTTTCCACTCCCCACTTGCCACTATCATTTTTGCACTTGCCGCCCCATGCGCTGTATCCATGCCCCGGCAAATCCACCGCCATCACGCTGCAATGTTGCGCCATCTGTTCCGCGACGCCGCGCCACATCCCGCCATGCATGCCCCAGCCGTGGATCAGCAGCAGCGGTGCGCCACTCTCGCCCTCACCCGCATATGCGTAACGGTCAACGTGCAAGTTCATGCAGCGCCTCGATCAAACGGCTCACATCTGCGGCGCTATGTGCAGCCGACAGGGTGATACGCAACCTTGCCGTCCCTTGCGGCACCGTGGGCGGTCGTATCGCCGCGACCCAGATGCCGCGCTCGCGCAGCGCGCCGCTCAACGCCACGGCAGCCTGATTGTCGCCGACCAGCAGCGGCTGTATCGCGGTGGTTGACGGCATCAATTGCCAGCGCATACCTTGCAGGCCGCTGCGCAGCTGTGCAATCAAGTCGTGTACATGGCTGCGCAACGCATCGCCCTGCTCGATCAGGCACAGGCTTCCCAGCAAGGCGCCGGACAACGCGGGCGATGCGGCGGTGGTGTATACATAGCTGCGCGCATGGTTGACCAGCGTGTCTATGACTATTTGTTCCGCCGCGACGAACGCACCAGACACACCCGCCGCCTTGCCCAGCGTCGCCATGTAGAGGATGCGCGGGGAGGCAACACCGAAATGCGCCAGAGAACCCCTTCCCTGTTCGCCCAGAACGCCGAAACCGTGCGCGTCATCGACCAGCAGCCAGGCATCGTGCCGTTCGCACAGTGCCAGCAACCCGGGGATAGAGGCGAGATCGCCATCCATGCTGAACACCGCATCGGTGATGATGAGCTTGCGCCCGCTGCCGGTCTTTTCCAGCAGTTGGGCAAGCTGTGCGATGTCGTTGTGGCGGTAGCGCTGCACCTCTGCGCGCGACAGCAGCATCGCATCGTTCAGGGAGGCATGGTTGAGCTTGTCCGCGAACACCGTGTCGCCCTTGCCGAGCAGCGCCTGCACCACACCGAGATTCGCCATGTAGCCGGTAGAGAACAGCAGCGCGGCAGGCTTGCCGACAAATTCGGCGAGTTGCCGTTCCAGCTGGTGATGTGCGCGGCTGTGCCCGCTGACCAGATGCGCCGCACCCGCCCCCACTCCGTATTGCGCCGCGCCCTGCTGCAATGCGCTGATCAACCTGGGGTGATTGGCGAGGCCGAGATAATCGTTGCTGCAGAAGGCGAGATAAGGCTTGCCGTCGACCACGATATGCGGCGATTGCGGGCTGTCCAATACGTACCGCTGGCGCAGCAGGCCAAGAGCAGCGCGCTCATCCAGCTCTTTTTGCAAATCAACAAATGGCATCGGGTTTTGTAGGTCGGGTTAGGCGCGGCTTTACGCCGTAACCCAACGGGATGCAAGGTTGGGTTACGCTGCGCTAACCCAATCTGCATTTTCCTTAGTGTTTTTCGGCGAAAGGGTACATACCCAGCTTGTCCAGCAACGCGCGATCGCGCTCCGCCTCGGGGTTTCCGGTGGTCAACAGCTGCTCGCCATAGAAAATTGAATTCGCCCCGGCCAGGAAACACAGTGCCTGGACCGCGTCGGACATCTGCTGCCTCCCGGCGGACAGGCGCACGCGCGCCCTGGGCATGGTGATGCGCGCCACCGCGATGGTGCGCACGAAGTCCAGCGGGTCGAGGTCTTCGGTCTGCGCCAGCGGCGTGCCTTCCACCTTCACCAGATTGTTGATCGGCACGCTCTCCGGATAAGGTTCCATGTTGGCCAGTTGCGCGATCAAGCCGGCGCGCTGGGCCAGGTCCTCACCCATGCCAACGATGCCACCGCTGCACACATGCATGCCCGCGCAGCGCACGCGCTCCAGCGTATCCAGCCTGTCCTGATAGTCCCGGGTGCTGATGATGTCGCCATAGAATTCGGGCGAGGTATCCAGGTTGTGGTTGTAATAATCCAGCCCCGCATCGCGCAGCTGCTCGGTTTGCCTGTCGTTCAGCATGCCCAGTGTCGCGCAGGTCTCCATGCCCAGGCCGCGTACTGCCTTGACCATCTCGACCACGCTCGCCATGTCCTCGTCGCTGGGTTCACGCCATGCCGCGCCCATGCAGAAACGGTCCGCGCCGCTCTGCTGCGCGGCTTTCGCGGCCTTGACCACTTCACTGACATCCAGCATCTTGCGGTTTTCCACGCCCGCATTGTGAAACGCCGATTGCGGGCAATAGCCGCAGTCCTCTGAACAACCGCCTGTCTTGATCGACAACAAAGTGGAGAGCTGTACCGCGTTCGGATCGAAATGCTCGCGATGCACCTGCTGGGCGCGATACAGCAAATCGGCAAACGGCAACTTGAACAGCGCTTCCACTTCCGCGACGCTCCAGCGCTGCGGTGCGGTGGAACGCTTGATCGGACGGACGAATTCGATAGTCTGGGTGCTCATGGCGGTTTTACTGGGTATGATGGTTCGGCAGCGGCGCATCATCCTAGAAAGGGCGAGTGCTTGTCAATTTTAAACCTCAAAAAACTGAATATCAGCCCAATAATTGAGCTGCTCGTACCAGCACAACCCTGCGTGCTATGCGGCGGCATGAGTCATGGCGGGCTGTGGTGCCAGGCCTGTGACCGCGCATTGCCTTACCTGAGCACGGCATGCTGCCCGGTATGCGCGCTACCCACACCTCACGGTGAAATCTGCGGCCATTGCCTGCAGCACCCGCCGCTATTCACTCATGCCCACGCGGCATTCGCCTACGCCTTCCCGGTCGACAAGCTAATCCAGGCGATGAAATACCGTGAGCAGCTCGCGCTGGCCGAGCAGTTTGCATGCAAACTGGCGCAACGCATTGATGCCGGTACGCTGCCCGACCTGCTGCTGCCGATGCCGCTACACCCGAACAAGCTGCGCGAACGCGGTTTCAATCAGGCACAATTGCTTGCCGGAAAACTGTCCCGCGAACTGAAGATCGAGCTGGCAACGCACACTTGCCGACGCGTACGTGACACGCCGCCGCAATCCGCGCTGCGCTGGCAGGATCGCAAGAAAAACATGCGCAAGGCTTTCCTGTGCAGTACCGACATGACTGGCAAGCATGTCGCACTGATCGACGACGTGCTGACCAGCGGCGCCAGCCTGAATGCACTGGCCGAAGCGGTGCTGGAAAGAGGTGCTGCCACGGTCAGCGTCTGGGTGGTAGCGCGCACGCTGCCACATTGAAACAGCTTATAACGCGCGGAGTTTTTGCTGCACGAATTTTTGCAATTGCGGGCTGAGCGCATTCGTCTCCAGCGCACGTCGGTACGCCTCCCTGGCATCCACGTTGCGCTGCACCGCCTGCAGCGAGATGCCGAACCCCATCAGCCAGACCGCGTTCCCGGGCGTCAGTTGCAAGGCAATCTGGTAGTGGTTGATCGCCTCCTTGTGGCGATTCTGGCGCTGCAGCAACGCGGCGAAGAACGCCTGAAAATCGGCTTGCGCATCCGCGTAAGGCAACGATTTCTCGAGTGTCGCAGTAGCCTGCTCGACCGCACCGCGCTCCACTTGCAGGCGTGCCAGCAGCATCGCGAATCCGGTGTGCTCGGGCCGACGGCTCAATCCCTCCTGCAGCACGCGCTCGGCATCGCCACCGCGCTTCCCTTCCAGCAGCAATGCCACCAACGCCTGGCGTGCAGCATCATGGGCCGGATACTCGCGTAGCGCAGCCTCATAACCGGCGATCGCCTCGATCACACGTCCCTGCTGCATCAGCTCGGCCGCCTTGGCAAATTCCGCATCGGCCAGCTGGCCGGGGCTGACCCGCTTCAGCTCCGGTACAGGTTTGGTTGATTGCACTGTACCCGGCGTTTTCGCCGCGATGGCGACACGCTCGCCGCCCTGTTTCATGTCAGCCTGCCTGGGCGACACGGGAATGCTTGCTGGTGCGTCAACCTGGCCCGTTTGCCTGGGCTGTTCCGTCACCTGACGCAGCACGGAAGGCAATGGTATCGAGCTCAACTCGAAGCTCAAGTGCAAGGCCGGTACCGCATTATCCGGCTGAGGCTCGACCCGGAGCGCATTGACCGGCACCACGGGTGCCACGGCAACCGCGGAAGCGGCGAGGGGCAGTGCTGCCGAAACAGCAGCTACCGGGTTGTGAGCCGGCTCGACACGCGTTATCGCTCCTGCCGGCCGTGCAATCCACCGCTGCGGCAGCCACTGCCATACCGCCAGCCCCACGGACAACAGCAGACCCGACAACAACCAATACAGCGCCGTTTTTTTCCTGGCTGGCGGCACGGCACGCACCTGTGCATGCTCAGCTGGAGCATGCACGCCGCGCTGCTCGAGCTGGGTCAGCATCTGGTTGATCACACTCACCGCAGCACCATCCACGCAACCAGCAGTGACAAGGCCACCGCGACACCGGTCAGCGTCAATGCCAGCGGCAACCAGTCGCGGCGCACCTCGGGCGTATCGGTTCCCGCATCGCGGATATGCCTGCTGGACACCTGTTTTCCGCCCTCGCTGAACGCCAGCATCAGCGCCTTGTGCGCGATGATATTCACCAGACGCGGCGTGCCCCCGGTGATGCGGTGCAGCTTCCCGACTGCAGCACTGTTGAACAACGCCTCGCCGGAAAACCCCGCAACCTCGAGACGATGATGCAGATAGCGCTCCAGCTCATCCCTGCGCAACCCCTGCAACTGGTACTGGAAGCTGATGCGCTGGCGCAACTGGCGCACCGAGTGATGGCGCAACCGCTCGTCCAGCTCCGATTGGCCGAACAGCACCACTTGCAGCAATTTGCGCTTCTCCGTCTCAAGATTGGTGAGCAGACGCAATACTTCCAGACTTTCGAGCGGCATCGCCTGAGCCTCGTCCAGACACACCAGCGCACGCTGCCCGTTGCGTGCGCAACCCAGCAACGCGCGCGTCAAACCTTTCAGCAACAGATGCTGATCGGCCTCCGGTTCCAGCGGCACACGCAGCTCCTCGGCGAGCGCCAACAACAGACTGCGCGGCTCGAGATAGGGATTGGGAATATAAGCCGTGACGAAACGCGGGGCCTTGGGCGCCTCGGACGCCTGGTCCTGCGTGCCGATCGGCGTGGTTGCCTGCTCCCCCTGATTCAGCGTAGCGAGAAACTTGCGGCACAACAGCGTCTTGCCATTGCCCACCTCGCCGGTGATCTTGATGAATCCCTCGCCATTGCGCGCGGCCACCAGCAGCGTATTGAGCGCTTCCTGATAGCTGTCACAGGCGAAGAAGAAGCTGGTGTCGGGCGTCAGACTGAATGGCGGCTCGCGCAGCCCGAAATGCTGTAAGTACATCAGCGTGCGTTGCTCCGTCCCATCAGGCCGTTGACGCGGTCACGGCTGTGCGTGATGTCTTCCGACCAGTCCTTGTCGTTGTCCACCACCGTGGGTTTGAGCAGGATCACCAGTTCGCGCTTCTCGCTACGCTGACTGGTCTGGCCGAACAGCGTCTTGGGCAGGCCAGGCAAGCCGGACTGGTCATCGAAAGTCGCTTGGCGCATCAAGCCCCCGATCGCGACGATCTGCCCATCCTTGGCACGCACGATGCTGTCGGTCTCGGACACCGAGCTGGAGGCCAGCGGCAGGTTCAGCGTACCGCCGGTTCCGGTATTGACCGTCTTGTTCACCGTGCTGACCAGACTGACCGAGGGATGCACATGCAGGATGATGTCGTTGTTCTCGTCGATGCGCGGCGTCACGTCCAGCGCGATGCCGGAAAAGAACGGCTGCAGCGTCACCGAAGGCGTGCTGGTGGTTGCCGTGCCGGTCGTCGTCGTCGTGGTCACATTGGTGACGAAAAACTCATCGGTGCCGACTTTCAGCACCGCCTTCTGGTTGTTCAGCGTCGCGATGCGCGGGCTGGACAACACATGCACATTGCCCTGCGACTCGAGGAAATTCAACAGCGCGGCAAAGTTGCTGGTCTGAAATGCCAGGCCGAACAACGTCCCGGCGGTCTGACCGGCCGGCGTCGCATTGATCAGGTTGGCGCCGGGCGTCGCATTCAATGCCCCACCGCCCACCAGTGGATTGGCCGTCAGCGTACCGGCACCTGCCGTTCCCGGCAGCATGGTCGCGCCCGCACCCACCTGCCCCAGGCCTATGCTGCTGTTCGCGCGATTCCGGAACACGCCCCAGTTCACGCCGGATTGGAATCCGTCGTTCAACTGAACCTCGACGATCTTGGCCTCGAGTATCACCTGACGCTCGATCGAAATCTGCGAGGCCTTGAGGTAGGCCGCGACATTCTTCAATTCGTCCGGCATCGCGCGCACCACGATCACGCCCGACATCGGGCTGATCACGACGCTGCGCCCCTTGTCGCTACCGACGATCGCTTGCAACGACTGGCTCAGCTCGGTCCAGAAATCGGTGCTGCTGGTCATGCTGACCTTGCTGCTTTCCGTCGCATGGGAAGTTCCGGTTGTGTTGCTGGCGGTGGAGGAAACCGATCCTGCGGTGCCGCCCGAGGCATTATCCGAAACCGAACCCGAGCTAACGCGCAACGAAGACTTGCCCTCGCGCAAACCGGTCAGATAATTGACCTGGAATATCCGGGTCTGCAGCGTCAGCGGCTGGATGTAGATGCGCGTCCCGTCGGTCTTGTAGTCGTAACCGTACATCTCGTGTATCGCTTCCAGCGCCTCAAACACCGTCACGTCCTTCAGGTTCAGGGAGATGTTGCCGCTGACATCGGGGTGCAGCAGCATGCTGTAGCGGGTACCCGACACGATCGCCATGAACACCTGATTGACCGGCGTGTTGTTCACCGACAGGTCGAAACGGGTCTCCAGCTGCTTGCTGTCGAGCTTGGGCATATCCACCGACAGCGGGGGCAACAAGGCATTGCTCACCTCGTCCGGCTTGCTGACTTGTGCGCTGTCTTGCGCGGCCTGGTTCATTTCGCGCTGAATCGCGTCCGCAGTCTGGTTTTTGCCGCTGTGCGTGGCACAGCCTGCCAGCAGCAACAGGGCTGCCAAGCGTAACGTCACTCTCATTTTTCCTCCTTGGGTGTTTCCGGTCTGGCCTTGCGCTGACCGGACCGCACCTCGCCTACCGGCGCTGTTTGATTTGTTTTGTTGTCCTGCTTACCGCTGATCCTGACGCCGGGGAACAACGTCAACACCCGCCTCCCCTGTGCTCCGGACAAGACCACACTCCCCTCGTTCACTTCGAGCAACCGGGCATCTCCATGCAGACCACCCAGCTCGACGGTCTCGCCATCGATAATCGCGGCACGGCGGTTCCTGGACAGGATGATGGATTGCAGCGCCGCCGTCTTGGGCTCCGCATCGGCCGCGGTGGCATGCACCTTTTCGCTCGACGGCGGCCGGGTCGGATCAGGCAGCACCTCGGCCTGCGCACACCAGGCTGTCAGTAGCGGCACGGCAAGCAGATACGTTATCAGATGGTCAGCCATGTCTTGTCCAGACTCAAGGTATACAGCGTCAGCGTCAGCACCGCATCAGGGTACTTCTCCACGCTCAGGCTCGCATCGGCCCAGATCATCTGCACCGGCATTTTTTCCAGCGCGGTCACGTAACGCAGCATATCCAGATAACCGCCGCGCAGCTTGATGCGCACACCGTGTTTGAAAATCTGTTTCTGCCCGGCCAGTAAATTCGCGGGTAGCGTGGCATCATTCGCAGCAGTGCGCTCCAGCAACGGGCTCACCGGCAAGGTCGTCAGCTCGACCAGCTGCAATTGTTGATTGTGCTTCAGCACCTGTTCGAGCAGCGCCGACATCTTGCTCGGCTCGACCATGCGATCGCGGCGGCCTTGCACATACTCCCGCTGCTCCTGCAACTGTCGCTTGAGCTCGGCTACCCGGGTGCGCAACGGCGAATGCGCATCGTCACTCCTGGCCTGCAACAGCCCCTCCAGCTGCGCACGCAACGCTTTTGCCTGTTCCTGCTGCTGCACCACCTGCGCAGACAGGATTTTCTGTTTGTTCAACAACGGATCGAGCAACAGCGCGTTCAACAGCGAGCCCAGCAAGAACGCGGCGGCGGCAAATATCATCACGCGCTCGCGCAGCGACATCGCGTCTATCTTCGCGCTTATCAGCTGCCAATAGCTTTTCATCGCCTTCATTGCTTTGCTCCGCTTTCAGACGTGGGATTCTCGGCCCTGGAATGCTCAGGCGCGGAGTGCAGCGTAAATTCAACATAGCCTGCCAATGCCGTAGGCTTGGAATCTGCCGCAGCATCTGTCTTCGGTTGTCTCATCTGCAAGGTAGCGAATGATTTCCCCTGCATCACCGGCTCCCGGCCCAGGCGCTGGATATAGGTAGGCAACAGCTCCGGACTCAGTACGCCACCGCTCAGGCTGATCTGCGCACCGTCCCCGCTCATTTCGAAGCCGGTCAACCAGAGCCCCTGCACCAACTGACGAGCGAACGCGCTCATGTAACCCGAATAACCACTGGTATTCCCCACCGCACCCGATTTCAGCGTTTCCACCAGCTCGGCCTGCTCAGCCACCTGCCGTTCCAGTTGCTGCACCTCGCTCTGCAACGATAGGGCGGCCTGCTGTGGCGAGAACTCGGCCTTGTAGCGCTCATATCGAGCCATATCGTCTTTATAACGCTTGGCGTCATCCAGCGATTGATCGTTCAGGTATTGCACCTGGTAGAAAGCGTAACCATAAAACAACAACGACCCAACGACGATCAGACCCAATGCCTGCAGCATCGCCAACAGTGAAAAATACTTGCGCTTCGCCAGAAAAATCGGATCGAACAGATTGATCTGCTGGCTCATAGCTCGCGCCTCTCTTTGCGCAAGGCCGCACCCAATGCCGGCAACACATGCGCGGCAAACTCGCTATCCGCAAGCTCCGGAATGGCGCTGATATCCATCACTTCGGACAGATCGAGCTTCTCCACCTTGGCACCGACGATCTCCGACAAATACTCCACCAGCCCGGTGCTGTCCGGCGCACTCACCAGCATACGACTGACCGGCAGGTGATTGAACTGGCGATCGAAATAATCCAACGAGCGCTGCACCTCCAGCTCGACACGCCCGCGATACTGTTCGCGCAGCTCCTCGCTGGCATCCTGCAACTGTCTGGCGCTGATCTCCATGCGCCGCGCCAGAAACAATTCGCCGCCAGAGGTAAACGTCAGCAAGCCTCCGCTATCGTCGAAGGCGAGCAAAACCAGCGCCCTGTCCTCCTGCTCGTACAGTGCGGCGATATTGCGTTGTGCCATTTCCGGAATATCAATCACGCCCAGTTCGATCCCGGCCTGTTCGAAAAATTCGATGCGTTTCTTGATCACCGTATCGGGCGCCGCGACGGCATATATCGATTGCGCACGATCGGAACCGTACTTGCTCGCAGGTATCTGTAACACGTCCAGCGTCGCATCATCGATGTGGTAGCTTAAACTGTCCTTGATCTTCCAGCGTATCGCCGTCTTCAGCTCGTCGGCCGGAACATTCGGCGCATCGACCAGCAACATCTGATATTCGCCCGGTGACAACAGGGTCGTGAAATCGCAACGCCCGACATGCGATTCGCGCCGCAGCTTTTCCAACGTAGCGGGGGATACCTCATAGACCGCATGGTACTCGCAGCGCTCCACGTATGGCATCACACTATTGTGCCTGCTTTTCAGCTTCGCAAAACAGATGCCGTGCTCGCCCAGCGTGATCGCAAACCAGCCGACCTCGCGGCTTTTGCGCTTGAAAAAAGAATGGATAGCCGGGATTTTCATAACTGACGCGAAGTTAATCAAATAACCCGTTGTTGTCAATAGATTTTATATTTTTAGCCGCAATATCCAGGCGGGTTGCCGTGAAATCCCGCTATCGGATATGCGTCACGCCACAGCGTCCTCTACCCCCAGGCGCTGTGGCGATCGGGAGCATCAGTAACTCTCACGCAAGTAAATGAACTCGTTGTTGCCCTTGTAAACTCCGAAGGTGGCGCGTGCCGTATTGCTTGGCAAGTATGCAGCAATGATGTTCACCGCCATGTCCAGGCTGCCATCGTACTTGCCGTCACCGCCACTTGGCCTTGCCAACTGGTAGCCCGCAACCCCGCTGCTGAATACCACCGCAGCCGGTGGCGTAACGACGCTGGTCTCACCTACAGCCAGGTTTTTCTGTGGGTTGCTGAAAATCACATCGGACGCTGCGAAACTGCTGTGGCTGTCCAGCGCGTTGGTGACATAGGTCGCGCCGTTCCAATATTGCGCAGTCACGCTGATCGGCAGCGGCAACAACTCCGAGCCGTGTGCATTGGATAATTTCAGCCGCCCATACCGCGCCTCGGTGCGCCCGACCTTCGCATGGTTGTTCGCGCCCGCGACCACATTCACGGTATCCAGGTCATATGCCGCCATGGCCGCGCCATCGCCATCCTGCGGGGCGATGCCGATATCCAGCACCGCATAAGGGCCTGCGGCAACCGCATTATCCCGGTAGATCGCAAGCGGCACCGTGACGCTCGCCACACCCGATGCGAAGGTGCCCGATGTCGCCTGCGCAGCAGTCAGACAAGGATGAACCGGCCCCCCCCCACAGGGCGGGAACGGCGTCCGCGCAGCAGAACTGTCCACCGCACCGATCACAAGCGGGCCGCCCGTTCCGGACGTCACCGCCGCGAGCGGGTCCAGTTTGGCAAACTGATTCGCGGCCGCATAATTCTGCAATGTGGTCGTCCCGTCTGCCGCCTTGGCAATCAGTGAAAATACCGCGCTCATCGGTTCGCCGATATAGGTAAACGTACCGCAACCCGCCGGCACGGTGCAGCCTGAAAGCGCGGTACGGTTGGCGATTGCGCCACCCGACAGCGCGAATTTTGCCGCATAGAATCGCCCGACGTTGCCGGTTTGGGTGCCCACGACATCACCCGCGCCGAGATAATTGCCATCCGCCACACCCGGCGTCAATTTGATGATACCCACCTCGTTCCATGCGAATGCCGTTCCGCAAGCCATGCCTGTCCAGGCGGGATCGGCCACACCGCTGCAATTTTTCCCGAAAGCGCCGAAAGCCCCGCTCACCGCCGGATTGTTGGTCAAACCCAATCCGGCGACCAGCGCAGGCGTCAGCCTGACGCTTTCCGGGCTATTCTCCCTGCCGTAGTTATAGGCGACGCTCCCGGTCGAAGTCACCGCCGTAGCGGTAACGGAAAACGCTTCCCCGGCCTTGACGAATTTTGCACCGGCCGCATTCGCAGCGGCGGGATTCGCCAGATTCGGCGCCGCCGTCTGACTGATGCCGGACAATACGAAGCCGCCGGGCGCGGTCACAAAAGCATTGGTAGAACCCGTCAGCGCAGACAGCAATGCCCCGCCGGCCGCCTTGCTGGCATGCAGCTTCACCTGCCCCACGTCGCCATAGTTGAACGTGAAGGGTGCATTGCCGTTCGCATCGAAAGTCATGTTGACCCCGGTGTAACTTGCCACGCTGCCGTTGTTGTTGCGTGCGATCGTGGTTGCCGCCCCCCCGTTCACGCTCATCAGGTTGGCCGCGTAGCAAGTGGTGGGGTCGATACACTCATAGGCAAAGTTGACCGTCTGCGCACCCGCCAACGCGGACTGGCAAGCCATCGTCGCAGTGTTCGTCTTCACTGCCCGCAGGTAATAGGTGGCCGAAGACGTGCCCGCGATCTGGCTGGGGATGGTTGCCGCTGCGCCGTTTGCCGCCGCGGAGAACAGGAAACCGGCCGTGTTGAAGGTCGTGGAGCAACTGTTCGCAACCGCGCAACTTGCCCCGTCGGGACAACATTTGCGCAGATTGACCGCAGCAGCCTGCTCGCCGAAGAGACTCACCGACACCGCCGCCCCGTCAACGGCAGCGGGATAGCTCAATGTAGTGCTGGCCACACCCGCAGCATTGAAAGTCACGGTGGCAGCAGCCAGCATCCCGGCATTGGTTGCCAGCGTGGCGGTCTTGCCGCTGACATCCGGAGACTTGTTGGTGCAGGGGCTGCTGCTGTCTTTACAAGCCGTGACCGTCACCGTGCTGGGCAGGCAGGCAAGGCTGGCCGTCGGCAAGGACAACTCATAGTGATCGACGGCAACTGCAACCGTGGGTGTTTCAATCACCGTGATATAAGCACCAGTCGCAGAACAATAGACACGCGCGTTATAGGTCGCGACAGGCTGATTGAAATCGTATTGCAGCATCAGGCGATGACCGGCGACCACAGTATAGACAGGGCTGCTGATCGTATAGGGATAGCTAGTCGTTGTATTGAATGTAGTCAGCGTGATCGGGGCGCTGGAACCGATCAGCAGCTTTGCTCCCGACACGGGATCGTAGTCATAGAGACGCACGATGACCGTATCGGTAGCTGCCCCGCCCCGCAGGCGTGCGCTACCTGCAGGGTTTGCGCCGATACTCGTATCGACCGCGTAATTGGCGTTGAGATACCATCGCGATTGCGTATATGTCCCGGTCGGGTGATTAGCCGACCGGGCATTGCCGGTACAGGCGCTGGTTTTGACCAATGATGCCGTGATGACAGGCGGGATGGTCACATTGGTGCCCGACACCACATTCGTCGCACCGTCGAATCCTATCGCCATGCCCGCTGTTGTGTCGTGATAATACGTCACCGGCGTAGGCGGCCTGACTGAATACACCTGCCCGGTGAACGGCAAACCGGTTACTGCCGGGGTCACGCCGGTGCTGCTGGTCATGTTCAAACCCAGTGTGCCAGTCCCCGTTCCGGTGCTTGCGGTAACTGTCCAGGTTGCGCCGCTGCCCGCGACCGAGGTAATCGCCGGAGCCCCACCCAACCCGGTGCTGACCAGCGTGAAATTGCCGCTGTTTAAACCGGCCACACTGGTATTGAAAGTGACCGTCCAGGAAACGCTCGCTGCAGCAGTGGGATTGCCGCTCGCGGTATTGATCGCCGTCACTGAAGGCGCCGTGCAATAACCTGCCCCGTAAATCCCGCTGCACGGGCCGGTATAAAGCACACCATTAATCGTCAGCGTAGAACCGGCCAGTACAGTGACAGGCGTCGTTCCCGGGGTAAAAGCACCTGTGACGGAAACCGTTCCTGAAATCGTCACTCCCGCCGGGTTGGACAACGTCAGATTGGAAAATGCAAATGTTCCACTGATGGTTTGCGTTGTCGAACCCACCAGCGCGACCGTGCCGCTACCCGCAGTAAATGTGCCTCCGCCATTGGTCAGATTGCCGGTCAGGCTGAGCGTGTTGTTGACTTTACCTTGCAAGGTGCCGCCCGAATTGATGGTCACGTTGGCCACCGTCAACGTATTGGTATCCACCAGGATGTTGCTGCCACTCGCGATCACGACGCTGCTGCCTGCAGCCGGACCTGAACCGGTGTTGCAGGTCGCGTTGGTATCCGGCGCCGTTGCGGTCCAGATATTGTCTTTCCAGTCCTTGTTTACCGCGGTGCTGATACACAATGCCGCAGCACCTTGCGCAAACATTGCCATGCAGAGAAAAACCAGAACATGAGCAGCACGTATCGTGAAAAGTTTCATTGCAATGACTCCTGTTAAAACACATGACCACCAACCGCAGAGGTTATTGCGCGATCGTCACCGCCATCTGCCGCTCGACATAATCAGGGTTTGCCACCACCCCCTGTGCCGCAGTCGAGGTCAGGTTGTACACCCACAGCGTGCTGGTCGCCTCGACATGCGAACTGGCGTTGCATTGCACTGTGACAGTAAAACCGGCCAGCGAGTTCGGCAGACCGCTCAATATCTGACTATGGCTACCCGCAGTACGGCAGGTCGATGCAAAGGCCGCAGCAGAAGCCGGCAACACCTGATATGCCCCCCATTCGATGCCGACGCGCGAAGCCTGGTAGGCACGCGCGCCCAGCACGTCCAGCGCGGCGCTCTGCTGCTGCGTGGTGGACAGCGTCACCGCGAAAGTCCCGAGTGCGGCGATCACCACCAGCAGGAAGATCGCCGAAATCAGGCTGAAACCCCGTTGAATTTTGCGCATTGTCTTCATGGCTGATTGCTCACATGCGCGGCGCTGTACAGCGTGGCCGTCTCACCCTGCTCGGTGATGCCCAGGTGCATCGTGACCAGACCGGAGCGCTGTGCCACCACATTGTTGTCGTAAGTGAAGCGGCAACTGCCGACATTGCCGGCCATTCTTGCCTTGCCCCTGGTGGTCGTCGCCGGCAACACCAGCGCATCCAGCTTGGCGATGGTATCGGTCTTGGTTTGCACATCCTGTATCGCATAACCCCAATAACGCCACAGCGTCCCCGCGCCGTCGCAGGCATAGGTGACCGGCGTCGAAACCACATGGAAACGGTGGCCCGGCGAATCGAACGGAAACAGCTTGGGCGCAATGCTCACGATGCTTCCTGCGGGTGCGGCTGAAACGGCGGTGCGGTTGTTGCCCACGTAGGCATCGGCCCCGGTCGTGCCCAGGTTGTATACCACGATCTGGTCGCCCGCCACCATCGTGGGCATCGTCCCCAGCACCTCAAAGCTGCTATCCGCGACCGCAAAGCTCAACTCGTCGTTGGTTCCGCCCGGCCCTGCGCGGTAACGCCCGCCGCCCAGGCAGACGGTATTGGTGGCACAGCTCGGCGAACCGGTCGGCAGGAATTCAATGAAACAGGGCGACACCCCGTCGCACACACCTGCCCTGCGCACACTGTTCGGCAACGCCAGACGCAGGTCGCGCGAAATGCGGCGCAGCGCGGTATCGGCGATGTCGGTCATGTCGGCACGGCGCGCCACATCGACATATTGCTGCATCGGCGCCTTGAGGAACACCGCGACGATGCCGCCGATGATGCCGGTGATCACGATCACCAGGATCATCTCGACCAGCGTGAAGCCTCTTTGTGTCGGCAACGGCATCATGGCGTCGCCCTCGGCGCATAGCGGGTGCGTATGCCCTCGACCACGACCGGCAGGTTGTCCGGGCCCACCACGGTGACGGTGATCAGCAAGGCATCGTTCGTCGCAACATTCGGCAGCGTCGCGACAGGCGTGACTACGATAGGCTGCAGGGTGTAGCCGCTCAAGCCGGTGTTCAATCCGGTGATGTCCAGGATCGCGCCCGATGCCATGCCGAACCCATGGTAATCGCTGACGTTATCGAATGGCGTAACCGGATTCAAACGCGCTTCGCCCGCCTCCGGACCGATCACGGTGCTCTCCTCGTTGGCCGCGACCGCACATGCTCCGGCGGGGGCCAGCGCCGTCTGGGCGTTCGCATCGTTAGGATCGCAATAGGTGAACGGCATCAGCTCGATTTCTTCCAGCAACGATTCGGCGATGGCCAGCGCCTGCTTGTGCACGATGGGATCGGCGCTGCCCTGTGTGGTCTTGTTCATCACCAGCAGGATGCCTGCCAGCGCGACGCTGACGATCACGATGAACATGATCAGCTCGATCAGGCTGATGCCGCGCTGCTTATGGCGAATGCACATAGCCGGTCTCTGCCTCTATCGTGATGGAATTGGCTGCCCCGGCAATCGCCAGGGTTTGCACAGCATTGGGGTTGGGCCTGCCCAGCGCATCGAAACTGAAGTTCGTCGGCAGCGCGGTAAAGGCTACACCCGAGGGGGCATTGACCACATAGCCGGGATCGCCCGACGGCGAGGCCAGCGGCGTGCCGCAGGCGGTGGTCGCACCCGTGCTCAGCGTGATGCTGGTGCCGGAAAATGCGACGCACACGAAGCGATGCTGCGCGATTGCGATTTTCTGCGCATAGCGCAACGACGCCTGCACCTGATCGGAAAAACCGCGCGACTGGAACACGTTGTTATCGAAGAAGCGCGGCGCAACCACCGCGGCGAGAATGCCAATGATGACCATCGTCATGATCAGCTCGACCAATGTGAAGCCGCGCTGATTGACGACTATGCGAAAACTGCACGGCCACGATTCATCCTGCACAGAGCACTTACAATCCCGCTTGTTTGCTTTGATTTGGCCGGAACTCAAACGCATGCCCTATAGACCTTCTGTAACTGAATTGACATTAGCGAGCAGTGTAACAAAACAGGGACATGACGAATGAAAAACAAGGGAGGCCGAAGCCTCCCTTGTTGGTTTACAGCACTTGGTGTAAATCAGTCGTCAGTTCACATTTCCTGAACTTAAGCACCAGTCGCGTGGCCGACAAACGACAAGCCCGTAATTCCAGTTGCCGATCCATCGCCATAAACGAAATTGCATGTTGTGCCGGCAGTGGTAAGAGCCGGTGCGGCCGCAGCGACGATGTACAAAGTACCCTGTACAGTTGCTGCTGGCAAAGTCGCCCCAACTGTAAAGTTAGTAGCTGGCTGTGTCAGCGCACCAATGCTGGCACAGGTCGCAGTCGCAGCCGATAGGGGCACGCACTTCCCAGCGACTGCCGCGTTACTCGATAGCGCGCAACCACCAGAGTTGATAGCGCTTGCGGCACTCAAAGAGCCCGCAATCGCATTAGCTGCGGCCCGATTTGCATCCGAACGCAAATCCACAAATTTCGGCAACGCGGTCGCTGCCAAGATGCCCAGAATCACAATCACCATGATCAGTTCGATCAGGGTAAAACCAGATTGTTGATGTTTCATTTTTATCTCCTAAAAGTTTGAGGCCGCAACCTCTTTAATTCAGCCACTCACCGTGCCTGACCAGCTCTTGCCGCAGCAAAATTTGACCGCACGTTTGCACTATAAGCAAACTCTTAAACAGCTGCAACCTTGCCCAACCATTAACCGACCGACGGTCACCCTACAGCGACAGGCGGAATACGATAAAAAACAGGTAGATACTTGCAAGCAGCAGCAGCCAGCCTATGCGGTGCGCATGCTGAACAACAAAACGCTCTGCCTGATCGCGCGGGATTTCCAGCGGTTTGGTCGCGCGGCGCGAAGACACCCAGCGATTGGCCTGGACCTCCATGTCGCGCAACATGCTGGGGCGTAGCCATAAAAACGCGCCCACCGCGAGCGCCACCGCAGCGCCGGCCAAGGCACTGAGCACCATCGCGTCCAGCAACGCCTCCAGCAGCGCGCGGTGCATCAGGCGCGCCCAGTGCTGCAATGCGGCGCTCCTGTCGAACCACAGGCCGAAATAACCGAGGATATAACCGGCTCCCAGCATCACCGCGATCCCCAACGGACGATGGTAACGGTAGCACCAGGATTCGATGCTGAAGCTGCGATCCAGGAACTGGGTCAGATGGCGCGTGGAGATCCAGCGGTTGGCGATACGATTGATCGGTTCCAGCCAGTGCGGCCTGAAGATCAGCACCAGCGCCAGCGCCGCGCCTGCACCGGAAACAACCAGCAGGAAAGTCGCCAGCGCGCGCCACAGCAACAGATCGACCAGGTCAGTAAACATGGCTTCTATCAGAACCAGCTGTATGGCTCGACCGGCTGGAACAGCGCGCCGGTAAACTGGGCAGGTTCGTCGCGCAACGAGGGCAGATTCGAAGCTTCATAGCTGACCACCACATGAAAGCGTATCCATTTGTAACCCTCCTTGCCCGGCTTGAAATACTTGCTGTTGTGCAAAATGTACACCAGCTCCCGCGACTTGAGATCGAACACCCAATTGCCCGAATCCACCGCCCGAGGCGTGAGCGCATAAAACTCGCCGGCATAGTTGTGAGGCTTCTGCTGCAGCCAGTTCATCGGATTGTCCTCGGCCAGCGCAGCCAGGTCGGACCTCTTGCCGCGCGTCAGCACCCGCCCGACTTGCAGCGTCAGCGCGCTTTGCAATGCGCCCGCCACATTCTCCATCGCGGCCTTCTCGGCCTGCTCCTGATAATAGGTGAAGCGGTTCAGCATCACGCCCATCACGATGACGACAATGATTGTAACCACAATCAGCTCGATCAGGGTAAAACCGCGCTCGCCCCCCATTGCCCCGGGCTTCATCATTGCCCCGGGCTTCATCATTGCTCCGGGCTTCATCGATGCATCGCGGCCTTGCCGAGATCCCACATCGGCAGGAACACCCCCAGCGCCAGGATCAACACCATGATGCCCAGCGTCACGATCAGGATGGGTTCGATCTTGGTGCTGAGCGTCGCAACCTCGTATTTGACTTCGCGCTCGTACATGTCGGCCACCTCCTGCATCATGCCGTCCATGTCGCCGGTCTCTTCGCCGACGGCGATCATCTGCAGCACGATAGGTGTGAATACGCCTGTCGCATGGGCGGTGCGCAGGATGCTTTCGCCGCGCTCTATCCCGTCGCGCATCTGCTCGACCCGTCCGCGCATGAACTCGTTATCCACCACCATCGCGACCACATTCATCGCCTGCAGGATCGGCATGCCGCTCTTGAATGACAGCGCCAGGCTGCGCGCGAAACGGGACAGCGTGCCCTTGAGGATGATACTGCCGACGATGGGCAGTTTGAATTTATAGCGATCCCATTTGTAACGGCCTGCAACCGTGTTGATATAGAAACGGAACCCGTATCCTGCACCGGCCAGCATCGCCAGCATCACCAGCCAGTAGTTGACCATGAAGGCCGAGAACCCCATCAGCAACCTGGTCAACATCGGCAATTCCGCATGGAAACCGGCATATACCTTGGCAAAGGACGGGATCACGAACAGGTTGATGACAACGATCGCGACCGCCATCGCGGCAATCACGAAGCTGGGATAGCGCAGCGCAGTACGTATTCGTTCGCGCATATCGCGTTCGAATTCCAGATACTCGAACAGGCGCATGAACGTGGAATCCAGCATGCCGGTCATCTCACCGACCTGCACCATGCTGACATAGAACGGGGAAAACACCTTGGGATGGCGGCGCATCGCGGCGCTAAGCTCACGCCCGCTGTCCAGGCTCTCGCGCAGCTCCTGCAACACCGCGGAAAACACCGGGTTCTGCGTGGACTCCTGCAAACCGGCCAAGGCGCGCATGATGGGCACGCCTGCCTTGAGCAGTGTATACATCTGGCGGCTGAACAGCATCACGTCCATAGGCGTGACCGGTTTTTCGGTAAACATGCGCTTGAGCCAGTCGGACTGCTTTGAATCGCTCTTGCGACGCCCGGTAAACAGCTTGATTTCAATCGGCGTGATGCTGATGTTCATCAACTGGTCGGCAATCGCGCTGCTGTCGTCCCCATCCAGAGTGCCCTCGACCAGATCACCACGCGTGTTGCGCCCCTTGTAGGAAAATACCGCCACGCTCAATCCTCTACTTGGTTGCTGATGCGCATCACTTCGGCCACCGTGGTCCTGCCCTTGCACAGCTGCGCGATTGCGTTATCCAATATGGTCTTGCCTTGCATATGCCCACGCGCCACCTGCATGAAGTGGTTGACGCTCTCATGTGCGGCCGCCTCGACCATCTCGCGATTCATTTCCAGCAGCTCGTAAACGCCCATGCGCCCGCGGTAGCCAGTGCCGTTGCAATGCGAACAACCACGCCCATGCAGCAGCCCCGCATACTGTTCAGAAGCCACACCTTCGGCATTCAGCCACTCCACTTCCTGCGGGCTGGGGATGTGTTTCTCGCTGCAACTGTCGCACACGCAGCGCAACAGCCGCTGCGCAACCACCGCCTGCACCGATGAGGCGACCATGAAACGCGGCGTGCCCATGTCCACCAAACGGAACAGCGTACCCGCCGCATCGCGCGTATGCAGCGTGGAGAAAACCAAGTGTCCGGTCATCGCCGCGCGCAAGCCGATCTGCGCAGTCTCGGCATCGCGCATTTCACCGATCAGGATCACGTCCGGGTCCTGACGCAAGGCCGACCGCAGCACGCGCGAGAAGGTCAGGTCGATCTTCTCGTTGACCTGCACCTGCGAGATGCCGGGCAGGCGGTACTCCACCGGGTCTTCGACGGTAATGATTTTCTGCTCGAGGGTGTTGATCTCGGCAAGCGCGGAATACAGCGTGGTGGTCTTACCGCTGCCGGTCGGTCCGGTCACCAGGATCATGCCGTTGCTGCGCCGGATGATTTCACGGAAACGCTTGAGCATGTCGGGCGGCATGCCCAGCTTGTCCAGGCCGACCATGCCGCCATCCTGGCGCAGCAGACGCATCACCACCGATTCGCCGTTCTGCGTCGGGCAGGTGGCGATACGCACATCCACGCCCTGATCGCGCACGCGCACATGGAAGCGCCCGTCCTGCGGCAGGCGCTTCTCTGAAATATCCAGGCCTGACATCAACTTCAGGCGCAATACCAGCGCAGGGGCGATCTTGTTGTCCGCCTCGGTCTGCAGGTGCAGTGCGCCATCGATACGAAAACGTATCATCAGGCGTCCTTCCTGCGGCTCGATGTGTATGTCGGATGCGCGTATCTGCGTGGCATCGTCGAACATCGTCTGCAACAGTTTGACCACCGGCGCATCCTCGCTGCCGACACTATCGGTCAGTGCGCCGAAGTCGATGTAGGTGTCACCGATATCCTCGCTCAGCTCACGCGCCAGGCCGCTGATCTCTTCGGTACGGCGATAGCCGCGGTCTATGCTTTCCAGCAATTGGCCTTCGGTGACCACCGCGACGTCGACATCGCGCTTCAGCGTGCGCGCAATCTCGTCGAAGGCAAACAGGTCGGTAGGATCGGCCATGCCGACCAGCAAGACACCGTTGCGCTCTTCCAGCACGATCGCCCGAAAACGCCGCGCCTGATTTTCGGGCAGCAACCTGACCTGGTCGAGATTGATCGTGTAGTACTTGAGGTTGATGTATGGGATATTGAGCTGCTTGGCGAGCGCCTCGGAAATCTGCTCCTCGGTGACGAAGGCATTGTCCACCAGTACGCGACCCAGCTTGCGTCCGCTGCGTTTCTGCTGCTCAAGCACAAAAACCAGTTGTTCCTGTGAAATGAGTTTTTGCTGGACCAGCAAATCGCCTAAGCGAACTTTTTCTGGACGCGCCATAATTCCCCCTGATTAGACACATTCGTGACGCAACTTCATCTAAGCCTTGAAGTTAGCCGTTTTTCCCGACACTGACAAGCCTTAAGCGATACTTTTCATGTTCCATGTGATCCTGTACCAGCCCGAAATTCCGCCCAATACCGGCAACATTATCCGTCTGTGCGCCAACGCCGGTTGCCAATTGCACCTGATCAAGCCGCTCGGTTTTTCACTGGAAGACAAACAACTGTTGCGCGCAGGCCTGGATTATCACGAATTCGCCACGCTGCATGTGCACGATACCCTGCAGGACTGCCTGTCCGGATTGAACGCGTCACGAGTCTTCGCGCTGACCACCAAGGGTTCTCAGCCGCTGCATGCCACTCGCTTCCAGAGAGACGATGCCTTCCTGTTCGGCCCGGAGAGCCGTGGCCTGCCCGCCGAGATACTGGACAACTTTCCCGTTGAGCAGCGGGTGCGCCTGGCCATGCTGCCGCATAGCCGCAGCCTGAACCTGTCCAATACGGTAGCCGTGACGGTATACGAAGCGTGGCGGCAGAACGATTTTGACGGCGCGCTGATCAGCGCCTAGCCAACAAGCACATCACTGATCGAACTCCACACCGGGGACACGACTCAACAGCGCCGCCACCATCTCGGAGGCCGGCACATGCTCGTATAAAATGCGGTACACCGCCTCGCAGATCGGCATTGCAACATCCAGCCGCAATGCAAGCTGATGTACTTCGCGCACCGTGTACACCCCCTCTGCGACATGCCCCAGCCGGTGCAATATTTCCGCCAGGTCATGTTGCTGGGCCAGCAGCAGCCCCACCTGACGGTTGCGCGACAGGTCCCCGGTACAGGTCAGGATCAAATCGCCCGCACCGGACAAGCCGCCCAGCGTTTCGGCACACCCGCCCAGCCTCAACCCCAGCCGCGTGATCTCTGCCAGGCCGCGCGTCAACAACGCTGCACGGGCGTTATGGCCCAGGCCCAGACCATCCGATATCCCGGCAGCGATCGCCATCACGTTCTTCACCGCGCCGCCCACCTCCACCCCCACCACATCGTTGCTGGCATAGATACGCAAACGCGAGTGGTGCAAGGCCTGCGCAGTCGTGCGCGCAAACTCATCGTCGGCGGAAGCCAGGGTCAGCGCGGTAGGCAGATCGCGCGCCACCTCCTGCGCGAAACTGGGCCCGGACAACACCCCGGATCGCATCGCCGCCGGCAACACCTCGGCCACGACCTGATGCGGCAGCATCGACGTCCCCGCCTCGAACCCCTTGCACACCCACACCACCCCCAGCCCGGCTCGACGCGGTGTTGCTGCCAGCAACTGTTGCAGGGTGGCGCGCAAGGCCGCGGTCGGCACAGCGATGATCGCCAGGTCCGCATCCGCCAACGCCTGCTCGATATTTGCGGTCAGCACAAGCGCCGCGGGCAGCGCTATGTCGGGCAGATAGCGCTGGTTGCAGCGTGCGCTGCGCATCGTTTCGATTTGCACCCCGCTGCGAGCCCACAGCGTGACGCGATGATGCGCAGACAGGCTGATCGCGAGCGCGGTTCCCCACGCTCCCGCGCCAAGGATAGTAACTCTCATGTCAGTTATCGCAATTCAAAATATTGTGGCGGGCATGAACACAGCTGTTTTGGGCCAGACCAGTCGCACGCTTCAGCCGCCCCACACCTCGGTGCTGCGCACATAGCCGACCTCACCGTCCTGATGGCGCACCTTGATCCAGCCGCTGCCGGTAGATTCCAGCCATTCCAGCGCCACCTGCTGACTCACCTTGAATGCCCTGGCCGCCCCCGCATCGGGCGCGGCGCGCGCCTCCAGCACGGTCGGCAATGCAACGACATAACGCTTGCTGCTCAGCACGCGTTTCTCCACCCAGTACAGACCGCCCGATCGGTCGCGCACCTTGACCCAGCTATCCAGCGTCACTATCTGCTCGAACGGCATGTAGCGGTCATGGCGAACCTGGAAGATGCCCGCCTGCTTGGCCTCGATCAGGAACATCACCTTGTCGCCGGCCTTGGCGGTCACAGTCGCGGTCACCACGACCTCGAAGATACCTTCCTCGACCGCTCCAGCCTGGGTGTTCAGCTGGACATCGATTTGCGGGTTTTCGCGCTCCAGAAAAACCTGGGGAGCGTGGGGTATCTCCAGCGAGATATCCTTCACGTAGATCTTTTCCATGCTGAATATCGGTTGCTGATTCTGTGCTGCCTCGGTCATATCGTTTCCTTTGAGATTATTTCGTTAATAATTGATCCAGTTTTCCGGCATGATCGAGCGCGGCCAGATCATCGTAACCGCCGACATGCTCACCGTTGATATAAATCTGCGGCACGGTGCGCCGCCCGGTCTTCTCCATCATCGCGGCCCGCAACTCCGGCTGCAGATCGACACGAATCTTGTCGATCTGCAGCACGCCTTTATGCCGCAACAATTGCTCCGCACGGACACAATACGGGCACACCGCGGTGCAATACATCACGACCTCGGCCATCATTTTTTCAGGGGGAGGTTGGCCTTCTGCCATGCCGTTATCCCACCCGCCAGGTTGTACACCTGTGTAAAACCCTGCTTGCCGAGCAGCGCGCACGCGCTGGTGGAACGATTGCCGCTGCGGCACATCACGATGACAGGCCGGTCGCGGTATTTTTCCAGTTCGCCGATGCGTTCGTTCAGCTTGAACAACGGGATCAGCATCGAATTCAGAACATGGCCGGACTGGTATTCCTTTTCTTCGCGCACATCCAGCACCAGCGCATCCTTATGATTGATCAGCTGCAGCGCAGCACTGCAGTCGACTTCGCGTATGCCGCGTAAACGATTGCCAAACATCGACCATAGCAGCATGGCGCCGCTGAGCGCCGCCACGGAAATCGGGAAAAAATTGCTAATGACGAACTGCATGCAGATATTCCTGTTCTTTCTGGATTGCGAATTCTAGCAGAGCGGAAAAGTGCGCGGGGTCTTTATCGGCCAGCCCGGCAATCTGCTTGCGCACCCCCGGAAAATCCGCCGGATAAGACCACAGTGCCTGCACCAGCAGGATTTTGGCCTGTTCGATCCGGCCCGACTGGGCCAGCAGCAGCACCTGGCGGTACACCACCAGGCCGATCGGCGCGAAATGCGCCACCCGGGTGTTCAACGCCAGCTTTTCTCCGACGCGCTGAGCATTTACCTCGATCAGCGAACTGATAAACAGCTCCGCATAGGGCGACAACAACGAACCGGCACTGATTTCGGCCAGGCTTGCCTTGACGTTTTCGAAAGGCGCCGCGGCAGAACCGGAAGCCGGGCGGACAGCTACCGCCTGCTCGAGCTGCCGGTAATCGCTGCGCAGCTGCACCAGCGTCACCACGCCCATCAGCATCATCGCCAACACCGAGATGCGTCCCGCCTGACGCAACTCCAGGCGATATCGGGTCTGATCCAGCGCGCCCATCAGGAGCGCCGCGATCGCGATAAAATAGGCGTACCACAGCGGATATTCCAGCAGGCTGTGTATGCCCAGCACGCCCAATATCACAATGCCCCACCAATACCCCACATCCATCGTCATCCGGTGCAAGCCTGCCCACCATAGCGCCAAAGGAACGAGCAATGCCAGCAATCCGGCGACACCTGCCTCGGCTGCCAGATGGAAGATCAGATTGTGCGCGTTGTTGTACAGACCGACGACACCGTGCTGCCTTAACTCCGGCAGCAGCTGCAGATGCTGCCACGCAAACTGCCCGAATCCTGATCCCAGCCATGGGGACTGGACGAACATCAACGCGGCCTCGCGCCACAAATAAAGGCGAATCCCGCCGCCGGTCACTTCATCGCCGATCAGGCGCTGTACGGTATCGGTGCTGCTGCCCGCAACCGTCAGCAACGGCAACTGCACAAGCAGGTGCATCAGGCCGAACCCGGCCAGCAACGACAAACTGTAGCGCAACAGCCGGCGCTGCTTCGCATCGCGCCACCCCCACCACGCTGACAGCCCGACCAGCCAAAGCAAATACAGCCATGAGCTGCGCGAACCGCTCAGGGTCATCACGAACAGCAACGGGATCGCCAGCAGCACCGCACCGTATGTCGCCACCCGCCGCTGTTGATACAGCAGACCCAGCGAGGCCAGCCCCAACGCGATGTAATTGGCAAAATGATTCGGCTGTGCGATGTTGCCGAACACGCTGGATGAGACTTTCATCACGGTCACTGCATCCAGCGGCGTCGACCAACGGTACTGCTGGATCACGCCTATCGCCGCATTCAACTCGGCGCCAACCAGCAAACATGCGGCAAGCACCAGCGCCAGCTGGTCTATGCCGAAGCAATCGCGCAACCTCGCGCCCAGCAACATCAGCAACGCCGCAAATAGCAGATACAGAACATACAGCATCACCTGCTGAACATAGATGGCCGGCCCCAACCCCCATTGCAACAACACCACAAAAATCAACGCCACCGGCAACTGCACGATGCGCGGGATTCCCGGTCGCTCCCAATAACTGCGCGCACATAACAAGCACAGCGCCAGCACGCCGAGCAGCGCACTCCACCATTCCTGGTAGAAGGTGGTCAATGGGTATTGATGACGATAATGCAAGAAAGGGAAAATCCACATCAGGCCGACCAGAGCGAGACTGGCATCGGCGAGGCTGAGTCTGCCCAAACGCAGCCGAAGCATGTCTAACAAGACCGGCTCTCGATGAAGCCGTGCGAGCAGCCATCCTGTCTGCAACAGGATCGAGCTGAAATGCCCACGAGCGGCAGCATACCGGACAGAATGCAACGAGCCGGGCAGCACGGGAAATGTGGTGTACTCATAATTTGGATATTCGACGACATTAGCAGCCGCGGATTTTACTGGAATCCGGCGCCAGCTGTGCCGCACCGGCAGATTGCGCCCAACGACACTTCATCGAAAAAGCGGAATAAGCTATCATGAGCCCGCCTCGACAAGGCCCCATCGGCTGGAATCATCTCAACCACTGCCGGCGCGCAACCCAAGAAACGCAAAAAATGAACCAACGAAAATCCTTGGAATATCTGGCCCTGGCAGCCCTGCTGGTCACGTTCTTTGGTTATTTTTCAGTCAAGGTATGGGATATCGATTTCTGGTGGCACATCGCCGCGGGGAAACATATCCTAGAGAGCGGCGCGGTTCCCGGCTCTGATCCGTTTGGCGTCTACGATGCCGCCAACGTGTGGGGGCAGACCGTGCTGAAGAGCCAGTGGCTGGGCCAGGTGATGCTGTACTCGATATACAGCCACTTCGATCTGGACGGCGTGATCTGGATGCGCGCTGTGATACTGTCGCTGTGCTTGGCCATCGTGTACTGGCGCTGCCGACTTGCCGCAACCACAGGCCTATTCTCGCTGTCCGTCACCGCGCTGGCCGGGCTGACTATCATGGCGCATACCGGCGAACGCCCCCAGCTCTTTTCTTTCCTGTATCTGTCGCTGATCTTCCTGCTGCTCGATGGCTACATGCACCGCGCCAGACGTTGGCTGCTGTACTGCATCCCGCTGGTGATGCTGCTGTGGAGCAACACCCATGCCGGATCGGTGCTGGGCGTGGTGGCGCTGGGATTGTACGGAACCGGGCTGCTGCTGGAAAAACGCCGCCCCGGCGGGCCCTGGCTGACCCAGGCCAGCAAATCGATATTCGCCGTCGTAGGACTGAGCGCCATCGCGATGGCCTGCACACCCAACGGGCTCGCGACGATACATCGCGTCCTGTTCGTCGAGAACGTCTTTTTTGCCGGGGGCAACCCACTGCGCGACCGCGTATCGGAATACGCCTACCCGTGGCTGGTCTGGTCAACGACGAAGTATTACTGGGTTTTCATGGCCACGACCGTGGCGGCGCTGCCCGGGTTTATTGACCGCACCTATTGGAAGCATGGCCTGGTCGTAGTCACGATCGCGCTGATCAGCCTCACCGGCTACCGCTACATCCCGCTGTTCGTACTACTGGCCGCCCCCTATGTCGCAGCCAGCCTGAACCGTATGCTGAGCCGCATCAGCCTGTCCGCAACAGCGGTCAACCTGTCCGCCCTGATGATAGCCCTGGCATGCCTGGGCTACGGCTTCAGGCAAGACCGCATGTTCCAGCACGGCATGCAGGAACACCGTTTTCCCGCCGGGGCGGCAGCCTTCATCAAGGACAACCATCTGGGCGGCAGGATCTTCAACACGATGAACTGGGGTGGCTATCTGACCTGGCAGCTGCAGAACACCGCCACCGTATTTATCGACGGCAGGATGCTGGATCCCAAACGTCTGGTTCCCTATACTCACATCCTGTGGGTCACCCCGGAAGGCCGGAGTTTCTTCGAGCAGGGCGACTTCGATCTGGTGCTGATTCCATACAGCAACATGTTCAGCAACGAGCAATACCCGCTGGTGAACTATCTGCTCAGTCACCCCGGCTGGCGCACCGCTTACCGTGATGACAACGGCTATCTGTTTGTCAGGGAC
>JACPVZ010000070.1 GCA_016197305.1 Nitrosomonadales bacterium | reverse complement strand
GTTGTGGCATAATCGCGCGCTCTTGAAACGAGCATCAGGCAAGTGAAATACTTATGAGCGCGCAAACCCTTTACGACAAACTCTGGAATTCACACGTGGTGCGGCAGGAAGCCGACGGCACCGCGTTGATCTATATCGACCGCCATCTGGTGCATGAAGTGACCAGCCCGCAGGCCTTCGAGGGGTTGAAGCTGGCCGGGCGCAAGCTGTGGCGTACCGCGTCCATTCTGGCCGTCGCCGACCACAATGTGCCGACCACCGGGCGCGCGCAGGGCATCGCCGATCCGATCTCGCGTTTGCAGGTTGAGACGCTGGATAACAATTGTGCCGAGTTCGGCGTGAACGAATTCAAGATGTCCGACGTGCGTCAGGGCATCGTGCATGTGATCGGGCCGGAGCAGGGCGCGACCTTGCCGGGGATGACGGTGGTGTGCGGCGATTCGCATACCAGCACGCATGGCGCGTTCGCCGCGCTGGCATTCGGCATCGGCACGTCCGAGGTCGAGCATGTGATGGCGACGCAGTGCCTGCTGATGAAAAAAGCCAAGGCGATGCAGGTGCAGGTGGAGGGTGCGCTGGGCAAGGGCGTGACCGCCAAGGACATCGCGCTGGCGGTGATCGGGCAGATCGGAACCGCGGGCGGCACCGGCTATGCGATCGAATTTTCCGGCAGCGCGATACGCGCGTTGACGATGGAAGGTCGCATGACCCTGTGCAACATGGCGATCGAAGCAGGCGCGCGCGCGGGCATGATCGCGGTGGACGACACGACTATCAATTATTTGCAGGGGCGGCCATTCGCGCCTCAGGGCGAGCAGTGGGATCAAGCGGTAACTTACTGGCGCACATTGCGCAGTGACGACGGCGCGCAGTTCGATGCGGTGGTCAGGCTGGATGCTGCCGGCATCCGCCCGCAGGTGACCTGGGGGACTTCGCCGGAAATGGTGGTGGCGGTGGATGGGCGTGTGCCCGACCCGGCTGCGATAGCCGATGCGGTGAAGCGCCACGATGCCGAGCGCGCCTTGCAGTACATGGGGTTGAGCGCGAACACGCCGATCACCGAAATCAGGATAGACAAGGTGTTCATCGGCTCCTGCACCAATGCGCGCATCGAGGATATGCGCGCCGCGGCCGCAGTGGCCAAGGGCAAGCATGTCGCCGCCAATGTGAAACTGGCGATGGTGGTGCCCGGCTCTGGTCTGGTGAAACAGCAGGCGGAACGCGAGGGGCTGGACAAGATATTCATCGCGGCGGGCTTCGAGTGGCGCGATCCAGGCTGTTCGATGTGTCTGGCGATGAACGACGACAAGCTTGCGCCGGGCGAGCGTTGCGCCTCGACCTCCAATCGCAATTTCGAGGGGCGTCAGGGGCAGGGCGGGCGTACACATCTGGTGAGTCCGGAGATGGCCGCCGCGGCGGCGATCGCCGGGCATTTTGTTGACGTAAGCGAGAATCATTGAAAAGGAGCGGATGATGAGAGTGATGGCACTGGTTGTGGCGGCGCTGATGCTGGTGGGCTGCAATACCTTCGTGGGCCTGGGCAAGGACATCAAGAAGGGCGGCGAGAAACTGGAAAAGGCGGCTACCAAGTAATGCAAAAATTTACCTTGCTGAATGGGCTGGTCGTGCCGTTGGACAGGGCCAACGTGGATACCGACGCGATCATTCCCAAGCAGTTCCTGAAGTCGATCAAGCGCTCCGGCTTCGGCCCGAACGCGTTCGACGAATGGCGTTATCTGGATCACGGCGAGCCGGGTATGGATAACAGCAAGCGGAAGCTGAATCCGGATTTCGTGTTGAATCAGCCGCGCTATCAGGGTGCGCAGATTCTGTTGACCCGCGAGAATTTCGGCTGCGGTTCGTCGCGGGAACATGCGCCCTGGGCGCTGGAAGACTACGGTTTTCGCGTGATCATCGCGCCGAGTTTCGCCGATATCTTTTTCAACAATTGTTTCAAGAACGGCCTGTTGCCGATCAGGCTGGATGCGGAAAAAGTGGATGCGCTGTTCAAGGCGGTCGCAGCGAACGTGGGCTACAGGTTGCAGGTGGATCTGGAACGGCAGAGCATCAGTACGCCGGACGGCACAGCATATCCGTTCGAGGTGGATGCGTTCCGCAAGCATTGCCTGCTGAACGGGCTGGACGATATCGGGCTGACGCTGCAGCACGTGGATGAAATCAAGGCATACGAGGCGAAGCGTCGCGCGGCGCAGCCTTGGCTATGAGAAACGGTGAGTAGGAAGTGGAAAGTGGTTAGTGGGGAAATTTTTTCCACTTACTACTCACCACTCGCCACTTTCCATGTTTCAGTTTTTTTAGGAATTCAGAATGAAGATTGCAGTTTTGCCGGGTGACGGCATCGGTCCGGAGATCGTGGCGCAAGCCGCCAAGGTGATGGAGGCGTTGCGCAAGGACGGTTTGCCGATCGAGCTGGAATACGCGCATATCGGCGGCGCGGGCTATGACGCGGCGGGCGATCCGTTGCCGGATGCGACATTGAAGCTGGCGAAGGAATCCGATGCGGTGTTGCTCGGTGCGGTGGGCGGCTATCAGTATGACAATCTGCCGCGCCCGCAGCGCCCGGAGCAAGGGCTGTTGCGCATCCGCAAGGGACTGGGGCTGTTCGCCAACCTGCGCCCGGCGATGGTGTATCCCGAGCTGGTCAATGCATCCAGCCTGAAGCCGGAGCTGGTGTCCGGGCTGGATATCATGATTCTGCGCGAACTGACCGGCGACATTTATTTTGGCCAGCCGCGCGGCATACGCACGCTGGAAAACGGCGAGCGCCAGGGTTTCGACACGATGCACTACAGCGAGTCCGAGATTCGCCGCGTCGCGCATGTCGGTTTTCAGAGCGCGATGAAGCGCGGCAAGAAACTGTGTTCGGTGGACAAGGCCAACGTGCTGGACACCAGCATGTTCTGGCGCGAGATCGTCACCGAGGTGGCGAAGGAATATCCGCAGATCGAGCTGTCGCACATGTATGTGGACAATGCGGCGATGCAGCTGGTGCGTGCGCCCAAGCAGTTCGACGTGATCCTGACCGGCAACATTTTCGGCGATATTCTGTCGGACGAGGCCTCGATGCTGACCGGTTCGATCGGCATGCTGCCCTCGGCTTCGCTGGACGCGAACAACAAAGGCCTGTACGAGCCCTGCCACGGTTCCGCGCCGGACATCGCGGGCAAGGACATCGCCAATCCGCTGGCGACCATTCTGTCGGTCGCGATGATGATGCGCTACACCTTTGCCAGGGTGGATGTCGCGCAGCGCATCGAAACGTCGGTGCGCAAGGTGTTGCAGCAAGGGTTGCGCACCGGCGACATTTACGAGGCGGGCATGCAGAAGATCGGTTGTGCGGCGATGGGTGATGCCGTTGTTGAGAGTTTGTAGGGGCGTAAGGCCTTACGCCCGTACTGGTAAGGTGGGGTGCAGCGTCAACTTTTGACGCAATGGTGCGTGTAGCGCGCCTTACAAAATAAGTTAAGTTTTGGAGAGTATTAAATGAGCAAGCAATATGACGTATGTATCCTGGGCGCGACCGGCGCGGTGGGCGAGGCGATGCTGGCGATACTGGAGCAGCGCAAGTTTCCGGTGCGCAACCTGTACCCATTGGCTTCCAGCCGTTCGGCCGGTTCGACCGTGCAGTTCAACGGCAAAGAGATCACCGTGATCGACGTGGATGACTTCGATTTTGCCAAGGCGCAGATCGGCCTGTTTTCGGCGGGCGGCAGCGTGTCGGAAAAATATGCGCCGCGCGCGGCTGCGGCGGGCTGCGTCGTGATCGACAATACCGCGCACTTCCGTTATGAGCGCGACATTCCGCTGGTGGTGCCCGAGGTGAATCCGCACGCGATCGCCCAATACAAGAACCGTGGCATCATCGCCAATCCGAATTGCTCGACGATCCAGATGCTGGTCGCGCTGAAACCGATCAAGGACGCGGTAGGCATCGCGCGCATCAACGTGGCGACTTATCAGGCGGTGTCCGGCACCGGCAAGGAAGCCATCGAGGAGCTGGCCGCGCAGACCCGCGCGCTGTTCAATTCGCAGGAAGTGGAAGTCGAGGTGTATCCGAAACGCATCGCGTTCAACGTGCTGCCGCAGATCGATGTGTTCATGGACAACGGCTACACCAAGGAAGAGATGAAGATGGTGTGGGAGACCCAGAAGATCATGGAAGACGACTCTATCCTGGTCAATCCGACCGCGGTGCGCGTGCCGGTGTTCTACGGTCACTCCGAAGCGGTCCATATCGAAACGAAGAAGAAGATCACTGCCGACGAGGCGCGGGCCTTGCTGGAGAAGGCGCCGGGCGTGATCGTGATGGACAAGCGCGAGCCGGGCGGTTATCCGACCCCGATCGATGCCGCAGGCCACGATGCCAGCTATGTCGGGCGTATTCGCGAGGACGTGTCGCACCCGTTGGGCTTGAATCTTTGGGTGGTCAGCGATAATGTGCGCAAGGGTGCGGCGTTGAACAGTGTGCAAATTGCCGAGATTTTGATCGCCAAGTATCTCAATTAGGGATTGCTGTGAAGATGGATTATTAGCTTGTGCTGATAACTCTATGATGTTATTTTAATTGTCCAATAAATAAGGTGAGGATGATCGCGTGCGAAAATCACTACTGAAACTGCTCGGGTTGGTTGCTGGTCTGTTGTTGTCCACATGTGTCTCTGCCTTGGGCATGGGGGGCATCAATGTGGCCTCTGCGCTGGGGCAAACCCTGAAGGCAGAGATTGAGCTGGTATCGGTCGGCAAGAACGAGAAAACCAGCCTGGTGGCGCGCCTCGCCTCGCCCGATATATACAAGGGGGCCGGACTCGAGTATCCCTTCGGCAACAAATTCACCTTCAAGATAGAACACCGTGCCAATGGCGATGCCTACATTCAGGTGAGCAGTGCACAGGCGATCAATGACCCGTTCGTCAGCCTGCTGGTCGAACTGACCTGGTCTTCGGGCAAGCTGCTGCGCGAATACACTTTCCTTCTGGATCCGCCGGGATATGTGGCCGAGCAGCCCGCGCAAGCCGAGGTGCAGGCCGTTGCACCGGTGGTGCAAGCCGCAGCGCAGCGCAGCGCGGTCCAGCCTGTGCAGCCTGTGCAGCCGGCACCTGCCAGCGAGATAGAAGAATTCCTTGGTGAGAAAACGCCGCCGACCCGTTCCGAATCGCGCGCCAAACCGGCCGTGGTAGCGCAAGCACCTGCAAATGTCGCCAGTGGCGAGATCACCGTGAAGCGCGGCGATACGCTGAACAAGATTGCGGCGCAGAACAAGCCGGCCGACGTCAGCCTGGAACGCATGCTGGTCGCGTTGTATCGCGCCAATGCCGATCAGTTCGACGGCAAGAACATGAACCGCATCAAGACCGGCAAGATATTGCGTCTGCCGGACCAGGACGAGTTGCTGGCGGTGTCGCAGCATGATGCGCTCAAGGAGATCCATGCGCAGGTGACCGATTGGAATGCATACCGCCAGAAGCTGGCCGGTGCGGCGACGCTGAGCGCGCAACCCCAGACTGCGCAGCAGGTGACCACCGGTAAGATCAGCAGTTCGGTGGCCGAAAAGGCACCGGTGGCGAAGGACTCCGCGAAGGAAGTGCTGAAACTGTCCAAGGGCGAGGCGCCCGGCGACAAGACCGGTGCTGCCGGCAAGAAATCCGCCCAGGACAAGGCGAATGCCGCACAGGAAGATGCGATCGCCAAAGCCAAGGCGGTAGCCGAAGAAAAGGCGCATGCCGCGTTGCTGGAAAAGAACCTGAAGGATATGCAGCGCCTGGCCCAGCTTAAGGCAGAAGCAGCCGCATTGGCGCAGAAGCCGGCTGCAGCCTCCGCTGTAGCGGCCGCCTCGTCGGTCGCGGCCGCCAGCCAAGTCAAGCCTGCGCCTGTGGCCAAGCCTAAGCCCGCGCCTGTCCCGGTTTCCGAACCATCGTTGCTGGAGCAGGTTCTGGCCGAGCCATTGTATCTGGGGGCAGGTGCGGCAGCGTTGCTGGGCCTCGGTGGTCTGGGTTATATGGGGTATCGCCGCCGTCAATCCGGTGGAGCCGTGCGCAAGCCGGATGTCGGTTCGACAACCGGCAAGATATCTGCGCCTGTGGCGCCTTCTCCCGAGACCGGTGACTTCACCAGCGTGGCCGGTGCGGCCAAACCTGAGGTGGCGGCGCAGAGCGATGACGTCGATCCGATCAGTGAAGCGGATCTGTTCCTCAACTTCGGGCGCGATGTGCAGGCCGAAGAAATACTCAAGGAGGCGCTGCAGAAGACGCCTGGCAATCATCAAATCCATCTCAAGTTGCTGGGCATCTACGCCAACCGCAACGATGCCAATTCGTTCGCCACGATCGCCAAACAGCTCCAGGATTCCGACGATGACGAGGCTTGGCAGCAAGCTGCAGCGATGGGCCGCAAGCTGGACCCGGGCAACCCTATGTATGGCGGTGGCAGCGACATCGAGGATGCGGAAAGCGCGACGATGCGCACTACAGTGCTGAATGTGGACGATATGGCTGCGGACGCGGCTGCGTCAAAACAGGCAGCAGCTCCCGATGTGGATTTTGACCTGGGTGAACACGCCGAAGCGCCGAGCCAGGCGGCAGAGGTCGAGCAGACCGAGAGAATGTCCGCTGAGGATAAGGAGGCTGCACAGTCGGTCGCGATGGATTTCGATGTGACTTCCACGAACCCTTCATTGTCGGCACCTTCCGGGATGGATTTCGATATTGCCGGCTCCGCAGCAGCTGCATCCACGGTCGCCGAGCCTGAAAAACCTTCCCCATCGGGACTGGATTTTGATATCACCGGGGCGAACGCGATACCAACGACAGCGTCGGCCGAGCCGCCGTTGCCCAATCTGGACGATCTGGTGTTCGACATTACGTCCACATCGGCTCCCGCTGCCCAGCCTGAGCAGGCTGCGCCGGCCCAGGATATGGGCATGGAATTCACGCTGGACTTCCCGACCGAAAAGCCCGCAGCTGCAGCACCCGCCGCGGATATCGGCCTGTCCGAGATCAGTCTGAATCTGGATGAACCGGTCGGCGATAAACCGGCAGAGGTCAAGGACGATCACTGGCACGAGGTCGCTACCAAATTCGATCTGGCCAAGGCCTATCAGGAAATGGGCGATGCGACCGGTGCACGCGAGATCCTCGAGGAGGTATTGCGCGAGGGTGACGATGAGCAGCGTGCCGCCGCACAGGCCCTGATCGACAAACTCGGTTGATCATGCGTGTTGATATGACGGCAGCTCAGAGTTGGGCTGCCGTTTTTATTTGGCCTGCAGCGGAGCATGCTCAGTGAAATTTCATCCCGCCGCACAAATTCTGACCTGGTGCATCCTGGTGGCCGCGACGCAGTGGCTGGCCTTGGGCGCGTTGCTGGCCTGTGTCGCTTTGGTGTTGCTGTGCGCGATGCTGGCAGCCCGGCGCAAATTGCTGCAGCTTGTGCGCCGCACTCGCTGGATCATGCTGTCGCTACTGTTGATCTATGCCTACAGCACCGCCGGGCAGGCAGTTTTCCCAACGCTAGGTATGTTGAGCCCCACCCGTGAAGGTCTGAGCGACGGCGTGTTGCAGCTGACGCGGCTGCTCGCCGCTCTGGCCGGACTGGCTATCGTGCTGGAACGTCTGCACCGGCAGCAACTGATCGCCGGGCTGTATGTCCTGTTCGCCCCGCTGCACTGGATCGGGCTGTCGCGCGAACGTCTCGCGGTGCGCCTGGCGTTGACGCTGCACTACGCCGAAGTTTCGATGCTGCGCGAGCAGCACGGCTGGCAAACCGCATTGCGCGGTCTGTTCGAGCCGCATGGCGAGCCTGCCCGGCAGATGGAACTGCCGATGCAGCGCTGGGCTGTGCGCGATGCCGCATTGCTTGGCGCTGCGTTGCTGCTGTTGTGGGGAGGGTTGCGGTGAGGATTGCGCTGGGTGTCGAGTATGACGGTGCACCGTTCAGCGGCTGGCAGAGTCAGGCGGAAGGCCAGACCGTGCAGGACACGCTGCAATTTGCGCTGAGCCGGATCGCGGGCGAGACCATCTCCATCATCGCCGCAGGTCGCACCGACACCGGTGTGCATGCACTCGAGCAGGTGGTGCATTTCGATACCACAGTGACACGGCCGCTGTCGGCCTGGGTGCGCGGCGTGAATGCGCTGTTGCCGCACAGCATCGCGGTGCTGTGGGCGCATGCGGTGCCTGACGAGTTCCATGCGCGTTTTTCGGCGCAGGCGCGCAGCTACCGCTATCTGCTGGTCAACAGGCCGATACGCAGTGCGGTGCAATATGGCAAGGCTGGCTGGTTTCACGCGCCGCTGGATGTCGTGCAGATGAGGCTGGCTGCGAATCTGCTGCTGGGCGAGCACGACTTCAGCGCATTCCGATCTTCGCAGTGCCAGGCCAAATCGCCGGTCAAGACGCTCACGCAGCTCGACATTCATCAGCGGGGCGAGACCATCCTGAGGGGCTGTTGTGACGCGCATCAAGATTTGCGGCATCACCCGCGCCGAGGATGGTCTGGCCGCCGCCCGCGCCGGCGCGGACGCGATCGGCCTGGTGTTCTATCAGCGCAGCCCGCGCCATGTCGGCATCGCGCAAGCCGCACAACTGGCGGCCGTGCTGCCGCCGTTCGTCACCACGGTCGGCCTGTTCGTCGATGCCGACGCAGCCTTCGTCCGCGAGGTCCTGTCCGGGGTGTCGCTGGATGTGCTGCAATTCCACGGCGACGAGACGCCAGAATACTGCGGGCAATTCGGTAAACCCTACCTGAAAGCGATCCGCGTCCGGCCCGGGGTGGATTTGTTACAATGCGCGTCCGATTTTTGCGGCGCACGCGGATTGCTGCTGGATGCCTATGTGGAAGGGGTGCCGGGCGGTACCGGCGCACGGTTCGATTGGGGACTGATCCCTGAGAGCTTGCCGTTGCCGGTGATCCTGTCGGGCGGCCTGGATGCGCAGAATGTCGCGGCTGCGGTCAGGCAAGTGAGGCCCTACGCGGTGGACGTGTCCAGCGGCGTCGAGGCGGGCCAAGGAATCAATACCCTGAAGGGCATAAAGGACGCGGCGAAGATCGCCGCGTTCATCAACGAGGTGAAACGAATCGATGTACAACTATCCTGATTCATCCGGCCACTTCGGCCAGTTCGGCGGCATCTACATGGCCGAGACGCTGATCCCCGCCGTTGAGGAATTGCGCACACAGTATCTGCGCTTTCGCGACGACCCCGCATTCAAGGCCGAGTTCGCCTACGAACTGAAGCATTACGTCGGCCGCCCCAGCCCGATTTACCACGCCAAACGCCTGTCCGAGAGCCTGGGCGGTGCGCAGATCTACCTGAAGCGGTCCGCATCCGTATCCGATGATGGTGCGCGATTTCCAGTGTGTGATCGGCAATGAAGCCAAGGTGCAGATGCCGGAGATGATCGGCCGTCAGCCCGATGCGGTGATCGCCTGCGTCGGCGGCGGTTCCAACGCGATCGGCCTGTTCCATCCCTACATCGAAGAGAAAAGCGTGCAGATCATCGGCGTGGAGGCGGGCGGTCACGGCATCGCCAGCGGACAGCATGCCGCGCCGCTGACTGCGAATGCCAGGGTCGGCGTGCTGCACGGCAACAAAGTCAATCTGATGCAGGACGAGAACGGCCAGATCATCGAGACGCATTCGATCTCGGCCGGGCTGGATTATCCCGGCGTCGGCCCGGAGCACTGTTTGTTGAAAGAGATCGGGCGTGCGCAATACGTCGCGATCAACGACGACGAAGCGCTGGCCGCATTTGATGCTCTGTGCCGTTTCGAGGGCATCATTCCCGCGCTGGAATCCAGCCATGCGCTGGCGCACGCGATCAAGATCGCACCGGCGATGAACAAGGACAAGGTGCTGCTGGTCAACCTCTCCGGTCGCGGCGACAAGGATATGAACACCGTGGCACGTCTCAAGGGAATCACGCTATGAGCCGCACAAACTCATTTTGCGGGCGAACTGCGTCGTCGCGTGCTTGCTCATTCCTCGCCTACCCGATGCGGTATGTCTCGTCATTCGCTGATGTAACTACTAGCCATTCGACTAAGCCCGTAAACGGGCAAGTCGCTGGTTATGCGCGGCTCCTTGCATTTCATCCCGCAAAAGTGAGTTTAAGAGGTGCACCGCTATGAGCCGTATTCAGACTGTTTTTGAAAAATTAAAGTCACAGCAACGAAAAGCGCTGATCCCCTTCATCACCGCGGGCGATCCGTCGCAACAACTCACCGTGCCGCTGATGCATGGTCTGGTGGCCGCGGGCGCGGACGTGCTGGAACTGGGCGTGCCCTTCTCCGACCCGATGGCGGACGGTCCGACGATACAGCGCGCTTCCGAGCGCGCGCTCAAGCAAGGCACATCGTTGCGCGGCGTGCTGGACATGGTCGCGGAGTTCCGCAAACAGGATGCGACCACCCCGGTGGTGCTGATGGGCTACGGCAATCCGATCGAGGCGATGGGCTGGGAGGTGTTTGCAAAGCGTTGCGCGGAAGTCGGCGTCGACGGAGCGCTGACGGTGGATTTCCCGCCGGAAGAAAGCCACGAGGCGTTCGAGCATCTGCAACGCCACGGCATCGATCCGATCTTCCTGCTGGCGCCGACCACCGACGAGGCGCGCGTCGAGCGCGTGGCCAAACTGGCGCGCGGCTATGTGTATTACGTGTCGCTGAAGGGCGTGACCGGCGCCGGCAATCTCGATCTGTCGGCGATCGAGCAGAAGATTCCGCAGCTGCGCAAGCACATCAAGCTGCCGATCGGCGTCGGTTTCGGCATCCGCGATGCCGCGACCGCATTGGCCGTGGCGAAGCTGTGCGACGGCGTGGTGGTCGGCAGCCGCATCGTGCAGGAGGTCGAGAATTCGACCGAACAGAATGTCGTTGCCCATGTGGGCAAGCTGGTGCGAGAGTTAAGGCAGGCGGTAGATCAGGCCTGATGGAATTTTAAATTTGTCATTCCTGCGCAGGCGGGAATCCAGTCGTTGTAACTGGGCTCCCACTTTCGCGGGAGCGGCGAAAAAACAGGAGGACATAACATGAGCTGGTTTCAAAAACTATTGCCCCCGAGGATCAAGCGCCGCGACGGCGAGGCCAACAAGAAGACCGTGCCTGAAGGGCTATGGCACAAGTGCCCGTCCTGTCAGGCGGTGCTGTATCACTCCGATCTGGAAAAGAACCACAGCGTCTGCCCCAAGTGCAACCACCATCACCGCATCACCGCGCGCACCCGGCTGGATCTGCTGCTGGATGGCGAGGGGCGCTTCGAGATCGGCGCGGAAGTGCTGCCGATCGACACGCTGAAATTCAAGGACCAGAAGAAATATTCCGAGCGTCTGGTCGCAGCCAAGAAAAACACCGATGAGGACGATGCGCTGGTGGTGATGCAGGGCAGCATCCATGCGGTTCCGGTGGTCGTCGCGGCATTCGAGTTCAGTTTCATGGGCGGCTCGATGGGCTCGGTGGTCGGCGAACGTTTCGTGCGCGGCGTGCAGGTCGCGCTGGAGCAGCAATGCCCGTTCATCTGTTTCGCCGCCAGCGGCGGCGCGCGCATGCAGGAAGGCCTGCTGTCGCTGATGCAGATGGCCAAGACCTGCGCCGCGCTGACCCAGCTCAGCGAGGGCAGGCTGCCGTTCATCTCGGTGCTGACCGACCCGACGATGGGCGGCGTATCCGCCAGCTTCGCCTTCATGGGCGATGTGGTGATCGCCGAACCCGGCGCACTGATCGGCTTCGCCGGCGCGCGCGTGATTCAGCAGACGGTGCGCGAGACCCTGCCGGACGGCTTCCAGCGTGCGGAATTTTTGCTCGAGCACGGCGCGGTGGACATGATCATCGACCGGCGCGAGATGAAGAATCAACTGGCGACGCTGATCACCTTGCTGACCAAGCAGGCGGCGGTGGCGGAGATTGAGGCAGCGTAATTTTCGTTAGAGCCATGAGTCGAATAGGTCTTGTATTGTGTGTGCTTTATGTACTTATTATTGCAGCATGCTTCACTATGGCTTTTTCTTCAGGGACTGATCTCAAAGGGCAATTTGTGTTTATGCAGTTGCCCATAGCTATTCAAGGGGCTTTGCTCCAAGCGCTCGGCTTAGGCTCATTTCTTGGGCAGTTATCTTGGGTTCTTGCATACATGCTTATTGTCCCGTCAACATTTGTGTTGCTCTATTTCGCTGGTTGGCTTATTGATGGCGGAGATGTTGTTGAGTAGCGTAGGGCGCAATAACCAACGGGCATTGCGCCGTATGTATCTGTCGAAATAAACGGTGATCGGGCGTATTGCCATACGCCCCTACGAAAAATGCCCTCTAATCTGGCCGACTGGCTTTCTTATCTCGAATCCCTGCACCCCAAGATCATCGCGCTCGGTCTGGAGCGTGTGGCTGAAGTCAAGCAGCGGCTGAATCTCGAGCCCGATTTTCCGGTGATCGTGGTCGGCGGTACCAACGGCAAGGGCTCGGTGTGCGCGATGCTGGAGGCTATCCTGTATGCCGCAGGCTACAAGGTCGGTTGCTATACCTCGCCGCATCTGCTGCATTACAACGAGCGGGTGCGCATCGCCAAGCAGCAGGTCAGCGATGCGGAGCTGTGCGCGTCGTTCGAGCAGATCGAGCGGGCGCGCGGTGACACTTCCCTCACTTATTTTGAATTCGGCACGCTGGCAGCCATGCAGTGCTTCATCGAACATAAAATCGATGTTGCGATTCTCGAGGTCGGGTTGGGCGGCAGGCTGGATGCGGTGAACGTGTTCGACGCGGACTGCGCGGTGGTGGCCAGCGTGGACATCGACCACACCGATTATCTGGGCGACACGCGCGAGGCCATCGCGTTTGAGAAGGCCGGCATCTTCCGCGCGGGCAGGGTGGCGATCTGCGCGGACAGCGATGTGCCGCAGGCGCTGCGCGACCATGCGCAACAGATCGGCGCGGAACTGTGGTGCATCGGCAGCGAGTTCGGTTTCACGCCGCATCAGGGGCAGTGGGATTACCGCAGCAGGGTCGGTGCGCGCAACGCGTTGCCGCATCCGGCGCTGCGCGGTGCGTTCCAGTTGCACAACGCCAGCGCGGTGCTGGCGGTGCTGGATGCGTTGAAAGATAAGCTGCCGGTGGACATGGCGGCAGTGCGCCGCGGGCTGGCCGAGGTGCAGCTGGCCGGGCGCTTCCAGTTCGTGCCGGGCAAGCCGCAGTTGATCCTGGATGTCGCGCACAACCCGCATGCGGCGGGTTCGCTGGCGCGGAACCTGGCCAGTCTGCCGCCCGCAAGAACCTTCGCGGTGTTCGCGATGCTCAAGGACAAGGATATGGCCGGCGTGGTGCAGGCGCTGGAACCCTATATCGATGCCTGGCTGGTGGCGGGCATAGACGCACCGCGCGGCGCGACGGCCGAGGAATTGGCGCAGGTGCTGAAACAGCAGCGTGTGCGCGGCGAGATCAAAATCTGCGAAAACATCACCGCAGCACTGCGTGATGCCTATAACGCGGCAGGCGAAAATGATAGAATCGCGGCCTTCGGATCGTTCTATACGGTGGGTGAAGTGATGCAGGCAAGAGGGCTGCGAGTTTTGTAGGATGGTTCACCCGTCCTGTGGAAAAATTTACAGGTTCACCAAACAATGGCAAAACAGTTGACCGACGACGAATTGAATCTCAAGCGCAAGGCGCGCCGCCGCCTGATCGGTGCGGTCGCACTGACGCTGGCGGTGGTCGTGATCTTGCCTATGGTGCTGGACAGCGAGCCCCGGCCTGCCGGACAGGACATCGATCTGCGCATCCCCGCGCCCGACAAGGTCGGCGAGTTCGTGCCGGCTCCTCCCGCATCGGCGGTGGCGGCAGCGGCGCCGTTGGCGGTCTCGGCAGTGCAGCCGGCGATGCCGGTTGCGCCGGTTGTCGAGCCCAAGCCGGTGCAGGCTACGGAAAGCGCAGGCAAGCTCGCCGCGCCTGCAGCCAAGCACGAGACGAGCGCCAAGCCGGAAGCTAAGCCTGCGGCGCCGGACAAGGTTGCGGACACATCCCAAAAAACTGGCACCGCCGCCAAGCCTGAAACCGCCAGCAAGCCTGAAACCGCCGCCAAGACTGGGGGCAGCCTGGTTGTGCAGGTCGGCGCGTACAGCAACACGGAGACCGCGAAGCAGGAACTGGCCAAGTTGAAAAAATGGGGTTTCAAGGCGTATACCGAAAAGGTCGGCGACAAGATCCGGGTTCGTGTCGGGCCTTACGAGCAGCGCGAGAAAGCGGAAAAGGTGCGCCAGCTGCTGGACAAGCATGGCCTGCACTCGGTCATCACGAATGCCCGGTGACGTTGTTTGTCCATGACTCTGTTTGACGGGATCGCGATCGCGATATTGCTGCTCTCGTTGCTGCTGGGTGTGTGGCGCGGGTTGGCATACGAGGTGTTGTCGCTGGCCGGCTGGCCGCTGGCGTGGCTGGCGAGCAAATGGTTCGCGGCGGATATTGCGCCGCTGCTGCCGGTGCAGCAGGAAGTGATGCGTGCCGCGCTGGCCTACGCGCTGTTGTTCGTCGTGACGCTGCTGGTCTGGGGTGTGCTGGTGTGGTTGTTGAGTAAGCTGATCAAGGCCGCCGGGTTGGGCGCGCTGGACAGGACATTGGGCGGTGTGTTCGGGATCGTCAGGGGCGTGCTGGTGATCCTGGTGCTGGTGTGGCTGGCCGGATTGACGCATATCCCGGAGCAGCCCTATTGGCGCGACGCACAGTCCAGCAGGTTCGCGGAGCGGTTCGCGATGCTGACTAAAGGATGTTTGCCGGACAACGTTGCACAGCGCATCCGGTTCGGTACTCGTAGTTAATTTTTTGGGGAAATATTTATGTGTGGCATTCTCGGAGTGATGTCGCATACGCCAGCCAACCAGCTGTTGTATGACGGATTGCAGGTGTTGCAGCATCGCGGGCAGGACGCAGCCGGTATCGCCACGCTGGATGGCCGCACCTTCCATCTGCACAAGGGAAACGGCCTGGTGCGCGACGTGTTCCGCACCCGCAACATGCGCGCGTTGAAGGGTAATGCGGGCATCGCCCATGTGCGCTATCCGACCGCAGGTTCTGCGGTCGATCACAACGAGGCGCAGCCGTTCTATGTGAATTCGCCGTTCGGCATCGTGCTCGGGCACAACGGCAACCTGACCAATACCGAGGAGCTGCAGAAGCAGCTGTTCATGGACGACCTGCGCCATGTCAACACCAATTCCGACTCGGAGGTGCTGCTGAATGTGCTGGCGCACGAGCTGCAGTCCAAATCCAGGGGCTTGCGCCTGGATGCGGCGACCATTTTTTCCGCAGTGTCCGGCGTGCATCAGCGTTGTCGAGGCGCCTATGCGGTGGTGGCGATGATCGCCGGTTACGGTCTGCTGGCGTTCCGCGACATCTACGGCATCCGCCCGCTGGTGGTGGGCGTCAACGAGACCGCGGAGGGGCCGGAATACCTGGTGGCTTCGGAAAGCGTCGCGCTGGATACGCTGGGCTTCAAGTTCATGCGCGACATCGCCCCCGGCGAGGCGATATTCATCGATTTCCACGGCAAGCTGCACAGCCAGCAATGCAGCGGCAAGGCCAAGCTCAATTCCTGCATCTTCGAATATGTCTATTTCGCCCGCCCGGATTCGGTGATCGACGGCGTGTCGGTGTACGAGACGCGTTTGTACATGGGTGAATATCTGGCCGACAAGCTGAAGCGCCAGTGGCAGGACGTGAAGATCGACGTGGTGATACCGATCCCGGATTCCAGCCGCCCCAGCGCGCTGCAGCTGGCGAACCGTCTCAACATCCCGTTCCGCGAAGGCTTTGTGAAGAACCGCTATATCGGCCGCACCTTCATCATGCCGGGGCAGGCGATGCGCAAGAAGTCGGTGCGCCAGAAGCTGAATGCGATCGGCGTCGAGTTCAAGGGCAAGAACGTGCTGCTGGTGGACGATTCCATCGTGCGCGGCACGACCAGCCGCGAGATCGTGCAGATGGCGCGGGATGCCGGCGCGCTGAAGGTGTATTTCGCCTCTGCCGCGCCGCCGGTGCGTTTCCCCAATGTATACGGCATCGACATGCCGAGCCGCACCGAACTGATCGCCACCGGGCGCAGCGATGCGGAGATATGCTTCGAGATCGGCGCAGACGGGCTGATCTATCAGGATCTGGACGATCTCAAGGCGTCGGTGCGCAAGGCCAACCCCAACATCACCGATTTCGATGCCTCCTGTTTCGACGGCCATTACATCACCGGAGACATCACGCCGCAGTACCTGGACGAGATCGAGTCGCGGCGCGGCAAGGAGAAAACCGCCAAGGCGGCGGATGACGATCAGATGGAGCTGAATCTGGCGATGAGCGTATCCTCGATGTGATGCCGATTGCGTAGGCTACTGCGAACCGCTCGTGACGGTTTGCGTTTTTCGTTGACAGGCCGCCGAGGCCGATGTACTTTCCACCCGCGCCGATTTGAGGAACAGCTTGCGGGCGCTTGATAAATACAGCTAAAGCGGGCAGACCCGGTTTAGCCACAAGCTTTCCGGGTTTTGCACTTCAAGGGGCTATCATGACCGAATCATCCTATCAGCCGGAAACGCTGGCGGTGCGCGCCGGCACCGAGCGCAGCCAGTTCGGCGAGCACAGCGAGGCGCTGTTTCTGACTTCCAGCTTCGTGTTCGACAATGCGGCGCAGGCCGCGGCACGCTTCATCGGTGAGCAGCCGGGCAACATCTACGCGCGTTTCACCAATCCCACCGTGACGATGTTCGAGGAGCGGCTCGCCGCGCTGGAGGGTGCCGAGCAGTGCGTCGCGACTGCTTCGGGCATGTCGGCGATCCTGGCATGCGTGATGGGCGTGCTGAAGGCCGGCGACCACATCGTCGCGTCGCGCAGCCTGTTCGGCGCGACCGTCAACCTGTTCAACAACATCATCAAGAAATTCGGCGTCGAGACGACCTACGTTTCCGCCACCGATGTCGCGGAATGGCAGGCGGCGGTGCGCCCCAATACACGGCTGTTCTTCCTGGAGACGCCGTCCAATCCGCTGACCGAGATATCCGATATCGCGGCGATTGCCGCAGTGGCTAAGCAATGCGGCGCGCTGCTGGCGGTGGACAACTGCTTCTGCACGCCCATCCTGCAACGTCCGCTGGAGCTGGGTGCGGACATCGTGATCCATTCCGCGACCAAGTATATCGACGGACAGGGTCGGGTGCTGGGCGGCGCGGTGCTGGGCAGCAGGAAGAACATGGAGGGCGTGTACCAGTTCCTGCGTACTGCCGGGCCGACGATGAGCGCGTTCAATGCCTGGATATTCCTCAAGGGCATGGAAACCTTGAAGCTGCGCATGGATGCGCACAGCGCCAATGCGCTGCAGCTGGCGCGCTGGCTGGAGGCGCGGCCCAATGTCGCGCGCGTGTTCTATCCCGGCCTGCCGTCGCATCCGCAACACGCGCTGGCGATGAAGCAGCAGAAGACCGGCGGCGGCATCGTGTCGTTCGAACTGAAGGGGGGCAAGGAAGCGGCCTGGCGGGTGATCGACAATACCAAGCTGCTGTCCATCACCGCCAATCTCGGCGATACCAAGTCCACGATCACGCATCCGGCCACGACCACCCATGCGCGCATCACGCCCGAGGCGCGCGCGGCGGCCGGGATCGGCGACGGACTGATTCGCATCGCGGTGGGGCTGGAGGCGGTCGTGGACATCCAGAACGATCTGGCACGGGGGCTTTGATGGACGTGCTTGCCACCCAGGTCGGCGGTGCGCTGAAGGCGCACGGCTTGATGCTGGCGACCGCGGAATCCTGCACCGGCGGCGGGGTGGCGCAGGCGATCACCGACGTGGCCGGCAGTTCGGCGTGGTTCGAGCGCGGCTTTGTCGCCTATGCGAACGACGCCAAGCGCGAGATGCTGGGCGTGTCGCGCGAGACGCTGATGCAACACGGCGCGGTCAGCGAAGCGGTGGTGCGCGAGATGGTGGCGGGCGCGCTGCAGCACAGCCATGCGCAGATCGCGCTGGCGGTGAGCGGTATCGCCGGGCCCGACGGCGGCACCGTGGACAAGCCGGTCGGAACGGTCTGGTTCGCCTGGGGGCTGCGCAACGGCACCACCCAGGCGCAGCGTCACCAGATCGCCGGCGGACGCACAGAGGTGCGGGCCCATGCGGTGCGCATCGCGCTGCAGGGTGTGCTGGAAATGCTGAAACATCGCAGCGAAATCGCGTAACAGATAAAAAAGAACGTTCGTTCTGTACAACGCCGGATTGTTGTGCCACAATCCGCGCCATCGTTTTGAAAGGGGATAGACATGGATGACAACAAGAGCAAAGCATTGGCCGCAGCGCTGAGCCAGATCGAAAAGCAGTTCGGCAAGGGTTCCATCATGCGTCTGGGCGAGAGCGACGTCGCCAAGGATATACAGGTAGTGTCCACCGGTTCGCTGGGGCTGGACATCGCGCTGGGCGTGGGCGGACTGCCGCGCGGCCGGGTCGTGGAGATCTACGGTCCGGAATCCTCAGGCAAGACCACGCTGACGCTGCAGGTGATCGCCGAGATGCAGAAGATGGGCGGCACCGCGGCCTTCATCGATGCGGAACACGCGCTCGACCCGCAATACGCGCAGAAGCTGGGCGTGAAGGTCGAGGATCTGCTGATCTCGCAGCCGGACAACGGCGAACAGGCGCTGGAGATCGCCGACATGCTGGTGCGCTCCTCGTCGGTGGACGTGGTCGTGATCGACTCGGTGGCGGCGCTGACGCCCAAGGCCGAGATCGAGGGTGAGATGGGCGATGCACAGATGGGGCTGCATGCGCGCCTGATGTCGCAGGCGCTGCGCAAGCTGACCGCGAACATCAAGCGTTCCAACACGCTGGTCATTTTCATCAACCAGATCCGGATGAAAATCGGCGTGATGTTCGGCAACCCCGAGACCACCACCGGCGGCAATGCGCTCAAGTTCTACGCTTCGGTGCGCCTGGACATCCGCCGCATCGGCGCGATCAAGAAGGGCGACGAGGTGATCGGCAACGAGACGCGCGTCAAGGTGGTGAAAAACAAGGTCGCCCCGCCGTTCCGCGAGGCGATGTTCGACATCCTGTACGGCGAGGGCATCTCGCGCGAGGGTGAGATCATCGATCTGGGCGTGCAGCACAAACTGGTCGAAAAGTCCGGCGCCTGGTACGCCTACAAGGGCGAGAAGATCGGGCAGGGCAAGGACAACGCGCGCGAGTATCTGCGCGAACATCCGGAAATCGCACGCGAGATCGAGAACAAGGTGCGTGCCGCGGTGGGCGTCGCCTTGCTGGAAGGTGGCGAAGCGGCGGCGAAGACCGGCGAAAAATCCGCCAAGCCGGGCAAGAACGCCGAGTAAGCTTTGAGCGCGCATCCGCGTGAGGAAAAAGCCTGAACTGAGCCTGCGCACGCGCGCACTGCAGTATCTGGCGCGCCGCGAATACAGCCGCGCCGAACTGCGTGGGAAATTGTTGCAGCATGTTCAGGCGGATGAAGATTCTGAGCCGTCATCAGATTCCGGCGGCGATCTGGATGCGCTGCTGGATGATCTGACCGCGCGCGGCTGGCTGTCCGATGCCCGCGCCGCGACGCAGTTGCTGCATGCCAAGCGCAGCCGTTTCGGATCCCAGCGCATCACCCATGAGTTGCGTCAGAAAGGCATTCCCGAAGAGCTGATCTCTGCTGCGCTGCCGGCATTGAAGGAGAGCGAGCTGGAAACGGCCCGCGAGGTGTGGCGGAAGCGGTTCGGCACCTTGCCGCAGGACGCCAGCGAGAAAGCCAAACAGATGCGCTTCCTGCAATCGCGCGGATTTTCGATGGAGGTGATCTTCAGGGTGCTTAAAACTGCTGAGGTGGAGGATTAAGGATGGCTGATTTGTTACCTGTTTTTGGTGAAGCTCGGTAGGATGGGTTGAGCTTTGCATGGCCAATCGACTAGGCCGACAATCAACATCGGCCAAGTCGCTGGTCAGCCCGGTAGGATGGGTTGAGCATAGCGAAACCCATCGCTGATTCTGAACATCCTGTCACACCACGCGCTCATCGACACAATGATGCGATCCCCACAGCAAGACGAAAACCAAAATCTTCAGGATATCTTCGCCGCCGCGCTGGCGGCGGTCGATCCGTATCGCGCCGTGCTCGCTGCGGTGCGGGTCGAGGGCGATGTTCTGTATCTCTCGGGCCGGACTTTCGATCTCTCCGCATTCGCGCGCATCATCGTGGTCGGTGCGGGCAAGGCCACGGCGCGGATGGCACTGGCGATCGAATCGCTGTTGGGTGCGAGGATCGACGCGGGGCTGATCATCGTCAAGGAGGGGCATCGCGAGGATATGTCACGCATCGAGCAGGTCGAATCGTCGCATCCGCTGCCCGGCGAGCCTGCTGTCGTCGCGACCCGGCGCATCCTGGAAATGGCGCATGCGGCCGATCAGCGCACGCTGTTCCTCTGCCTGCTTTCCGGCGGCGCCTCTGCGTTGCTGGTTGCACCCGTCGAGGGCGTGACGCTGCAGGACAAGCAGGAAAGCACGCAGATGCTGATGCATGCGGGTGCCACGATCGCCGAGCTGAACACCGTGCGCAAACATCTCTCCGGCGTGAAGGGCGGCAGGTTGGCTCAGGCTGCCTGGCCGGCGCAGGTGGTGGCGCTGATCGTCTCGGATGTCATCGGCGATCCGCTGGCGGTGATCGCCTCCGGCCCGACGGTGCCTGACGATACCCGCTATGCCGACGCATGGGCGGTGATAGCCGGATACGGGTTGCAGGCCAGGCTTGCGCCGCGTGTCGTCGCGCATCTGCAGCGTGGCATCGCGGGGGAGGTGGCCAAGACGGTCAAGGAGCATGATCCCTGTCCGGCCAAGACATTCAACGTGATTGTCGCCAGCCTGCATCAGGCGCTAGTCGCAGCCCGGCAAGCCGCGGTGCAGCAGGGCTATGTCACGAAGACGCTTACACTATCGCTGCAGGGTGAGGCACGTGTAGCGGCGCGCTTCCTGGCGCAGGCCGCACGCGATGAGCTGGCCGCGATGCAGCCGGGCGAGCGGCGTTGTCTGCTGAGCGGCGGCGAGACCACGGTGACCGTACGCGGTGCGGGGCTGGGGGGACGGAATCAGGAGCTGGCGCTGGCCTTTGCGCTGGAAGTCGAGGGGCTGCCCGGCATGATGCTGCTCTCGGCAGGGACCGATGGCAGCGATGGTCCGACCGATGCCGCCGGGGCGGTGGTGGATGGCAGCACCGCAGCAACGGCGCGCCGCATGGGTTTGCAGCCGGAACGCTATCTGAATCACAACGATTCCTATGGCTTCTTTCAGCGCTTCGATGCGGCGACAGGCGGGCATGCCCACTTCAAGCCGGGGGTGGCTGGCACCAATGTGATGGATATCCAGATCATGCTGTTGCGCAGGGCTTAGCCGGTATAGCGATGCGAGGCCTGCGTGGTATGATGCGCGCC
>JACPVZ010000069.1 GCA_016197305.1 Nitrosomonadales bacterium | reverse complement strand
CCTATCATTCCTGACGAGCCGATAGCCGGATCATCATGCTACCCGCCAATTTGATCAGCGCGCTGCAAGTTCTGTCCAGATCAGACAAACCCCTGATCACGACAGGCCGGGATATGCCCAGCCCGGCCGGCAAGGATGCACCGAATGCCGCCAACAAGCTTGAGCCCGGCCAGCAACTGCAGGGGGCGGTGCAAGCCAAGATCAGCGAGGGGTTGTTCAAGGTTCAGGTCGCCGGCCAGGCGCTGCAAATGCGCTTACCCGCCAACATTCAGGTTGGCGATGTCATCAAATTGCAGGTGGTCAGCGCCCAACCGCGCATCACCTTCAGCATGGTCGCATCGACCAATCCCCTGTCCACCCCCGAACAAATCGGCTCCTCGGCGCAGATACTCTCCAATCTTGCCGACCGGCCGCTGGAACGTCCCCTCGTCCAGCAACTCGGCAGCAAAGCTTCCGCCGATCAGCCGGGACGGGCATCGTCCAGCGCGGCACCCAACACGGTTACGGGCAATGTCGAGCTTGCCCGGCAACAGTTATCCGAACAAGCGCAGACATCATCACCTTCCGCCAGCCACATGACGCACAACAAACCGGGCGAAGAAGCGACGCTACCGATTGCCAAGGAGTTGATACCGATGGTCCAGCAACAGCTGCATACGCTGGAACAGCATCATCTGGTATGGATGGGCCAGGTCTGGCCAGGCCAGCAGATGCAATGGGAAATTCAGGGCGAGCCGGATCAACACGCCCGCGAGCAACCCGAGCGGCAATGGAGCACCGAGATGGAACTGGCCTTGCCCAATCTGGGGGGCGTCCATGCCCACTTGGCGTTTTCCGGCAGTGGCCTGCGGCTGACGTTGCATGCAGCCGACACCCAGACAGTGGAGCTGTTCAACCGTGCGCTGCCCGCGCTCAAGAATTCGCTTGCCGATGCGAATATCCCGCTGATTTCCGGCGTCGTGGAAAAATCATGAAACAACCGCCTCTAACACCCCGGCAAGTCGCCGTCGCCCTGACCTATGGCAAGGATCAGGGCGCGCCGACGGTGGTGGCGAAAGGCCGCGGCCTGATCGCGCAGGCGATCATAGAACGCGCAAAACAGCACGGGATTTACGTGCATGAATCCGAAGATCTGGTCGGATTGCTGATGAAGGTCGAACTCGACCAGGAAATCCCGCCGCAACTCTATCTCGCCGTAGCCGAACTGCTGGCCTGGCTGTATCGCCTCGAGCATGCACAAGCGCCGGCCATTCCTCCTCTAACCAAGCCCTAGTTTGGTATCATGTCGGGCTTGGACTCGCACAGCATTAAAAATGGAAAAAGATATCCCCCTTACGATCGAGGCGCTTTCGCCCGAAGACAATGACAAGCACCGCATTACTTCTGCGAAGGAAATCGAATTCCTGCTGCGTTACCTTGCAGACAAACAAGTACGCATAGCACTGTACTACGGCACGGAAAGCGATTTCATCCTGACTACGCTGCTGGGCATCGATAGCGGCGGGTTATGGCTGGAGCTCAGTCCCAGCAATGCCGATAACGAACGCATAGCCCAAAGCCATCACCTGACTTTCGTCAGCGCACATATGCAGGCCAAGGTCCAGTTCACGGCCAAACAGACCCGGCTGGTCGAATACCAGAACCGGCCGGCTTTCTATCTGGCGATGCCGGAAAAAATCTACCGGCTGCAACGGCGCGAATATTTTCGCCTGCTGACCCCCATCGTCACACCATTGAATTGCATCATCACGTCGGGCAAACCTCCGAACCGGCGTATACACAAAATCGTTATCATGGACATCAGCGGCGGCGGGATAGGGCTGACCAGCAACGAGGGCGAGCTCGCGCTCACACCAGGGCTGACTTTCCCGGAATGCCGAATTGAATTGCCTGAAATCGGCACGATTACCGCAACGATAGAAGTGAAGAACCTGACATCGCTCACCTCGCCATCCGGACGCACGATCAAACGCGCCGGCTGTGAATTCAAGAAACTGGATGGCCCGTCCACGATTCTGTTACAACGTTACGTAACCGACATGCAACGCGCCAGAGCCAAACACTGACCCGATCAGATGCCATGCAGCCTGATGGCCGAGGCGTTTATACCTGCATGTTCATGATATCGTTATAGGCCTGCACGAATTTGTTGCGCACCTGAACGGTGGTCTGCAGGCCGATGCCGGCCTTTTGCATCGCAATCATCGTGTCGCTCAGACTGACACGGTCATCCCCCAGCACAAAGGCTTTTTGCATATCTTCCGACTTCGCTTGCGCCTGCGCCACGCTATCCAACGAGGATTTCAGCACGTTGGCAAAATCGACCTTGCCGGTTTGCGTTGCCTGACTGGGCTCGCGCAACCCGGCAGCGGCGGCCGCGATGCGCATTTGCGCCAACAGGTTGTCCACTGCCGAAGTATTCATCGCATGTCTCCTTAATTTTCCGTTACCGCAAGATACCCATTCCCGCCACCCGGGCATTTAATGAAAAGCCGTGGGTTTCCCCCCTTATTCAGGTTTTCAAATCGCCAGACGGGGCAGATAATGCATCTAGTGCCCCAGTGGCTTTTTGGCGTGACTCAGAGTCGACATGGCTGAACAGCAAACCCTCGCGATTACCCAGCTCAACCAACTCACCCTGCAGCAAAAGATGGGGGTTGCGGTCGGTATCGCCGCGCTATTCGCGCTCATCGCAGCCGCGTGGATGTGGGGACAGACGCCCAATTACCGCGTGCTGTACAGCAACCTGTCAGACCGTGACGGTGGCGCGATCATTGAATCGCTGCAGCAAATGAATATCCCCTACAAGTTTGCCGAAGGCGGCGGCGCCCTGCTGGTCGCATCGGAACATGTTCACGAGGCGCGCCTCAAGCTGGCTGCGCAAGGCTTGCCCAAGGGGGGCAACGTCGGTTTTGAACTGATGGAAAACCAGAAATTCGGCATTACCCAGTTTGCTGAACAGGTCAATTACCAGCGCGCGCTGGAAGGCGAGCTGGCCAGATCGGTGCAGACCATCGGATCGGTCGCCGCCGCACGCGTGCATCTCGCCATCCCCAAGCCCAGTGTATTCGTCAAGGAACAGCAGAAGCCCAGTGCCTCGGTGGTATTGTCGATGCAGGGCGGTCGTCTGCTCGATGCAGCCCAGGTCAGTGCCATCGTCCACCTGATCTCCAGCAGCGTGCCGGACATGTCTGCCAAGGATGTGACGGTCGTCGATCAGAGCGGCACGCTGTTGAGCGCCAGCCACGCCAATTCCAGCAGCGAAGGCCTGGATGCAGAACAGCTCAAGTATGTGCAACAGATCGAACAAAGTTATATCAAGCGCATCGAATCCCTGCTGATTC
>JACPVZ010000036.1 GCA_016197305.1 Nitrosomonadales bacterium | reverse complement strand
AGCCAGATGCCGCTGCCGGTGCGGTGGTTCTTGCGGTCCCATTCGTTCGGGTAACTGAGCGGATAGGCGCCGCTGCCATACATGTCGGCCAGTTGTTTCTTCGGCAATTCGGCCTTGACGAAATACACGCCGATCGGTGTGCGCTGGTCTCCCTCGGAGACTTTTTCTGTGCCCAGTTTGCCGATGGTGATGTAGAAATCGGTCACATAGCGCGGTTCGCCGTTGACGTTTTCATAGACGAACAGTGTGGCGCGGCTGGTGTCTACCACCAGCGCGTATTTCTGTTGCGGATCGAGCTTCCACAGGAAGCGCGGCACGCGCGTGGTATCGATCTGGGTCTGGACGCGTTGCAGGCGCAGGCGCGCTTCTTCGCGCAGATCTTCGATCTTGTCGCGCGGCGCATTCGATGCGCTACCGAAGCTGTTGATCTGGCCGGCGCGCGCCATCAGCACGTCGCCCTTGACCAGGTAGGCCAGCTTGAATTTCGGGTTGGCGCGCAACAGGCTGTCGACTTCGTTCAGGGCGATGTCGAGGCGATTGTTGTTGATGGCTTGCAGGCTTTTGGCCAGCTGCGCCTCGGTGCTGCGCGAGTCGGGCGCGGCATCAGCCGTGCCGGCCAATAGCAGGCTGCACAACAACGAGGAAATGAGTGGGCGTTTCAGCATGGCTTACTTGGCGCGCTCTTCCTGGATCAGCCACCTGTCACCGGCTTTCACCGGGGCAGGCGCCGGCGCCGGCGCAGGTGAGACGGTGGGTGTTGTCGGGGCGGCGGCAGGCGCGGCTTTCTCAACCGGAGCGGGTTTGTCCGCAGCTGCCGGTTTGTCTGCGGGCTTGCCAGTCGCCGGGGCCGACGGGGTGAGAGGGAGCACTGCGGGGTTCAGTGCAGCCTTGATCGGTTCCAGCTTGCCGGCGGAGGCGGCCACAGGCGCCGAGCCGCCGCGTGTTGCGGATTTGCCGCGCGTCCCGTCTGCGAACAGGTCCTGGATCATCGCCAGCTTGGTCTGTGTCGAGGTGTTGCTGCGGTCCAGCTGCAATGCGCGGTCATAGGCCTGGCTGGCCATCTTGGCGTAGATGTCGCCTAGGTTCTCGTGCGCGGTTGCGTAGCTGGGGTGGGTGCGGATCGCCATTTCCAGCGCCAGCTTGGCCTTGTCGTACTGGCCCTGGCCGGCATACAGCACGGCCAAGTTGTTATAGGGCTCCGGCAGCTCAGGGTAGTCTTCGGTCAGCGCGGAAAAGGTCTTGATCGCATCGGCGGTCTTGCCCTGTTCGGTCAGGATCAGGCCTTTCAGGAAGCGCGCCTGCGCATCCTTGGGTTTGCCGGCCAAGAAGGCATTGACCTTGTCCAGCGCCTGGCTGTGCTGGCCCTGTTTGAAAAGTTTGTTGGCGTCCTGAATCTCGTCGGCATGTGCGGCGGGAGCGGCATTCAGCAATAGCAGGGCGCTGCCCAGCAGCACGGCATGATGAAAACGAGTTTTGCTAAAACGGTTGAACATAGTCATCTGGTTTTCGGTTCTCTGGGTGCAAGGGTCTGGTTAGCGTTGCATTCTACCAAATTACCTGTCGATTTCCACAGTTTATCTCACTGCCATAGGGGGTTCGGCGGAGGTTTTCAGGTAAAATCCGCAGCCGATATCGTCAACCCGACAAAACTAAAGAGAAGAATCCAGCATGAGCAGCGCGCCACAACCAGCAGTTTCCAACTTCATCCGCACCATTATCGATGGCGATCTGGCCTCCGGCAAACACAGCACGATACAGACCCGTTTCCCACCGGAGCCGAATGGCTATCTGCATGTCGGCCATGCCAAGTCGATCTGCCTGAACTTCGGTTTGGCCAAGGACTACAATGGCCTGTGCAACCTGCGCTTCGACGATACCAACCCGGAGAAGGAGAGCGAGGAATACGCGCAATCCATCCAGGATGACGTGCGCTGGCTGGGCTTTCAGTGGAACGGCGAAGTACGCTGGGCCTCGGATTATTTCGATGCGCTGTACGACTACGCCGTGGAACTCATCAACAAAGGCTTGGCCTATGTGGATGATCTCACCCCTGAGCAGATGCGCGAATACCGCGGCACGCTGACCCAGCCGGGCAGGAACAGCCCGAACCGAGACCGTCCCGTGGCCGAAAATCTGGATCTGTTCGCGCGCATGAAGAATGGCGAATTCGCCGACGGTTCTATGGTGTTGCGCGCCAAGATCGACATGGGTTCGCCCAACATCAATCTGCGCGATCCGGTGATCTACCGCATCAAGCGTGCCCATCACATCCGCACCGGCGACCAGTGGTGCATCTACCCGATGTACGACTATACCCACTGCATCTCAGATGCGCTGGAGGGCATTACCCATTCGATCTGTACGCTGGAGTTCGAGGATCACCGTCCTCTGTACGACTGGGTGCTGGACAACGTGAGCGTCAAATGTCACCCGCGCCAGTACGAATTCTCGCGGCTGGAGCTGCACTACACCATCACCAGCAAGCGCAAGCTGCTGCAACTGGTGAACGAGAAACACGTCAGCGGCTGGGACGACCCGCGCATGCCCACGATCAGCGGCATGCGCAGGCGCGGCTATACGCCGGAAGGCATACGCGAATTCGCCAAACGTATCGGCGTGTCCAAGAGCGAGAACAGCGTGGACATGGCGATCATGGAAGGCGCGATTCGCGAAGACCTGGAGCTGCGTGCGCCGCGCGTGATGGCGATCATCAACCCGCTCAGGGTGACCATCACCAACGCCGATGGAGCGCAGACGCGCGAGGCGGACTTTCATCCCAATGTGCCCGTGTTGGGCAAGCGAGTGGTGCCGTTCGGCAAAGAGCTGTTCATCGAGGCCGACGACTTCGCCGAAGTGCCACCGCCCGGCTGGAAGCGGCTCACACTGGGCGGCGAGATCCGCCTGCGCCACAGCTATGTGATGCGCTGCGACGCAGCGGTGAAGGATGCGTCCGGCAAGGTGATCGAGCTCAAGTGCAGCATCGACCACGATACGCTGGGTAAGAATCCGGAGGGGCGCAAGGTCAAGGGCGTGATCCATTTCCTGTCGCGCGAGCACGCGCTGCCTGCCGAGATCCGCCTGTACGACCGTCTATTCAGCGTGCCGGAACCGGACGCGGACAAGGAGGTGGATTTCTGCACGCACCTGAATCCGGCTTCGCTGACCGTGGTGCAGGGCTGGGTCGAAGGCTGCGTGCACGATGCGGCGCCGGAGACGCGCTACCAGTTCGAGCGCCTGGGTTATTTCGTCACGGACCGTCGCGACCATCAGCCGGGAAAGAAACTGGTGTTCAACCGCACCGTGACGCTGAAGGACTCCTGGAGCAAGGAACAGGCTTAGTTCGTCGGCGGTTCGTGGGGTGGTCGAGTAGTCTGCGCAGGCTGGCGAAATCCAGCAGGCCGACGGTCTGCAGCACGATGCGTCCCTCGCGGTCGATCAGGAAGCTGGTGGGCGTGGCATGCACCTCCAGTTCGCCGGCCAGCCGGCCATCCGCGTCGCTGGCCACCGGGAAGGGCAGCGCCTTGCTGTCCATGTATGCTCGCACATTGGGTTCGGGGTCGTAGGACATCGCGACCGCGACCATTTCCAGGCCGTGTTCCCGGTAGTCCCGATAGAGCCGCACCAGGTCCGGCATTTCTGCGGCGCAGGTGCCGCAACTGGTCGCCCAGAACGTCACCAGCAGCATCTTTTCGCGCTGCATCGCCGACGTCAGCAGGCGGCCGTCCAGCGTGTGGATGTTCAGTTCTGGCGCCGCACGCGGACGACTGAGCAGCATCACTTCGCCTGCGGCAAGGGCGCCGAGCAGCAATACAACGATGGCGATGCGAACGCTGTGTTTCATGATGCAGGCCGGTATGTTTGGCGGGTGAGGTGAAGGGTTGCAGCGACCGCGGTGGTGGGCGTGCCGCTGGTAAGCGGCACGCGCAACGCAGGAGGATTACAGCGTGGAAAGATAATCGGCTACGTCTTCGATTTCAGCCGGAGTGAGTTTCTTGGCGATATCGCCCATCATGCCGGAAGGATCGTTCTTGCGATCTTCCTTGTTGAAGTCGGTCAGCTGTTTGACCAGATATTCCTTGTGCTGTCCGCCTATCACCGGGAACATCGCATTGTGCGGCGCCTTGCCCTTGCCGTTTTCGCCGTGGCAGTTCACGCAACCATAGGCGCCCTCGGTGGTGCCTTCCAGATAGATTTTCTTGCCCTTTTCATTGCCCTTGCCGCCGGTGCCCTTCATCTGTTTTTGGCTGGCGAAGTAGGCGGTGATGTCCAGCAGGTCCTGTTTTTCGGTCACGGTCGCCGCCATGCCGCTCATGGTCGGGTCATTGCGCAACTCGTTCTGGAAATCGCGTATCTGCTTTTGCAGGTAATTGGCATACTGGCCGGCCAGCCTGGGGAACGTGCCGGAGGCGCTGTTGCCGTCTTCGCCGTGACAACCTTGGCACACTGCGGACTTATCCTTGCCTGCAGCAGGATCGCCTTTGCCTATGCGTTGTTTGATGTCTTCCGGGCTATCGCCAGCATAGGCGGTAGTGACAGCGAACAGCCCGGCCAGCAGCGCGGCGGCAATATTTTTCTTGGTGTGTGCCATGGATTCCCCTTTGTTGATTGTCGTGTTTGTTAAATTTTTTTCCGGTGCGATTGTTTCTCATAACCCGGTTTGCGTCAACTTTCTCGCCATGACATACGTTAAGCCGTGGGGAACTTTACCAAATCGATCATTTTCCGATATCATGGCTCCCCGCGCTTCACCCCATAAACTAAATTTTTTAAGGATTGTTACAATGAAACTTATTCTTGCCATGCTCGCCCTGGTCGCGTTTGCCGGTCCTGGCACCGTTGTTGCAGCAGAAAAAAGCGCCAAGGCAGCCAGTGCCAGCCAGTGGCCAAATCAAGGCAAAGTGCTGGAAGTGATCGACACTGCCATGTACACCTACCTGCAGGTTTCCGGCGCCAAGGGTCCAGTCTGGATCGCGGCTTCCAAGACCAGCGTTGCCAAGGGTGACACCATCGGCTACGGTGCGGGTTCTGTGATGACCAACTTCCACAGCAAATCGTTGAACCGCACATTCGATTCGATCATCTTCACCGACAAGGTCGAGAAGCTGAAGTAAATCGTGCGTTGTACGCAACACCAGACCCCGGCTAGTCCGGGGTTTTTTATTGCCCGTGAGCCGCGACGGCTGAGGCAGGAGCTGGCCGGTGGGTGGGGTTGTCGGCTATCATGCTGACCTGTGCGGGCTTAGCGCAATACTGCCGCCCGATGGTTATTCGATCTCGTTATGCTGAAAATCTACAACACCCTTAGTCGCGACAAGCAGGAATTCATCCCCATCAATCCAGGGCAGGTGCGCATGTATGTGTGCGGCATGACGGTCTACGACCTCTGCCATCTCGTCCATGCGCGCGTGCTGGTGGTGTTCGATATGGTGTACCGCTGGCTCAAGGCATCCGGCTTTGAGGTGACCTACGTGCGCAACATCACCGACATCGACGACAAGATCATCAAGCGCGCGGCGGAAAATGGCGAATCTATTCATGCGCTGACACAGCGCTTTATCGATGCGATGCATGAGGATGCCGATGCATTGGGCGTGCAGCGGCCCGATCATGAACCGCGGGCGACACAGTACGTGCCGGAGATGCTGGAGATGATCGCGCAACTGGAAAAAAACGGCTTGGCCTATCAGGCGGCGGATGGTGACGTGAACTATGCGGTGCGCAAGTTCGACGGCTACGGCAAGCTGTCGGGTAAGTCGCTGGAGGATTTGCGCGCCGGGGAGCGCGTCGATATCACCGATAGCAAGAATGATCCGCTAGACTTCGTGCTGTGGAAACACGCAAAGGAACAGGAGTCCGATGAGGTCAAGTGGGATTCTCCGTGGGGTAAGGGCCGCCCCGGCTGGCACATCGAATGTTCGGCGATGGGCTCCAGGTTGCTTGGCAAGCATTTCGATATTCACGGCGGCGGCGCCGACCTGCAGTTTCCGCACCACGAGAACGAGATCGCGCAGAGCGAAGGCGCGCACCAGTGCAGCTTCGTGAATTACTGGATGCACAACGGCTTTGTCAATGTGGACAAGGAGAAGATGTCCAAGTCACTCGGCAATTTCTTCACGATCCGCGATGTGCTGAAGAAATATTATGCCGATGAAATACGTTTCTTTATTTTGCGCGCACACTATCGCAGCCCGCTGAATTATTCGGACGTGCATCTGGATGATGCGAAGCAATCATTGAATAGTCTCTATACCGCGCTGAAAAATGTTCCTGCGGAAGCCGCTGCGGTCGATTGGAACGAACCCCATGCGCAGCGCTTCAAAGCGGCGATGGATGATGATTTCAATACGCCTGAGGCCATGGCTGTTCTTTTCGATTTGTCTAAGCAGGTCAACATCACAAAATCAGCGGCTGCTGCAGCCCAATTGAAAGCTTTGGGTGGTGTACTGGGTTTGCTGGATGAAGACCCACGCGAGCGTTCGCAACGCCCACAAAGGGAATATCACGTGGCATCTGGTGGAGCTGTTTTTGGCGGATATTCTGCAGTGTCCGTGTCGTACACTGAAGACAGTATCAATGCGAAGATAGAGGCACGTATCGCAGCCAAGCAGGCCAAGAACTACGCCGAGGCCGACCGCATCCGCAAGGAGTTATTGGCGGCTGGGATCGTGCTGGAAGATGGCGCGTCGGGCACGACCTGGCGTCGCGCCTGAGCGGGTGCGGTTACGAGGAAAGCTCGGTGTCGTGGGCTGTTGCGACATATTGCTGTTCGGCTAATGCCAGTTGCTGCGGTAGCTCCTGCTCCAGCACGCCCTTTTGCCAGTTGTGCGACAGCGGGGAATAAACCTCGGCATCGAGCCAGCGCGGATCGGGTTTGAAGTGCTTGGCCCATGCTTCGACCTGGTCGGCCGGCATCGGGCGGTCGATGCCGAAGCCTTGGGCAAATTCGCAACCTAAATTCATCAGCAGCACCCCGTGCTCCGGCGTTTCCACGCCTTCGGCGATCACGTCGCGGTTGAACACCCGCGCGATGGTCAGGATGCCCTCGATCAGCGTGCGGTCGTCCTTGTCGTTGAGAATGTCGCGCACGAAAGTCTGGTCTATCTTGAGCGTGTTCACCGGCAGGTCGCGCATGTAGGCCAGCGAAGCATAACCGCTGCCGAAATCATCCAGCGAGAACTGGAAGCCCAGCGCGCGCCCGGAGAAGATGATGTCGCGCGCATGCGCCATGTCGGCCAATGCCGAGGATTCGAGAATTTCCAGCTCTAGGCACTCATAGGGAAGCTCGGGATGTTTGGAAAACGCATGCTGCAATGAGGCGATGAAATCCGGGCGCTGCAGATGCCGCGCCGCGATGTTGACGCTGACGGTCCAGGCGTGTCCGGCGGCGCGCCATTCCACCAGTTTGAGCAGCACCTCCTCTATGACCCATTGGCCTATCCTGACGATCAGGTCGGATTTTTCCAGTTGCGGCAGGAATTCCAGCGGCCCGACCAGGCCGCGTTCCGGGTCGTTCCAGCGCAGCAACGCCTCCATGCCGATGATCTGGCCGCTGCGCATATTGACCTTGGGCTGGTAATACAGGCAAAGCTCGCGGTTATAGAGCGCCTGCTCGACGCGCATCATCAGCTTGTGCTGTTTCTGGATAGACAGATCCATTTCCGCGTCGAACAGGTGGAAGCGCTTTCGGCCGGTCTGCTTGGCCTCATACATGGCCTGATCGGCGTGCCGCAGCAGCGTGTCGGGTTCATGGTCGTCAAACGGGAAGACGGTGATGCCTATGCTGGCAGAGACCTGTGTGCTCATGCCGTCGCAGGTAAACGGGCGCCCGATCTCTTCCAGCACGCGGTTAAAGAACGGTTCGATCTCGGTCATGCTGTGGATGTTGCCGACCAGCAGCACGAATTCGTCGCCGCCGAGGCGCGCGACCGTATCGCCGCCGCGCACGCAATGGCTCAGGCGCTGTGCGATCTCGACCAGCAGCTTGTCGCCCACCTCGTGACCATAACGATCGTTCACCGGTTTGAAACCATCCAGATCGAGCAGGCACACCAGCAGCAGATGCTGCTGGCGTTGTGCATTGGCAATCGCCAGCTCCATGCGGTCCGCCAACAGGGATCGGTTGGGCAGGCTGGTCAGGATGTCGTGTCCGGCGCGCCAGGTGATTTGTTCGAGTTGCGCCTGTTTTTCGGTGACGTCGTGCAATACCAGCACGCTGCCGAGCAGATGGTGTCGTGCGTCGCGGATCGGCGCGGCGGCATGCTGAACCTGGTGTTCGCTACCATCCTTCGCGATCAGCAGGGTGTGGGGCAACCTGACGGTGCTGCCGGTATGCATCGCCTGCAGCACGACATTGTCGATGCTGAGCCGGGTGTCCTGATCGATGATGTGCAACACCGTGTCCAGCGCCTGGCCGATGGCTTCATTCTCCGTCCAGCCGGTCAGCGCGGCCGCCATCGGATTGAGGGTGGTGATCCTGCCGTGCAGGTCGGTGGTGATCACCGCCTCGCTGATCGAGACCAGTGCTGCCGCTGCGTGCCGCTGCACGTCCTCATTGGAGCTGGGTTTTTCACGGGCGCGGCCCAGACGGATGGCAATGACCAGCCCGCCGGCGATGCTCAAGGTCGCCGCCAGTTGCTCATAGAATCCCGGCTGGGATGTGGCAAGCAATCCCGCGCCGAGCAGCACTGCGGCCAGTGCAGTCAGCGGCCGGAAATTTGAGTGGCGGCCAACAGGCAGGCCGTTGTTGTTCATCTCCATCATGGCAGTTTACCAGCAGTCACCATCCGGTTGAACAATTGCGGTCTGGCGATCCAGATCAGGATATCGTCGAAGGTCGGGCCGGGCACATCGCTCTGGTAGATGCCGCTGGTGGCTTCAAAGCTGGCATTTTGCCCATCCACGACCAGATTGGGGCCGGTCGAATACACGATGGCGATCGGCCGCTCACTGGTGGAGGTGATGCTGTTTCCGGCGGTGTCGCGGATCGAGAGTGCGTCGGCAGAGAAGCCGGTGCCCAGGGTGATCTTGTTGGCGGGGTCGGCAAAGTTGCGGTCCACCCGGTAACGCCAGTAACCTACCCACGAAGCTCCAGCACTGCCACGTTTGATCCCCCAGGCATCGGTTTCTGCAACGCCCAGCGTTTTCCAGGGCAGGTAACCTTCCGCGGCAGGATTGGTGCTGCAGGTCGCATCGGCATTCCCGTAATTTGCATTGGCCAGGTCGGTCGTGGTGGTCGGGCAGGGCAGGTAGCCGTTGATGATCGCATAGCCATAGAGCGCGTCGCGTATCTCGTTCAGTTGTTTGTTGGTCTCGGCTCTGCGTTGTTGTTCGATCTGGCTCGACAGGGTGGGCAATAGCCCGGCCAGCAACAGGCCGACGATGGTCAGCACGATGGCCATCTCCAGCAGCGAGAATCCGCGGACATTTGTATTAGTTAGCTTGATCATGGCGCGACCGAGATGACCTTGTCGTTGAAATTGTTGGCGGATACCCTGTTCTCGTAGATGGCTGCAGCAGGGTTGGCGTTACTGCCTTCGAGATAGTTGGAGAGTGTGCTTGAAGGGTGCGTCTGGGTAGGCAGCGGGCCGCCTGTCGCCGCGATGATCGCATTCGACGCCTTGCTGTCCAGCGTCAGGCAGGAGGCAGGGCAGGTGTGGTTGCCGCCCGGGGCAAAACCGATAGAGGTGGCGTAATACATGACCTGCTGCCAATTGTTGATGGCAAACCAGGCCGGCAGAGGGGACGATGGATAGGGAGTGTCTCGCAACTCGATGCGTTGCAGGGTGCTTCCCCCGGGTTTGCCGCGTGCCGAAAAGACCACCGTGGCATTGCCATTGGCATAATTCAGCGAGCCGGTCACGGAAACGTTGTCCAGCAGACTGCTGGCAAGCACGCTGTTGCCGCTGGCGTTGCGTGCCCGCACCTGGTTGATGTCGGTTATGTCGTGCAGCTTCCAGAATCCGCGGCCGACATCATTGAGTCTGCCGGTGATCGTGACCGTCACACCGGCAGGGATGGTGGCACTGCTGGAGTTGTCGCAGGAGGAGTTGGAGCAGCAACGCCACTGCGAGTTGTTCCAGTTACCGTCGTGTAAATAACAGTTCAATGAGCCGCTGATGCCGCCGCTGAATGAGATCGCCCCCCCCCCCCCCCCCCCCCCCCCCAAAGCCGATGCCGTTGATGCCTCCAAAAGGATAGAGTCCGTAATATGTCGTCAGTCCTGCCCTGTATTGAGAGGTGGCAGGGGTCACAAAGGGGGCCGCGAAAGGATAGGCGTTCCAAGAGGCGTAATAACTGTTCAGGAGGTTCTTCAACTCCCTGGCGATACGGGGCGCGATGGCGGAGTGTAATTGCGAGGCGTTCAGGAGCGCGAGGGTATCGTTAAAGGTATTGCCCCTGTCAGCCGAGATGAATGGCCCGGCTGCAGTGGTATTGTTGCGGTTGTTTGGCCCGACCTCCAGATAATTAGATGCCGTGGTCTTGTCGGCCGCGCTGCTGCGCTGCTGCGTTCCGACAATCCTGCCCGGCGCGAACACGATGGCGACCGCCTTGTCCGCACTGGCGGTGAGCAGGGTCGTGCCATCGTTGCCATATACATCCAATGTCCCCGGGGTGTCGCTGTTCAATGAGTTGGAATTCATGCTGCGCCGCCGAAAGTTGTCTGAGACGGCATACCACAGCGGTTCACCATCGGCGTCAAGCAGTTCGGGGATGCCCAGACTTTTCCAAGGCAACCGGCCTATCGAGGTGCCGCCTGAGGCACTGCATGAGCCCTGCTCGTATCCATAACCCGCCGTACCGGGGGCACTGGTGTCCGGGCAGGGCAGGTTGCCGGGTCTGGGCTGAGCTTCGCTGCTGCTATTCTCGCTGTTTATCGCATAGGCAATCAGCGCCTCCTTGGCTTGAGCCAAGGCTTCGGCAGTCTTCTTGTCGCGTTCCAGTTGCCTGCCAGGCTTGCCGAGCGAGCCGACCAGGAAGATCAGCGCACCCAGCACCATGATCACCAGCATGACCATCAGTGCCACGCCGCGTTGCTGGCCAGGGTTGGAAGTCGGGGCGTGTCTGGCAGGCATGATCCATCAATCTTCGTCGGAGGTGCGTCGTTTCGCAGTGCCCGGCGCGCCCTGTTTCGGGCTGTTCTGATTCGGCGAGCTCCGTGTCGGGATGTCCGGGGTGCCCGGGCCAGGGTTCAGCAGCACGCGCTGTCCGACCTTGACCTTGACCGGTTTGTCTTGTCCGGGGATCGCGACCGGCAGGCTCTCCGGGGATTGTTCGTCGCTGTTGCCCGCCGCCTGCGCGACGCCATCGATCCAGACGGTGCGCTGGCCACCATGCTTTTGCACGATGCCGTTTACCGACAACTCGCGGCGTGTCGCGACTCTGTCGGAGTTGGGGGTTTGTCCCTGTTCGAGCTGGGCGCGCTGTTGCCGGGTGAAGAACAGCCTGCCCAGTTCATCGGCGGACGACAGTGCGGGTACGATCTGCAACACGGACAGCAGGGCGATGATGGGTTTCATGGCTGGATGTTCCGGTTCTTCAGCGTGATCCAGCCGCCGGTGCATTCGGCCTTGATTTGTGGCAAGGCGCTTGGGATCTTTTCCGCATCGTCATCGTCATCGTCATCGTCATTGCTGCCGAGGCGCTGCAGTGAGCAGCCTTCCAGTTGATACCAGCCTTTCAGCTGGCTGCGCAGTGCGGTGAAAAAATTCAGCAACTGGCCTTCGTGCAGAAGCTCGAACTGGAATCTGATTTCGCTGTAGCGGATGTCGAAATTGCCGCTGTTGACCGGTGGTTGAGGCGCGAGGTTTTTTTGCGGGGCGATGCTGTAGCGAAAGTCATGGACGAGGTGCTGCTGGCGCAATTTTGCCAAGCCTTCCATCCAGTCCAGGCGTTGTTCGTCGCCGATGATGCCGTGCTCCTTGAAGGTGCCGTATTCCTGGGCATAGGCAGTCATGTTCTGCTGGTCTTCCTGGGCGGACTGCAGGCGATTGCGCGCATCGTTGAGCTGGTTTCGGGCGGTGCGTTGCTCGCGCAGGGTGTTAGCAGCATATTCGTTGCCGATATATAACGTGAACAGGCTGATCAGCAGCGCGCTGCAGAGCGCCGCGATGTTCCAGCGCAACAAATGGAAATCTTCTATGGAAAGCTTCATGCCGGAGGCCTCCAGGAAATTTTCAATGCAAAATCCAGATTGCCGTCATCTTTTCCTTGTTGGTCGGACAGACTGCCGGCCGGACTGACATCCAGCGGCCTTTTTGCCATCTTGACCTGGTAGCCTTGCCTCGTCAGTTCCTGCTGGAATTGCTCCAAGTATTCTAGCGCCGCGCGGTAATTGTAATCGAAGTTTCCCAAGTGGCCTTCGATGCTGATGATCTGTGCCGGAACATCGGCCTGGGTGCCCGATGCGACTGGTTCGGCGGCGCTCATCTGCCAGGCAAGCTGGGACAGCCAGATGCGGGGGAAACGTTCGAGCAGCATGCTGACGGGAACCAGGACTTCATTGGGGGTGGGGCTGTATTGATCCAGCTTGTGCATCGTGGCTACAGCCGTCTTCATGTCCAGCGCGGAAGCATCGGTTTTAGGGAAGGTGGCGCTGATCTGCTTGGTGGCCTCCGCAATCAGATGTTGTTGTGTCTTGAGCGAATCGGTTTCTTCCTGCCCCAGTTTGCTCTGCCAGATGTCTGCGGCTCCCCATAGCAGGCTGACCAACAGCAGCGTGGCACTGCACAGGTTAAACGCGCGGCGCAACTGCCACAGCTGGTAATGATGGACATGGCTGGCATTGGCATAGCTGGCGACCGGCGGTTTGCTGACCAGTTGATGCAAAAAGATCTGGCTGGCATCCGAGTCGGTGAAGCGCCTGTCGATCTTGAGCTGTTTGGCGAGATCTTCCAGGTCGACATACTCGTAGCGTATGTTGGCGCCTTCCGGGAAGCGTGTCTGCAGTTCGCTCAGGTCCTGGCTGTGCCCCAGCAGGCGTACGTCCAGGGGCTGGCCGGATGGCAATAAACTCAGGCTTTTCAGGTATTGGTAGGTGCGCGACAGCTCGGTGACGACGGCGTCCTGGAACGGCACGCCGCTGTGTATCGGGGTCAGCCTGGATATTTGCAGGCGATGGTCGCTGAAATAGGTTTGCCTCAGGCCTGCAGCTTTCTCCCAGGAAATAAGCAGCAGGTGCTTAGAGGGGTGATCCTTGACGAGTGGTGCACTGATTTGCGGCACCGAATAAATGCCGACCAGCGGGGTGTGCTTGGCCAGCAGCGTGTTGAGCCAGGGTGTGAGCAATGCCGGATTGGTCAGTGCCGAGAACAGCATGTCATCGTCGCGCCGCCCGCTGGCCTGGCGTTGCAGCAGCGTGGCCTGATGGAACGGGGTGCCGCGATAGAACTGTTCGAATTTGCGCTGTAACTGGGTCGCGCGCATGCTGCCGCCCAGGTGAGGGACCGACTCTTGGCGGAAGTCTTCTTCGATCAGGTCGACCAGCAGATAGGTAGGGCATTTTGCCGAATCCAAAAGTGCGGCGAATTTTTCGTGGCCCTCGGGAGAGTCGACAAATTCGTGCTGGGCGGTGATGTTTTTCCCGGACATGCATTGTGCATGCAGGTGTCCGGCGCTCAGGAACAGGAGCAGGGTGCGATGCATCAGAATTTCACCTTGCCGATCAGGTCATAGATCGGAGACAGCACAGCCAGCATCACCCAGCCCAGCAATGCACCCATGATGATCGTCATCGTCGGTTCGATCATGACCTGTACCTTGTGTATCGAGTTTTTGACGTCGCGGTCGTAAAAATAACTGACGTTGAGCAGCGCCTTGTCGAGAGAACCGGTGGCTTCGCCGACTTTCAGCATGCGGATCACCAGTGGCGGGAAGATGCCGGTCTGCGCGAAGCTTTGCGTCAGATTCTTCCCGGATTCGATCTCCTGGGTGACATCGTCCAGGCTCTTGGCAATCGCGCGGTTGTTGACGATATCGCGGGAATTGGCAATGCATTCGAGTATGCTGACCCCGGAGCCGTACATCATCGCGAAGGTATTGGCGAATCGCGCCAGGATGATTTTGCGCAAGATCGGGCCGATTACCCAGAGATTGAGCTTGAGGGCGTCGAACCTGAGGCGCATTGCCTGACTGGAGGAAACAATTACCTTGGCGAGCAGCCCCAGGGCGATCGGCACACCTATCAGCAGGTACCAGTAGTGTACGAAGAAAGATGAGGTGGCGATCAGCACACGGGTCTGGATGGGGATTGCCTGTCCCATGCCCTGTATGAAACTGACCAGCTGTGGCACCAGATAAATCATCAGGAAGAAGATGATCGCGATCACAACGGTGCCGACGAAGGCGGGGTACATCATGATGGTCTTGGTGTGCGATGCCATCTCATCCTGCCATTTCAGCGCCTCGGTGATGTGCAGGAACACCTCCGGCAAATGGGCGCTTTCTTCCCCTGCGTGGACCAAGCTGATGAAAGTCTGGTCGAAGGCCTCGGGGCGCGCGGCCATGGCCTGGGATAGTTTTTGTCCGCCCTCGATGGACTCGATCAGGCCCGCGATGATTTCATGGAAGCGCGCATCATTCATCGTGTCCCTCAGGTCTCCCAGGCTTTCCAGCAGCGGAACTCCGGCATGGGTGAGCTGATGGAGGTTGAAGAAGAACGTGATCAGGTCGGGCCGTTTTATTTTGCCGCGTCGGATATTGATCTTGTTGCCGGCGAGTTTGGCGGAAAGCAGATCCAGCCCGCCCCGCTTCAGGCGCAGCTCAAGATCCACTTCATTGGCGGCTTCCTGCATCCCTTTATGAGAGCGGCCATGCTCGTCAATCGCGCGGTAGGAATAGATCGTCATGCTAACCTGCCCGGTCGGTCAGATCCACCACGCGGCTGATTTCCGCCAGCGAGGTGATGCCTTGCAGGATGCGCCTGATACCATCGATCGCCAGCGGCCTGAATCCCTTGTTAAGCGCGGTTTCGCGCAGTTGCCGGGTGCTGGCCCGGCGCGCCACCAGATCGTCCAGGTCCTGGTCCATCTTGAGCAGCTCCATGATCGCCATGCGCCCCTTGTAACCCTGGTGTTTGCAGATATCGCAACCGGCGGCACGGTACAGCGTGATGTCCTGATGGGCGGCGATCCCCATCAGTTTGCGCTCATGCTGGTCGGGCTGGTAAGGATATTTGCACTCATTGCATAGTATGCGCACCAGGCGTTGTGCAACGATGCCAATGATGTTGCCGGCCATGATGTCCGGCAGGATGCCGATATCGAGCAGGCGCGGGATCGCGCCGATGGCCGAGTTGGTGTGCAGCGTCGAGTACACCTGATGCCCTGTCATCGCGGCGCGGAAAGCCATCTCCGCCACGTGGTTCAGTACCGAATAGAGCGTCGTGGTCTTGCCGCTCCCGGTGGGGCCCGTGACCAGCACGATGCCCTCGGGCTTGGAGACGATCATCTTGAGGGTGTTGAGCGCGATCTCGTCCAGGCCGAGCTGGTCGAGCGCCACGATGCCTTTTTGCCGGTCCAGGATGCGCAACACCATGTTTTCGCCGTGCGTGGTGGGGTGGGAGGCCACGCGAAAATCGATAGGGCGGCCCGAAAGCCGCAACGAGATGCGGCCGTCCTGCGGGGCGCGGGTTTCGGCGATGTTCATGTTGCTCATGACTTTCAGGCGCACCACCATCGCCGGCCAGAAGCTCTTGTGCAAGCTGCGCATCTGGCGCAGCACGCCGTCGATACGGTAGCGGATGCGCAAGAAGCTGCTTTCCGGTTCGAAGTGGATGTCGGAAGCGCCTTGCTGCACGGCCTCGGTGAGCAGGGCGTCGATCAGGCGCACCACCGGCTGGCTGAATTCGTTGACGCCGGATTGCAGCGTCTGGTACTCCATCTCGCCGGGCTCGATCTCGTGCAGGATGCCGTCTATCGAAAGTTCGAAACCGTAGTATTGGTCGATCGCGCGCAGGATGTCCGACTCGCTGGCGAGTTGCGTGATCAGGCGGTATTCATCCTTGAGCAGCGCACGCACCTGATCCAGCGCGATAATGTTGTCGGGATCGGCGATGGTCAGCGTCAGGACGCGACCGTTCGGATCGACGGACAAAGGCAGCAATTGATAGCGCCGTGCGATATCCTTGGGAATCAGTGCCAGTGCCGCAGGATCGACGATGATGCTGGTCAGGTCGACGCTTTCCTGGCCAAGATTTTCCGACAGCACGTCGCGGATCGTGGCTTCCGAGAGGAAGCCCAGCCGGACCAGCAGGCGCCCGAGCGGTTGATGGGTTTTGGTCTGCTCCTGCAGCGCGATGCGCAACTGATCGTCGCTGATCACGCCTTTGCTGACCAGCATCTGTCCCAGCGGTTGTTGGAGTCGATTGTCTGTCATAACGTTTAACGCGTCAGTTGCTGGATGCGTTGTGAGATGCGCTCGCGGTCAAGGCCTGCGTGATTGGATGGGTCAAGCTGCAAGGCGCGCTGGTAATGCTGTGCGGCCAGTCTGGCCTGCCCGAGATGATCCAGGCTGACGGCCAGGTTGAATGCGTATTCGGCGCTCCCGGATTCCAGTGTGTATGCATCGAAGTAGGCTTGTTGCGCCTCGCCCCAGCGCGCTTGCTCGGCGTACAGATTGCCCAGCGCGAAATGCAGTGCTGCCGAGTCGCCTTGCTCGGACAGCAGGGTTTTCAAACGGCTCTCGTTGTTGACCACATCGCCGCTAAACGCCGACAATCCGGCGTTGGCCAGCGCATTGCGCGGATCAAGTACCAGTACGCGCGTATAGTAATGCGCCGCCAGTTGAGCATCGCCGCGTTGTTGTGCGATAGCGGCCAGGCCCAGCAACGCATCGGGGGTGCGCGGTTCCTTTTTGAGCAGCGACTGATACAGTTGTTGCGCCTCGTCGTATCTTCCGGCTTGGTAAGCCTGGTAGGCGCTGCTGAGCAGTGGATCGACCGGTTCGGCTTGCTGGTGCTCTATCTGTGGCTGAACAATGTTGCGTTTTGCGGGTTGTTGTGTCGTGACGGGGATGTTGCGTTCGAGCTTTTCCGGCAGCATGGCCGCTTGGCTGGCGAGTGTCGAGTCCTTGCCGGTTATCCCGCTTGCGGCGGGCAAGAAAGTCGGTGCCGCCATCGGCAATGCGGGGGCGGGTAATGCCTGCGGCGGCACTTTGACCCGGTATGGCGGTGTGGTGTTGTTCGCGGAATCGAGATACCACCAGTAACCTGCGCCTGCCAATAGGAAAAGTATCGTGCCGCCGAGAGCAAACAGCAAGTTACGGTTGATGCCATTGTGGGGCAGGGTTTTCGCCTGGAACAGGTTGTTTCCGCGTGCCCGCTCATTGTCCACTGCGTCAGGTTGCGAGCCTGGGACAGCCGGCGCGGTACCCATCGCCTCTTCCAGGCTGATATCGAGGCTGGAGTATGGTTCGCTCGGGCCTTGGGTTTGTTGCGATTTTTTGCGGGCGTCCAGAAGTAAGCTCATTTTGGATTGGCGTTAAGGACTGACGCCGGCAGGTTCTTTGAAAAAGTCTTGATCGGGCAGCATGTTGCGGTAGGCGCTGAAGTCCCCATTGATACTGGCATCCTTGATGACCACCGGGCGCAGGAAAATGACCAGCTCGGTTTTGATGGTGGTGTCGTTCTTGTTCTGGAAAAGATTCCCTAGCAACGGGACCCTGCCCAGCACAGGAACTTCGTCGGTGGATTTGTCTACCCGGTCTTCCATCAGGCCACCCAAGACCGCGATCTGGTTGTTTTCGATTTTTAGCACCGATTCCATTTCGCGAGTCGAGGTCTGCGGGACCGAATTGGCGACCGCAAGTCCAGGGGTCGGGTCATTGGCGTTTTTGAGCAGGCGCGTGATCGACGGGCGCACGTTGAGTAAAACAGTGTCGCTGTCGTTGATCTGGGGGGTGACACTCATAGTGAAACCGATCGGCACGGTGTTGACGGTGGTGGTGTAAGTGACGATAGGCGTGCAGGGGGCAGGGGAGCAGGGTGCAACCGATGAGTTGACGGTGAAATACACCGTGTTGTCGACGACGCGCAGCATTGCGGTCTGGTTGTTCAGTACGCTCAGTTTCGGGCTGGACAGCACCTTGACCTTGCCAAAGGATTCCAGCAGCGAGATCGAGGCGCTCAGGCTGCCCACGCTTGAAGTCGAGTTCAGGTAATTCAGGATCAGCATGCTGCCGGTTTTTGCGCCCGGCAAGCCGGCTGTGCCGGCTTGAGTCAGGGTGAAGCCTTTCGCGCCGAGTTTTGCGGCGCTCCAGTCTATGCCCTGCTGATAATTGTCGTTCAGTCTGACCTCGGCGATGGTGGCTTCGATCAAGACCTGGCGTCTGCTGCTGGTCATGATCTGGTCGATGAACTCCTGGATCTTTTCATGCTGTTTGCCGGTGGCGCGTACCGTGATGATGCCGTTTTCAGGGTTGGCGATGACCGATGCCGCCTCGCGGAAAGTGTTGCGCTTGGTGACGGTCATGCCTCCTTCCTCGACGCTGACCGGGTTAGGGCTGTTCTCGACGCCGATTTTGGCATTCGATTTTTTGCCGCTGGCCGGTTGCACACCGGTGCCGGTGCTGCTGGCAGCGCTCACTTGCTGAACGACGGTCTCGCTGGAGCCTTCCGGCAATATCTTGTCGGTTTCGTGCAGGATGTCCTTGATGTTCTGAACCAGGGTGTCCCAGAAATGGTTCTTGGAAATGTTCTTGATCGCAAGCGACGAGCTGTTCCCGGTGCTGGCGGAGCCGGCTGCTGCGCCGCTGATCGCGGAACCGACCAGCGTCGAGTTGGAAATTGTGGCGTCGGAGTCGCGCGTCATGTTCACATAGTCGATCTTGTAACTATGCAGGTAAGGGGAGTCCGGCATCACGGTCAGGGTGCCATGATTCAGCTCGTAGCGCATCTCCACTTGTTTGGCGATGCGTGTCAGGATCTGCGGCAGGGTCTGGTTGATCGCGTTCAGTGTGACGTTGCCCTGGATGCCGGAGTGAATGTCCAGGTTGATCTTTGCATCGCGCGCCAGCGCAAAGAGTATCTCTTGTGCGGGCAGGTTGGTGACGACGACGCTGTAGGTTTCTGCCTTGGATTCTGGCTTGGGAGGAGGCAGCACCATGCTGCGCCTGATGTTTCCCGGGATGCTGGCTGTGTCCGGTTGCGCCGCGGATTGCCGGATATGCTGTTCCGAGGGCTGTATCGGTTTGCTGCCACAGCCGACCAGCATTGCGCCGATCGCGCAGAGATACAGGATATTACGTGAACGCATTAATTTTTCTCCCTGTTTGTTTGGCTGCGTGCACCGTGTCAGGTATGGCAGCCTAGCAGTTTTGCCAAGGCGGCTCAATATGTAATTCTATCCGTTGCTGCCACCTCAGAAAATATAGACCGATGCGGTGAATGCTTGCTGGTAGCGCGCCGGCAGGTCTTTGATCGCATTGCGGGCCATATCCACTGAGGGGTATGCGCCGTACAGCACACGCAATCCATTCTGGCCGGATGATTTGGTCGGCAACAGATAAATCTCGGAGAGTTTGCCCAGACCGTCAGCGCGCTTGAGGAAGCCTTCGATGCGCGGCTTCTGGATGTCTTCGTTATAGAACAGCTGGATGCTGGCCACGGCTTTCTTTTGTTCCAGCAACTGCCTGCCGGCGGCCAGGCGTTGTTCGAACAGGCTGGTCCTACCGTTGGCTTGGGCGTTGTTGGAGCCAGGCGGCGTAGCTGCCATATCCTCCCTGTTCGCTTGTGGTTTCGAGTTGGACGTTGAGGCGGTAGTTTGCGGGAGATAGGCAGGAGGAGTTTGTGCGGTTGTGTCAGGCGAAGGGTTTTGTGCGGAGGCCATCTGTGCCGGCTGTTTAATTGAACCGTTGGCTTGTTGGAAGTGCGTTGCCGGACTGTCCCATAACCACCAGGCGACCATGCTGCCCAACAGCGCTGCAGCAACGCTGCCAGACAGCATCAGTTGCTTGCCGGACACCGAGCGCGGGATGTTCAATTCGCTGTCGCGCATCGCGGCCTTGACGTGGCTGACTTCGATGTTGTGAGTGTCTGCGACAAAGGCGGCCAGCAGCGATTTGTCGGCAAGCACGTTGGCGCGGCGCATCAATCCGTTGGATGCCTTGGCGATCAATTTGACGGCATCGGGAGAGAAAATATTCGGGCCGCGGTAGCCGGCCGCACGCATTCTGAACATCAGGTAATTTTCCAGAATGTTGCGCGACAGCGGCTGCATGTGGAAATGATGCACGATGCGGTCCTTGAGCTGCCGCATGTTGGGCTGGTCGAGTTTGGCATTGAGCTCGGGTTGGCCGAACAGGATGATCTGCAGCAGCTTGAAGTTGCCGACCTGCAGGTTATACAGCAGGCGCAATTCCTCCAGCGTGTCCAGCGGCATCGCGTGGGCCTCGTCTACCAGCACGACGATGCGTTTTCCTTGGCGGGCTTTTTCCAGAAGTTTGTTCTGTATGCTCTGCATGATGATGCCGACCCGCTCGCTGTCGAAATTCAGCTCCAGTGCATCGGCGATGGCATAGAGCAGCTCTTCACGCGACAGGCTGGGGTTGGCCAGATAAACGGTTTCGATATGCTTGGGAAGGCGCTCAATCAGCATGCGGCACAACATTGTCTTGCCGCTGCCGACCTCGCCGCTGACCTTGATGATTCCTTCCGCTTCGCTGAGCGAATAAATCA
>JACPVZ010000035.1 GCA_016197305.1 Nitrosomonadales bacterium | reverse complement strand
GGTTCCATCGAAGTTCGCCGACTACAACAGCCGCGATTTCCGCGAAGGCGGTTTCCGCGTGGTGCCTCCGGCCGCGGCGCGCAAGGGCGCGTACATCGCAAAGAACGTGGTATTGATGCCTTCCTATGTCAACATCGGCGCTTATGTGGATGAAGGCACCATGGTCGACACCTGGGCCACAGTAGGTTCCTGCGCACAGATCGGCAAGAACGTGCACCTCTCCGGCGGCGTCGGCATCGGCGGCGTACTGGAGCCGGTGCAGGCCAATCCGACCATCATCGGCGACAACTGCTTCATCGGCGCTCGCTCGGAAGTGGTCGAGGGCGTGATCGTCGAGGACAACGTGGTGATCTCGATGGGCGTATTCATCGGCCAGAGCACCAAGATCTACGATCGCGAAACCGGCGAGATCCACTACGGCCGCGTACCGGCCGGTTCTGTCGTGGTCAGCGGCAACCTGCCCTCCAAGGACGGCAGCTACAGCCTGTACTGCGCGGTGATCGTCAAGAAGGTCGATGCCAAGACGCTGTCGAAGGTGGGCATCAACGAATTGCTGCGCGGCATCTGACCCAGGCTCTGAATAAAAATCCGGCAGCCAAGGATGGCTGACCAAGTTAAAGGCGGTGTACTGGTTTTTCTTAATTCCAAATTCTGCCTTTAGGAGAATATGATGATCGTTACACCGTTACTGCAGCTGGCCGCCGACAAGAAGGCTTCCGACCTGTTCTTCTCGGTCGGTGCGCCGGTCAACATCAAGATCGACGGCATCGCGATGCCGGTCAATGCCCAGGTTCTCGAAGCCGACGTCATCAGGAGGATCGCCTATGAGCTGATGAATCCGAAACGCATCAGCGAATTCGAGGCCAAGCTGGAGATGAACTTCTCCTATCATGCCGAGGGCATCGGCAACTTCCGCATCAACGTGTTCCGGCAACGCGGCGACATCGCGATTGTGATTCGCCATGTCCGCACCGAAATCGAAAAAATCGAGGACCTGCATCTGCCTTCGATACTGAAGGAACTGATCCTGGAAAAACGCGGCCTGGTACTGGTGGTCGGGGCGACAGGCTCCGGCAAGTCCACCACGCTGGCGTCGATGATCAAATACCGCAAGTCCATTCAGAGCGGGCACATCCTGACGATAGAGGACCCGATCGAATACCTGTTCTGGCACGACAAATCCATCGTCAACCAGCGCGAGATCGGCACCGATACGCTCGGGTACGAACAGGCCCTGGCAAGCGGCATGCGCGAGGCGCCCGACGTGCTGATGATAGGCGAGGTGCGCGACCGCGACACGCTCAAACAGGCGCTGATCTTCGCGCAAACCGGCCATCTGTGCCTGACCACGCTGCACGCGAACAACAGCTACCATGCGCTGAATCGTATCGTGAACTTCTTCCCGTACGAATCCAGGCAAAGCGTGCTGTCCGATGGAAGAGGCCATGCGCAACGCCGATTCGGCAAGCAACCTGTCCACCCTGATCGACTTCTCCGAGCGCACCAACACGATGAAAGTGCCGGTGTTCGATCCCAATCAGGCGCCGCCAAAATCTGAAGGAACGAAGTCAGACTTCAGCGGCATCAAGCTCAATCTGGACGAGTCAAAATGAAGCTCTACGGGATCGCCAATTGCAGCACGGTCAAAAAAGCGCGTGACTGGCTCGAACGGCACGATATCGCGGTCGAGTTCCACGACTTCAAGAAACACGGACTGGATGAGGCCACCGCGCAAAACTGGCTACGGCAATGCGACTGGGGCAAACTGGTCAACCGTAGCGGCCTGACCTGGCGCGCCCTGCCCGACGAACACAAACAACGGGTTTGCGATGCGGCCTCCGCCGCACAATTGATGCTGGATAAGCCCAGCGTGATCAAGCGCCCGCTGCTGGAACAAGACGGCAAGCTGCTGCAGCTCGGATTCGACGCATCCAGCTACGAAAAAATCTTCAACCTGACCCCCTGAGCCACAACATGTCCGAAACGCCAATATCTGCAACTCTGGAACTTGCCAAAGCGCTGATCGCGCGCCGCTCCCTGACCCCGGACGATGCCGGCTGCCAGGACATCCTGATAGAAAGGCTGCAGAAACTCGGCTTCAGCATCGAGCGCATGCGCTTCGGCAACGTGGATAACTTCTGGGCGCGGCGCGGAACAACCGGCCCCGTCGTGGTGTTCGCCGGACACACCGATGTGGTGCCGAGCGGCCCGCCGGAATCCTGGTTCAGCCCGCCGTTCGAGCCGACGATACGCGACGGCATGCTGTATGGACGCGGTGCCGCAGACATGAAGACCTCGATCGCGGCCTTCATCACCGCGATCGAGGCCTTTATCGATCAATATCCCGACCACGCCGGTTCGATCGCGCTGCTGATCACGTCCGACGAGGAAGGTGTCGCAGTGGACGGCACGGTGCGGGTCGTGGAGGCACTCCAGGCGCGCGGTGAAACGATAGACTACTGCATCGTCGGCGAACCGACTTCGAACAAGCGGGTTGGCGACATGATCAAGAACGGGCGACGCGGCTCATTGTCCGGCACGCTGACCGTAAAAGGCATACAGGGTCATATCGCCTATCCGCACCTGGTCAAGAACCCCATCCACATGGTCGCACCGGCGATCGCCGAACTGGCCGCCACCACCTGGGACAACGGCAACGAATATTTCCCGCCGACCTCGTGGCAGATCTCCAACATGAACAGCGGCACCGGTGCGACCAACGTGGTACCCGGCACCGCGGAGATCCTGTTCAATTTCCGCTTCTCGACCGCCAGCACCGAACAGAGCCTGAAGGACAAGGTGCATGCGATCCTGGACAAACACGCCGTGAGCTATGACCTGCAATGGGAACTGTCCGGCAAGCCTTACCTGACACCCAAGGGCAGCCTGGTCGCCGCGATCGGCGAGGCGATAGCACAGGCCTACGGCATCACTCCGGAGTTATCCACTTCCGGCGGAACCTCGGACGGCCGCTTCATCGCCGACATCTGCCCGCAGGTAATCGAGTTCGGCCCGCTGAATGCCACGATACACAAACTCAACGAATGCGTGGGCGTCGCCGATATCGAACCGCTCAAGCTGACCTATCTGTACACACTGGAAAATCTGCTGGTGCGCAAATGATGACGCTGATCCTGATTGTTTCCGGCATTTTGATCGCATTGGTCGGTCTGCTGCGCTACGACATACACAAGCATAAATACCGTGCCCCAGCCAATCCCGGCGACGCTCAGGAACCCGACGAGCACAACGACAAGGCATAACGAGCGTATGACACCCTATTTTTCTCTCGCCAATCAGGAACTGCGCACCGTACGCGATTATTTGCGTTTCGCGGTCAGCCGCTTCAACCAGGCCGGGCTGTTCTTCGGGCACGGCAGCAGCGACGCCTACGACGAGGCAGCCTACCTGATCCTGCACACGCTGCACCTGCCGCCGGACAGGCTGGAGCCGTTCCTCGACGCACGCCTCACCGACGGCGAGCGCAACGACGTGTTGGGCATCATCCAGCGCCGCGTCGAACAACGCATACCTGCCGCCTACCTGACCCATCAGGCATTTCTCGGCGAGTTCAGTTTTTATGTGGACGAGCGTGTCATCGTGCCGCGTTCGTTCATCGCGGAACTGCTGCGCGAACGGCTTCACCCCTGGATAGACGAACCCGACGATATCGGCAGCGTGCTCGACCTGTGTACCGGCAGCGGCTGCCTGGCGATCCTCGCCGCACACGCCTTCCCGAATGCCGAGGTGGATGCAGTGGATCTGTCGGCAGCCGCACTGGCCGTCGCCGAACGCAATGTCGCAGACTACCGCCTGCAGGGGCAGGTCAACCTGATCGAGTCCGACCTGTTTGCCAAGCTGGGCGGCAAGCAATATGACCTGATCATCAGCAATCCGCCCTATGTGGATGCCGAATCGGTCGCCGCGCTGCCCCAGGAATATCTGCACGAACCCGAGCTGGCGCTGGGCAGCGGACACGACGGACTGGATGCCACCCGCATGATCCTGCAGCAGGCCGCGCAACACCTGACGGATGACGGCATCCTGATCGTCGAGATCGGCCACAACCGCGAGGTGCTTGAAGCCGCCTACCCCAGGCTGCCGTTCACCTGGCTGGATGTCAGCGCGGGCGATCAGTTCGTGTTCATGCTGCACAAGAACGACTTGCTCTGATGTCGTCGATCGAGCATTACGAGAATTTCCCGGTTGCATCAGTTTTAATGCCCAAGCGGCTGCGCAAGCCGGTCGCGGCGATCTATCACTTCGCCCGCGCCGCCGACGACATCGCCGACGAAGGCGACCTGCCCGACCAGGAACGCCTGCGCCGGCTCGACGAATTCCGCGCCGAGCTGGCGCGCATCGCTGCCGGCGAAACACCTATCACACCGCTGTTCCAGAATCTTGCCGCCGAAATCCGGCAGCACGCGCTGCCGCTGCAACCGTTTTACGACTTGCTGGATGCGTTCTCGCAGGACGTCGTGAAGAAACGCTATGCCAGCTTCGACGAGCTGCTGGACTATTGCCGCCGTTCCGCCAATCCGGTCGGCACGCTGCTGCTGCATCTCTACGACGAAGCAACCCCTGTCAACCTCGCGTACTCGGACGCGATCTGCACCAGCCTGCAGCTGATCAACTTCTGGCAGGATGTCGCGAAGGACTATGCGATCGGGCGCATCTACCTGCCGCTGGACGAGCTCGCCCAATACGGCGTGGACGAGGCGCAGATCGCTCAAGGCATCAGCGACGAGGCCTGGCGCAGGCTGATGCAGTTCCAGGTCGAGCGCGCCCGCGCGATGATGCGCTCGGGTGCGCCACTGGGCAGCATCCTGACCGGGCGCATCGGCCTGGAGATGCGCATGATCATTGCCGGAGGACTGCGCATACTCGCCAAACTGCAAAGCGCCCGCTATGACATGTTCCGCCACCGCCCGGTGCTGCGTCCGTTCGACTGGGTTATCATGCTGTTCAAGAGCGCACCCTACTCACCATAATCAAGCCCCTATCGATGGACCCGAACCAGTATTGCCAAGACAAAGCCGCCGCCAGCGGATCGAGCTTCTATTACAGCTTCATGTTCCTGCCCGCGGACAAACGCCGTGCGATCACCGCACTGTATGCCTTCTGTCGGGAGGTCGACGATGTCGTCGACGAGTGCTCCGACGAAAATGTCGCACGCACCACGCTGGCCTGGTGGCGCACCCAGGTCGCAGCAATCTATGAAGGCACGCCGCAGCATCCGGTCTGTCGTGCGCTGGCGCCGCTGGTCAAACAGTTCAATCTTCCGCAGGAACACCTGCAGGAGATCATCGACGGCATGGAGATGGACCTCAACCAGCACACCTATGCCGACTTCAGGCACGATGCAAGACATCATCCGCGATGTCGGCGAGGATGCCAGACGCGGACGTATCTACCTGCCGTTGGACGAGCTGCAGCAATTCGGCGTGCATACCGGCGACATACTCAATGCCCGCGAGAAAGACGGCTTCGACAGGCTGATGCAGTTCCAGATCGAGCGTGCCCAGCGTTTCTATCAGCAGGCCATCGAACAACTGCCCGCCGTGGACAGGAAGGCACAGCGCACCGGCCTGATCATGGCCGCGATCTACCGTGCCACGCTGGATGAAGTGGCCCGCAGCGGCTGCCATGTGCTGAAAGAGCGTGTCTCGCTGACGCCAAGCTACAAGCTTTGGCTGGCATTCAAGACATGGCTAAAGAATTGAGAACCTACTGCGCGGCTCGATACGGTTCTTCCGAGTGCCAAAACGATGAAAAGCCATGAAGCCAGACTCGCCATCATCGGTGGCGGTTATGCCGGAATGGCGGCAGCGGTTGAGCTCTCCGCGCGCGGCATTCCGGTCACGGTGTTCGAAAGCGCGAAACAGCTTGGCGGGCGAGCTCGCGGCGTCTTATACAACAATACCCGACTGGATAATGGGCAGCATATCCTGCTGGGCTGCTACCGGGACACGCTGCGCCTGATCGAACAGGTCGGCGGCAATATCGGACGGGACTTTCTGCGCCTGCCGCTCCAACTCGAACTGCATCGCGAATTCTCGCTGCGTGCGCCACGCCTGCCTGCCCCGCTGCATTTACTCATCGCTTTGCTCGGCGCACAGGGCCTGTCAATTGGCGAACGCATCAGCGCCGCGCGTTTCATGCTCATGCTGCGCCGCATGGATTTCCACCTGCCCCACGACATGACCGTGACCGAGCTGCTTGCCCGGCATCATCAGGATGACGACCTGATATTCAAGCTGTGGGAGCCACTGTGCATCGCCGCGCTGAACACCCCTATCCACAAGGCTTCAGCTCAAGTGCTGCTGAACGTACTGCGCGATGCACTGAATCGCACCCGCGCCGACAGCGACATGCTGCTGCCGCGCCTCGACTTCAGCGCCTTGTTCCCTCAACGTGCGGCCGCCTATATCGAGCAGCGCGGCGGCAAGGTGCTGACTTCCTGCGGTGTGGATAAAATTGTGGCGCATGACGGGCATATCGAGCTCATCACCGCTCAGGGCGCTGATATTTTCAGTCATGTCGTCTGCGCGACATCGCCTGGCACGGCCGCGAGGCTGCTGAAGCCTGTCGCGCAGCTGGCCAGCACCGTCGCACAGATCGAGGCTCTGGAGCACCAGCCCATCTATACCGTATACCTGCAATACCCCGCTCATGTGAAACTGCCCCACGCCATGCTCGGCCTGCACCGGCGCATCAGCCAATGGCTGTTCGACAGGGGACAGATTGCGGGGCAGCCTGGCCTGATCGCTGCGGTGATCAGCGCGGAAGGCCTGCATCAGGAATGGTCGCAGGACGAATTGGCGCACCAGGCGATTGCCGAACTGCACGATGAATTCGGCATCGGTGCAGCGCCGCACTGGTTCAGGGTCATCGCCGAAAAGCGCGCCACGTTCTGCTGCGCACCAGACTTGCAACGCCCGGGACAACAGACCGCGCTGCCGCGCCTGCTACTGGCCGGAGACTATACCGCCGGCGACTACCCCGCGACGCTGGAAGGCGCGGTGCGCAGCGGATTGCAATGTGCAAGGCTGCTGCTCCGACCTGAGCAGCCCCTCAACCGCCCCTAAAGTTTTGCGCTTACGTGCCGATGACAAGGCTCAAACGGGTGGAAATACTGTGCAACAGCCAATCCACACCAGATGGCTTAAACAGAACTCAGGAGCCGCTATCATGCAGGACGGAATCGAACAGGATCAGCCTCTCGCCCGCAGTTATCCTCGCGGCGTGACAATGAAACTGCTCTATGCTGCCGTTGCAGCATTGCTGCTATATCTCATCGCCTGGGTTGCCTGGCTGCATATTCTCGGCTTGCTTGTACAAGCCATTTCTGCACAATTTCATCGCCCCTCAGGGCGGGAGCACAAAACCGTTGCGTTGCCGGAATAACCTGACCGCCCCAAGTCGTCGCGCAAACACACCATAACCGATTGATAAAATTGTATAATGACGGCCTAAACAAACACGATCTTGCCTATGTCTGCCCCTGATTTAGCCATGCCAAGCGACAGGAAGTTACAAAAGCACGATAGTAAAAAAACAGCATCAGGGAGTGGTTCAATGAGTTTTCGTAACATATGGCCAATGTCGGCACTTCCGCTGATATTGCTGGCCTGCCACGGCGCCCGCGCGGCCGACAACACCAGCGAACTCGACTATTATCAGGATTTTCCGGTGGTATTGAGCGCGTCCCGCTTATACCAGCCGCAGTCGGAAGCGCCCAATGCGATGACCGTGATCGACCGCAAGATGATCGTCGCCTCGGGGTTCAGGACCATCCCGGATCTGTTCAAGCTGGTTCCCGGCATGTATGTCAGCTATTACAAGGGCAGCCAGGCCTTTGTTTCCTACCACGGCGCCACAGACCAATACGCACGGCGCATGCAGGTAATGATAGACGGGCGCAGCGTGTATCTGCCGCCTGTCAGCATGGTGAGCTGGGCGAATCTGCCGATCACCGTCGATGACATCGAACGCATCGAGGTGATACGCGGACCCTCCGCCGCTTCGCATGGTGCGAACTCCACCCAGGGGGTGATCAGCATCATTACCCGGGATGCCGGCGCCGCCACTGGCAGGCGCGTCTCGGTCACGCGCGGCAGCAAGGGCATCAACGATGTATCCGCAAGGTTCGGCTCAGCCGGTGAAAAATTCGACTACCGTATGACGCTGGCTTACACCGCGGACAATGGCTACGATGACCTCACCACCAATCCCAACAATATCAGTGGCGGCGTCTCGCTGCTCAACAACAGCCATGACAGCAACCAGGCGCGCCTGTTGAATTACCGCGCGGACTATCACCCCAACAGTGCAGATCGCTTCGACCTGCAGTTTGGTTTCAACCACGATGTACAGGGGGTGGGATTCAACGACAGGAATCCAAGTCCAATTTTCCCGACGCTCACCAATGCCAATACCCTGCATGATCTGTTCTCCAACTCCGGCTTCCTGCAGTTGGGATGGATCAGGTTGCTGGAGAACAACGCCGAACTCAACGTGCGCTACTCCCATCTTCGCCAGGATCAACACGAATCGTTGTCGTATTTCGAAAGCGGCACATTTGTCCCCGGCCCTATCCTGCAATACCTGAAAACGGCGCGTGACGAAGTGGAAGCACAACACACCCTGCCACTTTCCGTATCCAACCGCCTGGTCTATGGCGCGGCTTATCGGGCAGACCATATCAACGCACAAGGCAGCATCCCGTTAGCCCCGCCGGTTTACGCCTCGTCGTTTAACACGAATGAGTATCGCGTGTTCGCGCACGACGAATGGCGCATCACGCCGCAGTTGTTGCTGAACACCGGCGCGATGTTCGAACGTAACGGCATGGGGCACGAGAGAACGTCCCCGCGCGTCGCGCTGAATTTCCATTTCACCCCGCGACATACCTTGCGCATGGGGACCTCTGTCGCCTACCGGACCCCCTCTCTGGTCGAAGAAAGATATCCGATCGATCGATACCTTGCGCTGCGTGCCCTGTATCCAGCTCGCGCAAGCGCCATGAGACTCCTGTATCTACCCGGCGCCTTGTTTGTGTCCAGTAAATCGGTCACCTCCCCGAACCTGAGGCCCGAAAAAATGGTGTCGCAAGAGATCGGTTATCTCGGCGAATTCCCCGATTGGGCGACCTCACTGGATCTGCGCGTGTTCCGGGACCAGCTCAACGACGGGATATACATCGCCTCGACGAATGTATTCACCAACGGGATGTCCGCGGTATATAACGGACTGGAGACCACGCTCAAGCATTCATTCGACAAGGGTGGTGAGCTGACCGTCAACTTCGCACATGAATTGGCAAGCAGTAATGGGCCGGCGTTGCTTGCGTCCGGGCAGCGTACCTTTCGCCCGGCACGGCCTGAAATCGCTGATATCCTCAGCGGCAGCACGCCCAGGAACAGCGCCAGCCTGCTTTACTCGCAACGCGTAGCCGATACTTTTTCCTTCAGCACCGCCTATTATTATCAGGACTCCATGCAGCCATTCGATCGCGGCTTTTTGGATTATCAACCGATACAACGCCGTGTCGATGTGCGCATCGCCAAGGAATTCCGGGATACAGGCAGCATCAAAGGCGAGGTCGCTCTGGTAGTACAAAATCTGTTCGATCAAGGTTACACCGAGTACATCGCCAACAATCTGTTCAACCGGCGTGGCTATGTCACGTTGACGGTGAACTGGTAAGGCATGGCTATCGCTTCCCTGCAGCACCGTATAGCGCTTCGGAGCATGCGGGTACTGCTGGGTGCGATCTGCCTGTTGTGTCTCGCTGAACTTTCCTGGGCTGCAGAAGCACTGCGCGTATCCGTCGTGCTGAGCGACAGCAATGCCCCGTACCAGACCTTCGCAAAATCTTTCCAGCAGAATCTGCCCGCCGGCATCCATGTGCATGTGCTGGAACGTCCCGAAGATTTTTCCGGCGATGCACAGGACACCGATCTGGTCGTCACAGTCGGCGTGAAAGCCGCTGAACTGGTCAGTGCCAATACCCGCCTGCCGATATTGGCCGCGATGATCCCAAGCAGCAAGTACGCGGAATTGAGCGAAAAACACGCCAGACCGCTATCCGCGATCTTCATCGACCAACCATGGGCACGGCAGATCAGCCTGCTGCAAGCCGCATTGCCGGGCCATCACAAGGTCTCGGTACTGCATTCCTCGGATACCCGGACAGATATTACGGGACTGCGCAAAAAATTGACCGAGCGCGGCTACAAGCCGGTCTTCAAGGCATTGCGCAGCAATGCCACGCTGTACGCCGACCTGGAAGAAGCGATGGAAAACAGCGACGTGCTGTTTGCGATACCGGACAACGCGATCTACAACAGCGGCAACATCCGCAACATCCTGCTCAGCACCTACCGCCGCCGCATCCCGTTGATCGGGCTATCCCAGGCATATGTGAACGCCGGGGCGCTGTATGCGATCTTTTCCACGCCGGAACAACTGGCCGCGCAGTCCAGCAAAGCAGCCGTGGCCTTTGCCAAGTCCGCCAAGTTGAGCGAACCGCAGTATCCAGAGCTCTACACCATCGCCGTCAATCAGGAGGTGGCCAGAACACTGGGGCTGAATATCAGCTCGGCAGAATTACTACATATGCAGGTAGAGCAGGCATCAGGGGGGACCCGGTAATGTTTAATCGAAAATATGGGATACGCGAGCATGTCTCCTTGCTGACGCTCCTGCCCTTGATGCTGTTCTCCATTGCGATGTCGATGGCTTTCATTCACGAACAATCCGACGACATGGACGAAGGCATCGTCTCGTCGGCCCGCCTGATCGCCCGGCAACTGGCGGCGAACAGCGAATACGCCATCTTTTCGCACAACCAGTCCTTCCTGCAGAACATCGCAGCCAGTGCGCTGCAGGAACCCGATGTCCGTGCGGTGCTGATCACCGACCAGGGAGGGAATGTGATCGCACTGGCGGGAAAACTACCCGCCTCCATCCTGCATAGCCTGGCCGATAGAAACACACAAGCTGTCCACCGGAGCGATCCGCCTGTTCGTGGCCTGCTGGTATTGGCGAATCGCAGCACACCGATCTTCGATGATGGCAACAGCATGCTGGCATACCAGCCCATCCTGTCCACACAGATCGCCCTGGACAACCTGGAAAACGAAGCGGAGGCACAACAGATCGGCGCAGTCATCATTGCCCTAAGCCGGGAGCAAGTGAACCAGCGCAAACAGCAATTGCTGCTCGCCACACTGCTCTCTATCGTGACATTCCTGATACTGACACTCTATGTAATCTATCGCGCCAGCCGCAAGATCACCCATCCGATCAGGCAACTGAGCATCGCGATCCAGTCTATCGGTTCCGGACATCTGGATACGCGCATCTCACAACAGAGCGGAATCAGCGAATTATGCACCCTGACCGAAGGTGTGAACCAAATGGCGGCACAACTCCAGCAGGAGCGGACACTATTGCAACACCGTATCGACGAGGCGACGGAACAGCTACGCAACATGGCTTTCTACGACACCTTGACGCTGTTGCCCAACCGTCGCCTGCTCAATGACCGGCTTGCCCAGGCGCTCTCCAACAGTAGACGCAGCGGCCATTATGGTGCCGTGATGTTTATCGACCTGGACAACTTCAAGCCGCTCAACGACCAGTTTGGGCATGCCGTCGGAGACCTGCTGCTGATCGAGGCTGCGCATCGCATCAGCAGCTGCCTGCGCGAGACCGATACCGTCGCACGCTTTGGCGGGGACGAATTCGTCGTGATGCTCAGCGAACTGAATGCCGATCATGCCCTGTCCTTCGACCAGGCATTCACCGTCGCCGAAAAAATCCGTACCACATTGGCAAAAACATATCACTTGATCCATCAACCCCAGGGGCAGCCCGAGGCCAGGATAGAACACCATTGCACTTCCAGCATAGGCATCGTGTTGTTCCAGAGCCACGACACCAACCCGGAACATGTTCTGAGCATGGCCGACATGGCGATGTATCAGGCCAAAGAGAGCGGACGCAACCTGATCCGCTTCCATCCCAAAGACACCGAGGAACTTTAACGGGACAACGCTCCTTCAGTTCTCTCGAAACAGCGCAGGAAACCTGATGCGCAGCTGCGCTAGCTTGGGCAGATCGTGCATCACGATATAAGGTTTGTTCGGATGCAGCGCCAAAAAATTCTGGTGGTAGTCCTCGGCCGTCGTGCGCCACGCCGAAAAACACCTGTAGCAATTGCTGGTAGGAAACCTGCGCCGGATCGAAGCGGATGCGCACGGCTTCGGCATGGCCAGTATTGCCCTCGCTGACCATTTCGTAATGCGCCGTCGCCGCGCTGCCGCCCGCATATCCGGACTCCACCTCTATCACGCCCCTGATGTGCCTGAACACCGCATCCACGCCCCAGAAACAGCCTCCGGCAAACACCGCGGTCTGCTGCGGCACGGATGCCGCATCAACCGTTGCCACTGCGCCAAACAACAGGCACGCCGCGTAAAAATACCGGCAGCCGAAACGGGTAGTCTTCATGATATTTCCCCTTGAATCAGCCAAAGGTAAACGCAAACACCTGTGCATCCGCGCCGAAAAATTCGATGCGGAAGGTACGCCCGCCCGACATGACGGTTTGCCGGATCAGCTGATAGAGCCGCTGTCCGTCTATCACGCCATTCCCCTCGGCATCGACATCCACGCCATGGTCACCCGCGGGAGCAGCGCCGTCCAGCGTGACCCTGAAACGCACCGGATTACCGCTGCGCGTACCCATGACCAGATGCAGGTCGCGCCCATTGAAACGGTAGCTGATCGCCCCGCCCGCCTCCTGCACGGCGGCCGATTCGGACGACACACGCCACGCCCCCTGCAACGCCCATTGGTTGGGCTTGAGCAATGGCGGCACGCCGTATCGTGCAACGACATCCCTGGCCAGCGTCTGCGGCGAGGCAAAATTCTGCTGCCGCCGATAACCCAGATAGGTTTCCGGCGAACGGCTCTGCACCGGCGTTGCGGCCGCCGCCGTCGCACCCTCGCCCGCCACCTGCACCAATTCGGTATTCAGCACAGGCTGCCCCTGATGCGCCTCGTTGAGCAGACGCTGTATCATCTGTTCGGTTTGCTGATAGCCCCCCTCGCCAAAATGCCGGTCGCGTATCCGGCCTTGCGCATCGATCAGATAATGCGCGGGCCAGTATTCGTTCCGGTACGCGTTCCAGATCGCGAACCGGTTGTCCATCGCCACCGGATAATCTATGCCGAACTCATGCAATGCGCGTTCGACATTGCGCTGGTCCTGTTCGAACGCGAATTCGGGCGCATGCACGCCGACGATCACCAGTCCCTGATCGCGGTACTTCCGATGCCACGCCTTCAGATAGGGCAGCGTGCGCAGGCAGTTGATGCAGGAGTAGGTCCAGAAATCCACCAGCACCACTTTGCCGCGCAACATCTCGTTGCCAAGCGGCGGAGAATTCAGCCACTGTGTCGCACCACTCAACGGTGGCGCGGTACGGACCTCGTCGGAATCGGTGGCATCTGCCTGCGGCGCGAGTTGCGCGATCAGCTTCTGCTCGGTTTCCGCAGTGCTCAAGAATGGCACGCGCGTCAACAAATGCGTATCCCATCCCAATGCGATCGCCACAACGCCGAACACGACCGCGACACCCAGTCCGCGCCGCACCCATTCTTCGCCGCCCAGCCCGCGTTTCATCATCGCGAACGCACGCCCGCCGGCCAGCAACGCCAGTGCCAACGAAGTGGCTGCACCGGCGGCGAACACCGACAGCAGCAAGACCGTATGCAGGCTCGCACCTTGCAAGGCCGCGCCGGCCAGCACCAGACCCAGTATCGGCCCGGCACAGGGCGCCCACAGGAAGCCCACCGCGACACCCAGCAGCAGAGCGCCCTTGATGCTGGCATCCCGGTCCGCTTGCTGTTGCAAGCGCCCACCCAAAATCACGAATGGCCGCATCAGATATTCGGACAATGCGGGAAAGACCAGTGCAAGCCCGAGCAGCAGCAACATCGCCATCGCCGCATAGCGTCCGTATTGATTGAGTGCCACCAACCAGGCGCCGCCGACCACGGCCAGTCTGGAGAGCAGGGTGAAGGTCACAGCCATGCCGATCAGCACCGGCAAACCGCTGCGACGGAACGACTGCCCGGAACGTACAAAGATGAACGGCAACACCGGCAAGACGC
>JACPVZ010000011.1 GCA_016197305.1 Nitrosomonadales bacterium | reverse complement strand
CGACGATGCCGGTAATCGTCGTGGTCAGCGCCTTGGCCGAGGTCACCGTCGCCCCTGCAAGCGTCGCGGTGGTGGTCGCCGGAGCGATCGTCAGCACATTGCCCGCGACAGCCGTAATCGTCGTGGTCAGCGCCTTGGTCGAAGTCACTGCCGAACCTGCCGCCGTCAACACCGTGGTCGCCGGAGCAAAAGTCACCACGTTACCAACGATGTTGGTGATCGTCGCGGCCCCGTTACCGGCCAGCGTAATATTGTCACCGACCGCCAGCCCGGCAGCCGACCCCAAAGTGACTGAAGTTGAACCGATTGCAGATCCCAGCGTGTCGGTCGTCGCCGGCCCGGCCGCGCCGGCGCCGGGAAGCGTAATGTTGTCCCCGGCAGCCAGTCCCGCGGCCGAAGCAACGGTCACCGTCGTCGAGGCAGCCGGAACGATCGCGGGTGCGGTAGTCGAAGGGCCTGCGCCACCTGCACCCGGCAGCGTAATCGTGTTGCCCACAGACATGCCCGCAACCGATGTGAGGGTGGCGGTGGTTGCGCCTGCGGGAATAACCGCTGCCGATGTGGTCGCTGCGATAGGCAACCTTTGGAAATAGAGCGATGCGACATGGCTCGTACCCAGGCTGTCATAGACCGTCAGCGAGGTCGAGCTGTTGTAGGAGGTCGGGTCAATCGTGCTGAAAACCGGGTTGACCGGCGTTCCTGACCGTGAATCCAGATTGGCCCCCACCGCGATACTGGCCGTCTGCTTGGGCGCCAGATCGGCCGAGGTCAGCAGGATAGGCTGGGGCTGGCCCGGGACGATCGTTCCCGCCGCATTGGGCAAATAACCCGACACCTGGTGTCCCTGGCTGTTTACGATATAGCCATTCTTGTCGACCTGGAACTGGCCATTGCGGCTGTAGAAAATGCTCCCGCCCTGGTCGATCATGCGGAAGAAGCCCTTGCCGCTGATTGCGGTGTCCATCGAGTTGTTGGTGTTGGTAATGTTGCCCTGCGAGAACTGTTGCGAAACCGCCGCCACCTTGGCGCCAGTACCGATCTGCACCGCGCCCGCGCCTGCCAGGCTCGCCGCATACATATCGGCGAATTGCGCCTGGGATTGCTTGAAGCCGACAGTGCTGGCGTTTGCCACGTTGTTGCCTATCGTGTCCAACTGCTTGGTTGATGTGTTTAGTCCGCTTAGACCTTGCTGAAAACTCATGATGTTCTCCTTGTGACAAATTTGACCAAAGGCAGAAGGACAGCGCGCAGCTTACCCCCTGCGAGTATCATTGGAATGGCATCTGCTGCCCCGTAATTGCTGGTGTTCATTATCAGCCCGGCTTTACAAAATCTGTCTAACCTGTGACATCGCAATATCACTCAACTGCCCGACACTCAACGTTACTCCCTGTTTGCCCTGCAACACACTGCTGACCATGCCGAACTGCAACGCGGTCGCCGCCACTGGTGCGCCAGCCTGAACCGCATTCACCTTGAAGGTATAACTGCCATCGCTCACGTTGAGCCCGGCATCGTTACGCCCATCCCACTGCCAATTGACCAAACCCACCGGTTGCGCACCCAGCTGGATATTGCGCACCAATGCCCCTGCCGGGTCATAGATGGACACATCCAGACGATCCACCGATTGCGGCAGATCGACCCCGCCATAAGCCGCCCCCTTGGCAAGATCGACACCCTGCCCCGGTACCAGCACACCGTGACCTATCATGCTGGCCGCCTGCAATGACTGATTGGCCATCATGCTGTCGCTCAACGCCTGCAAGGTGACATTCAGCTTGTCGATACCGGTGACGGTGCTGAGCTGCGCCATCTGCGAGGTCACTTGCGCGTTGTCCATCGGGTTCAGCGGATCCTGGTTTTTCATCTGGGTCACCAGCAACTTCAGAAACCGGTCCTGGGTCGCCGCTGCCGATGCCCCTTTCGACGCGGAACTGCCCGCCGCGTTCAATGAGGCAAACAGTGCGGCGGCTGAATTGGCATCCTGGGTATTGTTAATCATGGCAGTTTCCTTTCATCAAGCTAGGCAGATCACTGACCGATGGTCAGCGTTTTGAGCAACAGCGTCTTCGACGTGTTCAGCACGTCCACATTATTCTGATAGGCACGCGAGGCTGAGATCATATTCACCATCTCGTCCACCACATTCACATTCGGCATCGCCACATACCCCTGCGCGTCGGCCATCGGGTGTTTCGGATCATAGACCATCTTCAGTGGCGCATTGTCTTCGACCACCGCCGTGACTTTCACCCCCTGCGCGCCGCTGTTGTCCACCGCGGCCGTACTGAACACAACCTGCTTGGCGCGGTATGGCTGCCCATTCGCGCTGGTGGTGCTGTCCGCATTAGCCAGGTTGCTGGCCACCACGTTGAGACGCTGCGCCTGCGCGGCCATTCCCGAGCCGGCCACATTGAAAATATTGAACAGGGACATGTTTCACACCTCCTTAACTTTGCGCATCACAGGGATTACGCACCAATTACTCCACAAACAGGCATTCAGCCTTGTATCACCGTCAGCATATCCCTCAGCTTATCGCTGACGAATTTCACGCTTGCCTCATAGCGCAGCGCGTTGTCAGCAAACTGCGCACGCTCCACATCCATGTCGACGGTATTGCCGTCGGCACTCGGCTGCACCGGCCTGCGATACATCACCGGCGCGCCCATGATCGAACTGCCCGTTTCCCCGGACAGATGCATG
>JACPVZ010000010.1 GCA_016197305.1 Nitrosomonadales bacterium | reverse complement strand
GGAAGGCATCCTGCCGGGCACACAACCAGCTGCGCCGGACTGGCAGGTTGCCGCGGCGTTCCGCTGGGATCATCGGTCACGCACCTTGCACCCCGTTGCCAACTTTCAGCGCATCGCGCTGACCGACTTGCTTGGTATCGAAGAGCAGAAACGACGCATCCAACAGAACACGTTGCAATTCGTGCAGGGCGGTACGGCCAACAACGTGCTGCTCTCCGGCGCGCGCGGCACCGGCAAGTCGTCGCTGGTCAAAGCATTGCTCAACGAATATGCACAGCAAGGGCTGCGCGTGATCCAGATCGACAAGCAGGGGCTGGAGGATTTGCCGCTGATCGCCGGGCTGGTGCAGGGGCGTGCCGAGCGCTTCATCCTGTATTGCGACGACCTGTCGTTTAATGCCGACGAGCCCGGTTACCAGGCGCTCAAGGCGGCGCTGGACGGCGACCTGGTCGCATTCTCCGCTAACCTGCTGATCTACGCGACATCCAACCGCCGCCACCTGATGCCGGACTACATGCAGGACAACCTCGCGACGAAATATGTCGGTGACGAGATTCATCCGGCGGAAAGCGTCGAGGAGAAGGTGTCGTTGTCCGAGCGCTTCGGGTTGTGGATATCGTTCTATCCGTTCACGCAGGACGAATATCTGGAAGTCGCGGCACACTGGCTGGCGCATCACGGCTGGAAGCAGGGACTCACTGATGAGGTGCGCACCGCAGCGCTGCAATGGTCGTTGATGCGCGGTTCGCGGAGCGGGCGGGTGGCGGGGCAGTTTGCGAAGGATTGGTGCGGGCGTTCGTCATTCCGGGCTTGACCCGGAATCCAGTCAAAACAAAAAATCGCCGGGGGTAGCCCGGCAGCTAGTCACTTTTCTTGTCTTGCCAAGAAAAGTAACCAAAAGAAATCGCCCCCGGTTTGCCGCCGCTGCGCGGTACCCTCGATCAGCCGCAAACAAGCGGGGCTGCGCAACTCGCACGATCCGCTACGCGGCCACGTGCTCAAACAGTGCTCGCCCAACCCCACCGCTCGTTCACGCCTGATCGAGGCGGCGCACAGGGGAAGAAAAGCGAAATCCACTGCGTGGGCACTTCGTGCCCACGCGAGCAGAATGCAAAACGCCAAGTACAGCTTTCAGGTAGGCTATTACAAGGCTTGATGGGAGGCTGTGTGCCACAAGCTGACGTTGAATATGTTGTGCTATTGTGCGAAAAATTATTTGCCCTTATGCGGCCTATAAATGACTTTTCGGAGGGGCTACATGAAGCAAATTGTACAAACAGTTTCAGGCATCAATCTTTTTGCTTTTGTTTTTCTTATTTGGATAACTCCTGCGACTGCAGGTAACTATCACAGTGAGGCTGAAAAAAAAGAGGTGGAAAGCTTATTGTTGCAAGCTGCGGAGATTCTTAACAAGACTCTTCCGAAGATGGAGAGTTCCGATATGAGGAGCGATAGCGTATCTGGAGAAAATGGCGAATTCCATTATCGATATACGTTTGTAAATAGCTCCTTTGGTGAAATTAATGTAGACGTTTTTAACTCAACAACGCGCCCTGGGTTGCTGAATAATTTATGTACGAACAGTAATATGGAAACTGCCAGAAGATTCCATATCCCCATGCTTTACGATTACTTCGATAAAAATGGAGAGAAAATCACATCGATCAGGATTTCATCTGATGAATGTATAGGTGCAGCTCCCGAAAAATCAAATTCAACGAAAGCTACTAAAGGCGTTTTTCAAGCAGCGATTGGTGGCTTCGGAGCCGCCATACTCCTTCTCATTGGTGCTGCAGCGTTCTTTGTGTTTAAAAAAGCCCGCGCCAAATTGTTCGGGAAGCAGGATGCGGTTACTCAGGCAGGTAAGCTGGCATTTTCAAATGGCTTGCAGCAAGAAGACAATCCTTATAGTGACGACCAAGAAGCCATGAAAGCTGCTTGGCGTAAAGGATGGGAGCTTGGCAAAGCTGGACGGGAAAGTTGGGCGGACAATCTGCGTAAGTAGGCATAGTGTAGGCGAAGTCCTGTGATTTTTAATCATTTGATAATTATCATGACTTATCACAGTACAAAAACTATCGAAAAGTTCTTTGGTTTGTGCGACTGGCTTATCCAGACTTACGAGTTTAGGAAATGCCTTTTTGATGACAATAAGGATATAGAGATATTAAAAGAGGCGAGACATGAACACTTCTTTTATAGAATTTGTGTCATTTTCCAAGAGTCTTGGATGCATCAACTCGCCAAATTACATGACCCAGCAGTTCATGGCGGGAATATTAATCTTACCTTGGAATACATTATTGAATATGGCGGCTGGGAGCCAGATTTTAGAAAAGAGCTTATAGAGCTAAAAAAAACGATGGATGTTCTATACCCTTCGATAAAAGTCGCAAGGAACAAGCTTCTATCTCATAACGATTACAAAACAATGATTGAGCCAAACGTGGCTCTTGGGGAGTTTGAAGAAGGTGAGGATATAAGGTACTTCAGCGCCCTGAAAGAATTCTGTGAAAAAGTCTCACAAATCACATTGAAAGAGCCATTTTCATATGATGATATGGTGCAAAATGATATTGATATATTTATGTCCCAATTTATACGAGGAAAAATCTAACAATCACATCAAGCTGCTCACTACGTTCGCTGGAACCTCCTCTGCAAGGCAAATTCGGTCTCTTTTGTAAGATGTTAATGGTCTGCTTTTGGGAATCTCGGGTGACCGCAAAGTCTCGTTAGCGGCTGCTCGCGAACGTCTGCAAAAGGTGGGCATGATGTGCCCACCCGTTTTTTTGATTTTGCCTTTCATCCCCTGTGCGCCCCGCCAGGTCGAGTTGCGCAGCCCCGCTTGCTTGCGGCTGATCGAGGGGACCCCGCAGGGGCGGCAAACCGGGGGCGCCTTCTTTGGGTTACTTTTCTTGGCAAGACAAGAAAAGTGACTGGTAGAACTACTAGCCATCTGACTAACCCAGCAAACGACGCTGGCTAAGTCATTGGTTATAGCTGTCGGGCTACCCCCGACGGTTTTGATCTTGATGTTGGGTATCGCTGCGCTCCACCCAACCTACATGTTGAAAATATAGAGATACCACGTTGAATACGCAAACCGAAAAAACAAAAATCGTCGAAGTCTCCGCCGCCGTCCTGCAGCAGCCCGACGGCACATTCTTGCTCGCCCAGCGTCCCCCCGACAAGATATGGGCCGGCTATTGGGAATTCCCCGGCGGCAAGATCGAGGCGGGCGAAACGCCTTACCATGCGCTGGTGCGCGAGCTGCATGAGGAGCTGGGTATCGACGTGCAGACTGCCTATCCGTGGCTGCTGCGCGTATTCACCTATCCGCATGCGACCGTGCGGCTGCATTTCTTTCGCGTGACGGCATGGAGCGGCGAGCTGCATCCGCACGAGGGGCAGCAGTTTTCCTGGCAGCGCGCTGCCGAGGCCGCTGTTGCGCCTATGCTGCCGGCCAACGCGCCCATCCTGCGCGCGCTGGAGTTGCCCGATCTGTATGCGATCAGCAACGCCGCCGAGCTGGGTTGCGAGGAGTTCATGCTGCGTCTGGAGCGCGCGTTGCAGAACGGTTTGCGTCTGTTGCAGCTGCGCGAGAAGCATCTGCCTGCGCATGAGCTGGCGGCATTCGCCGCGCAGGTGGTGGAGCTGGCGCACAGTTATTCGGCCAGGGTGTTGATCAACAGCGATGCCGAGCTGGCCAAACAGGTCGGTGCGGATGGCGTGCATTACACCGCGACCCAGCTGCTGCAATGTTCCGGCAGGCCTGCGTTGCAATGGTGTTCAGCGTCTTGTCATGATGCTGCGGAATTGCGCCGCGCCGGAGAGTTGGGGTTCGACTGTGCGTTGCTCAGCCCGGTGCTGCCGACGCAGAGCCATCCCGGTGCGGCGCATCTGGGTTGGGAGAGGTTCGCCGAGCTGGCGTCACAGGCGACGCTGCCGGTATATGCGCTGGGCGGGTTGGTACAGGATGATATGCAGGCCGCGTGGCAGCATGGTGCTCACGGGATTTCCTTGTTACGTCAGGCTTGGTGATCTGATTCGGGCAGATCCTGTTCGCGCTGTTCGACGCGATATTCTTCGTTGGCCCATTTCCCCAAGTCGATCATCTTGCAGCGTTCGCTGCAGAACGGGCGAAAACGGTTGCTGGTGTCCCATTGCTGCTCTTTGCCGCAATGCGGGCAGGTGATGAGCGGGGGTGTTGCCATCAGTTCGCGAGGCTGCAGAATGTCAGCTCAAACGGGACGTCCTGCTCGAACAGCGTGGACTTGGCCGCATAGTTGGCGGCGATGAAGCGGATGTTGATCGCATATTTGTTGGCGCCGACTTCGGGGATGCACACCAGGTCCCTGCTCAGGCTGACGCGCAGCATCTGCGCGACACGCCCGCCCTGCATCTGCTGGAACGTGCCCTGATGTGCGGTGAAGCTGAGCACCTTGCCGCTCTCGCGCATCAGCTGCAGCACGATGTTCATGCCGGCTTCGATTGGCAGCATCGGTGCAAGCCAGGCACGCAAGTCCTTGCGGCGGGCTTCCGGGGGTTGTTCCTGCCAGTAATGGTAGGAGGGCAGGTCGAATTCGCAGGTGCCGCCGGGCATGCAGGCGCGCTGCTTGATGCCCATCAGCCATTCGTTCTCGCGCAGGTGCTGGCCGATCTTGCCATTCATCGCGAACAGGTCGGCGGCGGTCTGCTCGATCTTTGCCAGGATGGCCTCCAGCGCTTCTTCGGATATCGCGGGGTTGTTGTGCAGGTTGGCCAAAAGACGCTTTTGGCGTTCGAGTTCCTGAAGCAGCTCGGACTTCAGGTCGGCCCGGCTGGCGACTTCCAGAATCTCGAACAACGTGGACAGGGCGGCATGATGATCCATGCCATGGTCGCGTTCGGTGAAATGAGTCATCCGTGCGAATAAATCCTCAAGGCGCAACAGGGTGCGGACCTTTTCGTTCAGAGGATATTCGTAGCTGATCACGTCGTCATTATCCGATGTTTTTTGTTTAGGCTAAATTAGTTGCCAAAGATATATTGAATCGCTACCCACCGTCAATTGTTGTTTGCATCCGGGCATAGCGCTGGTGCAAGGCCGTAACCTGTCCGGCCAGATCCGCCAGGCTGGCATCGTTGTGGATGATGTCGTCGGCCAGCGACAGGCGTTCGGCCCGGGGCGTCTGGCGGGCGATGATGTTGCGCACCTCGGTTTCGCCGAGGCTGCTGCGTCGCATGACGCGGGCGACCTGGCTGTCCGGTTCGCAGTCCACGGCCAGGATGCGCTGCACCAGCTTCCGGAATGCGGGGCTTTCCGGCAGCAGCGGTACGACGATGATGATGTAGGGGGCGCCCTGCAGCTGTCGCAATTGCACCCTGCTCTGTTCGAGTATCAGCGGATGCAGCAGCTGTTCCAGCCGCAGTTTGGCGCGTGCATCGGAAAAGATCAGGTCGCGCATCTGTTTGCGATCCAGCGCGCCGTCGGTAGTGATGTAACCGTCCCCAAAGGCATCGCGTATCGCCGGGATGGCCGCGCCATCCGCCTGGGTCAGGCGATGTGCGATCGCGTCGGTATCGACCACGCCTGCGCCCAGCTCGGCAAACATCCGGGCGACCGTGCTCTTGCCGCAGCCTATCCCGCCGGTGAGGCCGATACAGGGCTTGTGCCGGTGTGGGTCGGGCTCTGTAACCAGGCTCATGGAGCGGAAAAGAGTTGCAGGTAGCCCTGCGTCAGCGCCTGCCCCCAGAACAGTGCGATCAGCCCGCCGCCGGCCAGATAGGGGCCGAACGGGATGGGGATGTTGCGGCCGCGCTTGACGGCGATGATCAGCGTGATGCCGACCACCGCGCCCACCAGTGAAGACAGCAGGATGATCAGCGGCAGCATCTGCCAGCCCAGCCAGGCGCCCAGCGCGGCGAGCAGCTTGAAGTCGCCGTAGCCCATGCCTTCCTTGCCGGTGGTCAGCTTGAACAGCCAGTACACACCCCACAGGCTGAGATAGCCGCAGACGGCGCCGAGCACCGCGCTATGCAGATCGGTGTAAGTATGGGACAGGTTGAACGCCAGGCCGGTCCAGAGCAGCGGCAGCGTGATGTCGTCGGGCAACAGTTGCGTGTCGAAGTCGATCGCGGTCAGCGCCAGCAAGGCCCAGATCAGCAGCAACGCGCCGGCGGTGGCTGCGCCGAAGCCGAAGCGCCATGCCGCATAGCCGGACAGCAGGGCGCTGATCGCCTCGATCACCGGATAGCGCGGCGAGATCGCTGCGCCGCAGCTTTTGCACTTGCCGCGCAGCAGCAGATAGCTGATGACCGGGATGTTTTCCGATGCGCTGATCGGATGGTTGCAATGCGGACATGCCGAGCGCGGCACGACCAGATTATAGGTGCCGTGCGGCGTGCCTGGCTCGCCGCGCAGTTCGGCGCACTGTTGCTGCCAGCCCAGTTCCAGCATCCTGGGCAAACGATGGATCACCACGTTCAGAAAACTGCCGACCATCAGGCCCAATATGGCACACGTGCCGGTGAACAGGAGCGGTGATGATTGCAGGAGCTGGAATAGTTCAGTCATGTTGGCTGTTTCAGTGAAGACTAACCCGATTGCGGGTTATGTCGGAGCTAAAACTGCCCACCATCAGGTTCAGAATCAGGTTCATTACAACAAATGCGGAAGGAGTTTTTTGTGGCAGTGCTAGTAGGTTAATTTCATGGATGGGAGAGTGGTGAGTGGCAAGTCGGGATGCGGGAAACCTGCCAGCACTTGCCACTCGCCACTCCCCACTCACCACTCCCCATGTTTTCATCAAACCACTTGGCCCATCTTGACGATCGGCAGGTACATCGCGACGACCATGCCGCCGATCAGCGTGCCCATCACCACCATGATGATAGGCTCCATCAGGCTGGACAGGGCCTCGACCGCATCGTCCACCTCCGCCTCGTAGAAGTCCGCCACCTTGCTCAACATCGCGTCCAGCGACCCGGCTTCTTCGCCGATCGCGACCATCTGCAGCACCATGCTGGGGAACGCTTCGGTGTTTTGCATCGCGACGGTCAGGCTGTTGCCGGTGGTGACCTCGCGCTGGATGTATTTGGTGGCATCGAAATACACCGCATTGCCTGCGGCACCGGCCACCGAATCGAAGGCTTCGACCAGCGGCACGCCGGCGGCGAACATTGTCGCGAGCGTGCGGCTCCAGCGCGCGATGCTGGCCTTGCGGATTAGCTCGCCGAAGATCGGCAGCTTCAGCATCAGTCTGTCCATCACCGCCTGCATCTTCGTGCTGCGTTTCCAGAAATAGAAGAATGCGTAGAGACCCCCGCCGACTCCACCGAAGATCGCCCACCACCAGGCTACGAAGAAATCGGATACGGCCATCACGAACAGCGTCGGCGCGGGCAGGTCCGCGCCAAAGCTCGAGAATAATTCTTTGAAAGCGGGAATCACGAAGATCATGATCACCGCGGTGATGATGAAGGCGACCACGATGATCGAAACCGGGTAGAACAGCGCCGATTTGATCTTGCTCTTGATCGCCTGGATTTTTTCCTTGTAGGTTGCCAGCCTGTCCAGCAGGGTGTCGAGAATACCAGCCGCCTCGCCGGCGCCGATCAGGTTGCAGTACAACTCGTCGAAATACAGCGGGTATTTCTTGAATGCCTGTTGCAGGCTGCTGCCGGTCTCCACATCGGTCTTGATGTCGAACAGCAGACGAGCCACCGAAGGATTGCTGTGCCCCTTGCCGACGATGTCGAAAGCCTGCAGCAGCGGTACGCCGGATTTCATCATCGTGGCGAGCTGTCGGGTGAACAGCGAAATGTCTTTTTCGGTGACGGGTTTGGTGCTGGAGCGCAGGCGCTTTACTTTGGAAACATTGATGCCCTGGCGGCGCAGATGGGCAGACACGCTGGCCTCGCCGGGTGCGCGCATCTCTCCTTTGACTATTTTTCCGGTCTTGTCTTTGCCTTCCCAGAGGTAGGAGTATTCTTTTACTTTCTGAGCTTTTGCTGCGACAGCCATAGCGTCTCCCTTGGGTCACTACCTAACGTTGCCGGGCATGATGCCGAGCTTTGCCGCTATTGTAAAGCCGAACAGCAGGGGCGGGAAAGCAATGCGTTACCCGGAGTTGCGGCGTGCTACTGCTTTTTCGTTTGCGCCGGAAAAATCCGCGCCACTTTGATGATGCGATCCTGCATCTGGATGATCTCGATCGGATAGTCGGCGATTTTGACGCTGGTGCCGGTTTCCGGCATGTCTTCGAGGTGGTCGAGTATCAGTCCGTTCAGGGTTTTTGCGCCGTCCAGTGGCAGGTGCAGGCCCAGCTTGCGGTTCAGCTCGCGCAGGCTGCTGCCGCCTTCCAGCAGGAAACTGCCATCGTCCTGACGCAGGAACTTGCCGGTTTGCGACGGGGACTGCGTGGTGAACTCGCCGACGATTTCTTCCAGAATGTTTTCCAGCGTCACCAGCCCGAGCAGCTCTCCGTATTCGTCCACCACCAGGCCCATCCGGGTGTGGCGTTCCTGGAACTGCTGCAGCTGTTTCAGCAGCGGCGTGTCGGAGGGGATGAAATAGGGGTCATGGAGGACGCCACGCAGTTGCTGGATGTCCAGCGTCTCCTCTTGGAGCAGCGACAGTACGCGTTTGAGATGCAGGATGCCGATGATTTGGCTGGGCGTGTCGCTGTAGACCGGCACCAGGGTATGGTGGCTGGTGATGATCTGTTGCCGCAGCTCATTCGCCTCGGCATTGATGTTCAGCGCCTCGATCTGGTTGCGCGGGATCATCACGTCGTTCACTGTGATGCGTTCCAGATCAACCAGGTTGAGCAGCATCTTCTGGTGTTTGCGCGGCAGGAAATGCTCTGCTTCCAGCACCAAGCCGCGCAGTTCCTCCAGCGTCAGTTTTTGTTTGCTCTGGTCGGTCTGGATGTTGATGCCGACCATTCTCAGCAGGCCGCGCACGATCGCGGTGGCGATCGACACCACCGGCACCCACGTACAGGTCGAGAGCCACGGCCCCAAGGTAGTGGCCACGCTCGGCGTGCACGACCTGATCGTCGTCGACACCCCCGACGCATTGCTCATCGCCCACAAGGACAGCGCACAGGCCGTCAAGAAGGTGGTCGACGTGCTCAAGGGCCGCAAGCACGAGGCCGTACATCTCCCCGCCGTCGTGCACCGCCCGTGGGGCACCTATGCGTCGCTGAAGGAAGAAGACGGCTACAAGGTCAAGCGCATCACCGTGAAGCCGGGTGAATCGCTGTCGCTGCAGTATCACCACCAGCGCGCGGAGCACTGGGT
>JACPVZ010000009.1 GCA_016197305.1 Nitrosomonadales bacterium | reverse complement strand
CAACAATGAGCCATACATTGAATGTATTGGTTTTGCCTTGTGATTTGATCAACATTTTTTCACCAATTGTTCCAGAAGGTTTATGGGTTAGGTGCAGAATCAACAGCAACTCAGAAACTTGGAAACGATCATGCTAAATATGCTTGTCACATCAAACTGCCAGCAAGGCTTGTGCCATCGTGCGTGGATATCCTCTATCCACATGTTTGTCTTAAAAAATATGATTTTTCGCCGAAATCAACTCCGTTCCCTGGGTTGTCAGTAATGGGAATATGGCCGCCTTGAATTCTCAGGCAACAAAATTTTTACCGGTTTTCTTTCAAGCATCACCAGAAAAATAAAATCGGCTCGGGACGGGAATAATCCCGTCCCGAGCCAGTTGTGGCGTAATATTTATGCTGCTTCGAGCATGACGGGGCCAATGCCGGTACTGCCGTCATGACGCAATATCATCTTGAGGTCTTGTATTTAACAAATCGGGCCGAGCGTGCGGAGCATGAACTGATGACCTTGAGGAGCGCATCCCTTCAAGCTCTCCCAAGTATTACAATGCGTCCATGAAGCACACTTCGATATTCATCCACGAATATTTTTTCTTTCAGGGCGCTGATGCTGTAAAGCTGCCGATGCCGACCCGCGGATTTTTTGCATGCCGATTTCTGAAGGGTCAAAGAAAAGGCCCTGCATTGCTGCAAGGCCTTGAATTTCTTGGCTCCCCGACCTGGACTCGAACCAGGGACCTGCGGATTAACAGTCCGTCGCTCTACCGACTGAGCTATCAGGGAATGAAGAGGTGCGCATGATAGAGATATTGCGGTGCTTGGTCAACCTCAAATTGTGCTTTTTATGACCTGGTTAAAACGCTCGCTGGTGGGGCTGCTTGCCGTGCTGCTGTTGGCACTGGTGGTGCTGTACCTGACGCCTCTGGATACCTATGTCCCTGAGGTGGAAAGCACCTTGTCGGAGCAGTTGCATGAACCGCTCCGTGTTGGACACCTGCGCATCGCGGTTTGGCCGTTGCCCCATCTCGAGCTGCAGGGGGTGCAATTGGGCGAGCAGGACAAGATCGTCGCCGCGGCGGTCGATGTGAAGCTGGATCTGGCACGCTCCTTCGTGCAGCGGGCGCTGGTGTTGCAGGTGCTGGTACGGGATGGGGTGGCCGATCTGGTGCTGGTGCGCCGGCTGGCCGATCGTTTTGCCGACATGCCGGTCACCTTGCAAACGGTATCATTAAGGGAGTTGCAGCTGTCGGGCATGATGCTGGTGGCGCCCGAGCTGGTCGTAGGACCGCTGCAGGCCAAGCTGGAATTCGCGCCAGCCGGAGAGCTGCAACGCATCTGGCTGGCGCTGGACGAGCAGAAAATCACCGCTACCTTGTTGCCGCAAGCCGATCGGCGCTTTGCGTTAACGGTGCGTGCGCATGACTGGGCGCCTCGCCAGTCGGCAAGTCTGTTGCTTGAGGATGTGCAGGTCGACGGCGTGCTGGGGCAACATGACCTGGTGGTGGGAAAATTCATCGTGGCGATGCGCGGCATGCATGCGGCCGGAAGCGGGACGTTGGCGTTCGCGGACGACTGGCAGCTGCAGGCTAAGCTCGATCGGCTCGATGTTCCGTTGGCACAACTCATGGTACTGCTGGGGCAGTCGGCCGAAATGACCGGGGCGATGACAGTGCGGGGAACGTTGCATGCGAAGGCGAAAAGCTGGAGCGAGCTGCAGCATCACTTCCAGTTTTCCGGCGACACGCAGGTCAGCCATGCCACGGCGCGGATCTCGGCCAATTTTCAACGGTCGCTGGTGGTCGATGAGATCAAGGCGCAGTTGCTGCTATTGTTGCGGCTGGATACGCTGAAGAGCTTCCCGCAGGGATTGCAGCTGTCCGGGGATTTTCATTTGCGCAATGGCACCCTGACCAAGGTCGACCTGGTGCAGGTGGCGAGCAACCCGAGCAAGACGGAGGCTCAGGGCGTGACACGATTCGATGATCTCACCGGCTTGCTTAACGTGGATGCGGCTGGGTATCATTTCAAGGACATCAAGATCAAGTCCGGGATGTTGAACGCCGATGGCCGGGTGGATGTCACGCCCGCTTTGCAACTCAGTGGCAGTCTGGATGCGGATGTCAAAGGAACGATGGGTCTGGTCAGCATGCCGCTGGTAATATCCGGCACGCTCAGCGCACCCAGCGTCAAAGTCAGTAGGTCCGCATTGGCGGGAGCCGCGGTCGGCACGGCGATTCTGGGGCCTGGGCTGGGCACCGCATTGGGGGTCAAGGTCGGCGGTTTTTTGAAGAAGTTGTTTGGCAAGAACGATGGCGCCGATCAGGGCAAACCAGATCTGGAAAAGAAAAATCAGCCCGGACAACCTGCCACGAAGTGATTTTCAGATGTAATGCTCAGGGGTTCAGTTAGAATACAGCATGGATAATAAGACTGTTTTTATCAAAACCAGCAAGGGTGAGGAGGAGATGCGCAGCAAGACTCCCAGTCTGGTGGGGGATCTCAGGCGCGCCCTGTTGATGGTGGACGGTACGGCGACTTTCGCCGAGATCAGCAAGCGCGCGGCGCCCAGCCTGCGCAACATTCTGGACGAGATGTTCCGGGAGCTGGTCAAGGGCGGCATGATCCAGGACAAGGTGCAGCCGAGCAGCCCGGTCAAGATGGCTGTGCCCACCAAGGTATCGTCCGCGCTGAAAATGCCGTCCAAGGACAGCGGCGGCGAGGAGCTGGATTTCACCTCGGCGTTCCGCGCACCTTCCCCGGAAATGCTGGCGGCAGAGGCGAGCCGGATCGAGGCGGAAAAACTCAAGGCAGCCGCTGAAGCCAAGGCGCGTGCCGATGCGGAAGCCAAGGCCAGGCAGGAACACGAAGCGGCGCAATTAAAACTTCAGCAGGAAGCGGTACAGCGCAAGACTGAACAAGAGGCGAAAGCCAGGGCCGAGCAGGAGGCGAAGGCGCGTGCGCAGGCCGAAGCGAAAGCGCAACAGGAAGCGGCGCGCCTCAAGGCAGAGCAAGAGGCGGCCCGGGTAAAGGCCGAAGCAGAAGCCAGGTTGCGTGCAGAGATGGAACGTCGCGCCAAGGCGGAGGCCGAAGCAGCCAAGCTGAAAGCCGATCAGGAAGCCGCTAAGGCAAAAGCAGAGGCCGAGGCGAAAGTCCGCGAAGAAGCGGAACGGCGCGCTAGGGCAGAAGCCGAGGCGGCCAAGCAGAAGGCCGAGCAGGAAGCGGCCAAGGCGCGCGCCGAATTGGAGGCCGCCAAAGCCAGGGCAGAGGCCGAAGCGAAAGCGCGCGAAGAAGCCGAGCGACGTGCCAAGGCCGAAGCGGAAGCTGCGCGAGTCAAGGCCGAACAGTTGGCCGAAGAAGCCCGCCGCAAGGCGGAGCAGGAGGCAGCCAAGGCGCGCGAAGAAGCCGAGCTGCGCATCAAGCAGGAAATGGAGGCGGCCAGGATCAAGGCTGAGCAGGAAGCCGCCAAAGCCCGTGCCGAATTGGAGGCGGCCAAGGCCAAAGCCGAGGCCGAGGCAAAAGCACGCGAAGAAGCAGAGCGGCGTGCCAAGGCCGAAGCCGAAGAAGCGCGTCGCAAGGCGGAGCAGGAGGCCGCCAAGGCGCGCGAAGAGGCCGAGCGGCGCGTCAAGCAGGAAGTCGAGGCGGCCAAACAGAAGGCCGAGCAGGAAGCAGCCAAGGCCCGCGCCGAACTGGAAGCCGCCAAAGCCAAGGCGGAACAGGAAGCGCAAGCCCGTGCCGAGAAGGAACAGAAGGCCAGACAGGAGGCCGAGGCTGCGCGTGCCGAAGCGGCGCGCTTGAAGGCGGAAGCGGATGCCAAGCAGGCCGCCGAAGCCGCAAGGCTGAAGGCCGAGCAGGAAGCTGCCGAGGCGCGCAAAGAGGCCGAGTTGGCCAAGCAAAAGATCTTGGAGGAAAGCAAGGCGCGTGAAGAAGCCGAGCATCGCGCCAAGCAGCAACAGGCCGAAGCGAACAAAGCCAAGTCGGACGCGATCGCGTCCGAGCGTTCCACCAGCGCGACGGTGTTGTTCTTCGACGTGGTGGGCTATACCAAGCAATCCGTCCGCAAGCAGATTGAAATCAAGAAACAGTTCAACGAACTGGTCTCGGAATGTCTGCGCACACGGGACGGCGGGGATCACATCATTCTCGACACTGGCGATGGCGCCGCGATCGGCTTCATGCAGCACCCTGAGGATGCGCTGGAGGTCGCATTGCAATTCCGCAAGGTGGTGATGGCCAACGAGCATAACGACTATCCGGATCTGAAAGTACGCATCGGCATACACCTCGGCCCGATCAAGCTGGTCAAGGACATGAATGGCCAGAGCAACATGGTGGGCGACGGCATCAACGATGCGCAGCGTGTGATGAGCTTTGCCGGGATAGACGAGGTCTATATCTCGCGCACCTACTACGATTTTGTGTCGCGCCTGAGCGACGAATATGCGACGCTGTTCCAGTATCGCGGCGAGCAAAAGGACAAGCATGGCCGCGAGCACCAGGTATATGAATTGATCGACGGCGCCACGCCGGTTGCGGAATCCATCCAGCCGGGCAGTGCGGTGTCCGGTCCTGCGATCAAACTGGAGCCGTTCAATTTTGAAGTGCCGGAGGCGGCTTCAGAACCAGCTCCTGTCGCGCCACAGGAAGTGAGCCAGTCCAGGCGCGAAGAGGATGCGCTGATCCGGGACATGGCCAGCGTCGGCAAGGAAGGGCACGCAGTGACCAGAGCCGCGGAAAAGTCTGCGACCGCCGAGCAGGAATCGGCCAAGCGTGCCGAGTCTGTTAAACCCGCCAAGCCTGTCGCCGAAGTGCATATGCCTACGGCTGAGGATGTGTCGACGCTGGCTGCCGCGCAGGCCAAGGCCTGGGCCGAAGCGGAGCAGCGCGCACGCGAAGAGGCGCAGGCCAAGGCCGAGCGCGACGCGCAACCGCAAAAGGTCAAGGAAGCGCCCCCGGTTTCACGCGTCAGGCGCAAGCCGCTGCCTTGGGGCAAGCTGGGTGCCGGGGTGTGCCTGCTCGCGGTGATCGCGCTGTTCGTGGTCCCTATGGTGTTGCCGATGAAGGACTACGCAAACAAGATTGAGAGCATGCTGAGCGCGAGGCTGCAGCAGCCGGTGCATATCGGGCAGATGAGCGCGAGGTTGCTGCCCACGCCGCGCCTGGTGCTGAGCGAGGTCACGGCCGGTTCCGGAAAGCAGTTGCAGGCATCGCAGGCGCAGGTCAATTTCGCGTTCTCCGCGGTGTTCTCCGACACCAAGGCGATAGACAGCATCGAGCTGCAAGGGGTGCAGGCGAATGGCGCGGCGCTGCAAGAAATTTCCGCGTGGCTGCAACAAACTGCCGCCGATGCACGATATCCGGTGCGTCACATCCTGTTGACCCAAGGCAAGATCGAGACCGAGGGGATCAGCTTCTCCGGTGTCGCTGGCACGCTGGACTTTAATCAGTCAGGGAAGTTCATTCGGGGCAAATTGAATTCGGATGCGGGGAAATTTGCGGTGGATATCGATGCTGGGCCCGACAACAAGGCGCAGGTGTCGATCGCGGTACGCGGCACGAGCCTGCCGTTGCTGCCTAATTGGATCTTTGATGAGTTGAACGCCAAGGGCGAGTTGAGCAAGGACGGACTGTTGATCAGCGACTTCGATGCGCGCATCGCCGGGGGAATATTGCTGGGAGACGCACGCCTCGACTGGGGTTCTGGCTGGCGTGCGCAGGGCAAGCTGGTGGCGAAGACCATCACGATGCAGAACGTGCACCGGCTGCTGGAAGGCGATATGGAAGGTTCGGCCAATTTCCAGATGAAGTCCGCGCATTTTTCCGGACTTGCCGATAACGCCGTGTTGGACGGCCGCTTCGTGATCAAGAAGGGGATGATAGGGGGCATGGACATCGTCGAGACCGCACGCCTGCGCAGCCGCGAGAACATGCCGGGCGGCAGGACGCACTTCGACGAATTCAGCGGTGATCTGAGCTATGCGAACGGTGTCTATCACTACAAGCAGCTGAAGGTGACCGCCGGCGTACTCAATGCGACCGGTGCCGTGGATATCGCGAAGCAGCAAGTTTCGGGACGCGTCAATGCCGAGCTGACGATGCGCAGCGGCATGGGCAATGTTGCGCTGCAGGTCGGCGGAACCACCGAGACGCCGACGCTGCGTACTGCCCGTTAAGCGTCCAGCAAAGCAAAAAACGCCGGCTGGCCAGCCGGCGTTTTTTTATTGGGACGTTATCAGCCCTGGTGCCACCCAGCGCTTTTGCCATACGCGCTTGCGGGGAGAAAGTTCACCCTTTCGGGTGCGATAGCCTTCACCGCAAGCGCATTCGCAATACCAGCGCATTCTTGGAGTTGTGGTTCCGGCATAACCTGAAGGTTAGCCTTCACCGCAACCTCAAGTCAGCGCCTTCGCAATACGCTCCAGCGCTGTCTTGAGGTTGTCCATCGAGGTGGCGAAGGAGATGCGGAAGTAACCCTCGCTGCCGAACGCCGAGCCCGGTACCACCGCGACGCCGGCTTCGAGCAGGTATTCCGTCAGCGCGAGATCGTTGGCCTCCTTGATCTTGCCCTGCTTGTGCAGGGCGGCGATCGCGCCGCGCGCATCGGGGAACGCGTAGAACGCCCCCCCCGCCATGATGCACTTCACGCCCGGTATCTTGTTCAGCTCGTTCACGACGAACACATGCCGTTCGCGGAACGCCTTGATCATCGGCGCGAGGCAGTTCTGGTCGCCGTTCAGCGCGGCTTCCGCGGCGACCTGGGAGATCGAAGTCGGGTTGGAGGTGCTCTGCGACTGCACGTTCTCCATCGCGGTGATGATGTGCTCAGGCCCCGCCGCATAGCCGATGCGCCAGCCGGTCATCGCATAGGCCTTGGACACGCCGTTCAGCACCATCGTGCGCGGATACAGGTCGGGGCAGGCATTCAGGATGTTGCAGAACTTGTCTTCGCTGAGCTGGATATGTTCGTACATGTCATCCGTCGCGATCAGGATGTTCGGATGCTTGCGCAACACCTCGCCAAGCGCCTTCAGGTCTGCCAGCGTGTACATCGCACCGGACGGGTTGCTCGGGCTGTTGATCACCACCATCTTCGTTTTCGGTGTGATGGACGCTTCAAGTTGTGCGGGCGTCAGCTTGAAACCCTGTGCAATGTCGGCCTGCACGATTACCGGCTTGCCCTCGGCGATGATCACGATGTCGGGATAGGACACCCAATACGGCGCGGTGATGATCACCTCGTCGCCGGGGTTGATCACCGCCAGCGCGAGATTGAAGAAGCTTTGCTTACCGCCGCAGGAAACAAGAAGTTGTTTGGCCGTGTAGTCCAGCCCGTTGTCGCGCTTGAATTTTGCAATCACCGCCTGCTTCAGCGACGGCGTGCCGCCGACCGCGGTGTATTTGGTGAAGCCCTTGTTGATCGCCGCGATTGCCGCGTCCTTGATGTGCTGCGGGGTGTCGAAATCCGGCTCGCCGGTACCCAGTCCGATGATGTCCTTGCCTTCGGCCTTCAGTTTCGCTGCGCGTGCTGCGACGGCGAGAGTGGGGGAGGGCTTGATGGCCTGTACGCGGGTAGAAAGCGACACGATATTTCCTTGATGAATATTAAAGTAAGCGCGAATTATACCCGCGAGCGGGAAAGAGTGAACCGGCCTTGTAGACAATACGAAATCACAAACATCGCAGCTTGGCAATCTGGCCATTGCCCGTACAATAGCCGCTCATCATGAACATCCTTACCTTCCCCAATAGCCCCTACCGCCTGCACCAGCCGTTCGAACCGGCGGGCGACCAGCCTGCGGCAATCGCGCAGCTGGTCGAGGGCATACGCGACGGCCTGTCGTTCCAGACGCTGCTCGGCGTGACCGGCTCCGGCAAGACCTACACGATGGCCAATGTGATCGCGCAATTGGGCCGCCCGGCGATGGTGATGGCGCCGAACAAGACGCTGGCCGCGCAGCTGTATTCCGAGATGCGTGAATTCTTTCCGGAGAACGCGGTGGAATATTTCGTCTCCTATTACGACTACTACCAGCCCGAGGCCTATGTGCCGTCGCGCGACGTGTATATCGAGAAGGACTCCAGCATCAACGAGCAGATCGAACAGATGCGCCTGTCCGCGACCAAGGCGCTGCTGGAGCGCGAGGACAGCATCATCGTCGCGACCGTCTCTGCGATCTACGGCATAGGCGACCCGGTGGATTACCACGGCATGATCCTGCATCTGCGCCACAACGAGCGCATGCCGCAGCGCGACGTGATCAAGCGCCTGATCGAGATGCAGTACGAGCGCAACGACATGGATTTTTCGCGCGGCAAGTTCCGCGTGCGCGGCGACGTGATCGACATCTTCCCGGCCGAGAGCAGCGAACATGCGCTGCGCCTGACGTTGTTCGACGACGAGGTGGAGACGCTGTCGCTGTTCGATCCGCTCACCGGCCACATCCTGCAGAAGGTGCCGCGTTACACCGTGTATCCGTCCAGCCATTACGTCACGCCGCGCAGCACCGTGCTTCAGGCGATCGAGACGATCAAGCTCGAGCTGGCCGAGCGCATTGAATTTTTCCAGCAGGAAAACAAACTGGTCGAGGCGCAGCGCATCGAGCAGCGCACCCGCCACGACCTGGAGATGCTCGCCGAGATCGGCTTCACCAAGGGCATCGAGAACTACTCGCGCCACCTGTCCGGGCGCAAGCCGGGCGAGCCGCCGCCGACGCTGCTGGATTATCTGCCGCCCAACGCGCTGATGTTCCTCGACGAGAGCCACGTCACCATCCCGCAGATCGGCGGGATGTACAAGGGCGACCGCGCGCGCAAGGAGAACCTGGTCGATTACGGCTTCCGCCTGCCTTCCGCGCTGGACAACCGCCCGCTGCGCTTCGACGAATTCGAGCGCATCATGCGCCAGAGCGTGTTCGTGTCCGCAACGCCCGCCAGCTACGAGGCCGAGCATGCCGGCCAGGTGGTCGAGCAGGTGGTGCGCCCCACCGGGCTGGTCGATCCGGTGATCGAGGTGCGCCCCGCCACCCACCAGGTGGATGATCTGATGTCCGAGGTCAACCTGCGCATCAAGGCCGGCGAGCGCGTGCTGGTGACCACGCTGACCAAGCGCATGGCGGAACAGCTCACCGAATACTTTTCCGAACACGGCATCAAGGTGCGCTACCTGCATTCGGATGTCGAGACCGTCGAGCGCGTCGAGATCATCCGCGACCTGCGCCTGGGCCAATTCGACGTGCTGGTCGGCATCAACCTTTTACGTGAAGGTCTGGATATCCCCGAAGTGTCGTTGGTCGCCATTCTCGATGCCGACAAGGAAGGCTTCCTGCGCTCCGAGCGCTCGCTGATCCAGACCATAGGCCGCGCCGCGCGCCACCTCAACGGCAAGGCGTTGCTATATGCAGATCGGATCACCGACTCGATGCGGCGCGCAATCGACGAGACCGAGCGCCGCCGCACCAAGCAGGTCGCGCACAATTTCGCGCACAATATCACCCCTGTCGGCGTGCAGAAGCGCATCAAGGACATCATCGACGGCGCCTACGACATGGACGCCGAGCGCAAGGCGTTGAAACTCGCGCAGAACGAGGCGAAATACC
>JACPVZ010000008.1 GCA_016197305.1 Nitrosomonadales bacterium | reverse complement strand
GTGCTGACGCTGAATGCGTTGCTGGCGGCGGATCGGGTGCTGATCCCGGTGTCGGCGGATTTCCTGTCGCTGCAAGGGGTATACCGGCTGGACAGCGCGTTGAATGTGCTGGAAGGAAAACTGAAGCGCAAATTCGAACGGCGCATCGTCGTCACGCGTTTCCATCCACGCCGCAAGCTGGCCTACGATGTTTACGACAGGTTGAAGAAACGCTACGGCGAACTGGTCTGCACTACCCGTATCGGTGAAAACGTCGCGCTCGCCACCAGCCCGATGTTCAGCCAGGACGTGTTCGAATACGGTATGTTCAGCCCGGGCGCCGCCGACTATCAGTCGCTGACCAAGGAGCTGTGGGACGACGGCTTCTTTGCTTGATCCGGTAAAGCACTGGTTGGAAAAGAAAGGTCGGCAAAAGACTAGCTGTTGCCTTTGCGGCAATAGCAATAGACAAATTGCTGAACGGTGCCGAAGGGCGTGAGATGCGCTTCCTTTTCATGCTCGACCAACAGAAACGCCTCTCCGAATTCGGCGTGCAGACTGTCGGGCTGGTATCGCATCACCGGCAAGCCGCTGCATTTTTCCGGGCCATCCTCGGCAAAGGTCGCAACGATCACATGGCCGCCTGGACGAACGGAATGCATCACCTGCTCGACATAGGCATGGCGCTCAGCCGGGTCGGTCAGGAAATGAAACACGGCGCGGTCATGCCAGAGGTCGAATCGGTGCCTGGAAAACCCCGCATGGGTGACATCGCCTTCCATCCAATGCACGGCATCCGCATGTTGACCTAAACGTTGTCTTGCGACAGCCAGCGCCGCCGCTGACAGGTCAAGCACGGTCAGGTCGGTATAACCCTCCGTCAAAAGATCGTCGATCAGCCTCGAAGCGCCGCCCCCTACATCGATAATGGCGGCATCCTTGCCGAGCCCGGTATGGTGGATCAGCCGCAGGGAGTGCTCGGCATGTTCCTGAAACCAGCTCACCGAGTCGGAGGCCTTGGTGGTATAAATCTGTTCCCAATGTTGTTTGCGATCCATAGCTTGATCTCCCCAAAGCACCGCGCCTTGTTTGAATCGTGGATTGTGAATGCACGCGATATTCTATGCCGAGCATTATGCTACCCCGGAGACCGATTTGTAAGTTGGCCAGATAGGATTTTGTCTGTCATTATCTTCTGGCGGTTTTCCTAGGGAGGGCTTGCATGGCTGACTGCTGCGAAAACAAAGCCTGTGCAGTCGATGCATTGAGAGAGCGACAAAGCGCGACACTGAAAATCGTGCTCGGCATCAATGCGCTGATGTTCGTGGTCGAGTTGATCTCGGGAATGCTGGCAGGATCGACAGCATTGTTGTCAGACTCCCTCGACAACCTGGGCGATGCCATGACCTATGGCCTGAGCCTCTATGCCGTTACTCGCGGGCCACGTTCAAAAGCCAGGGTAGCCTTGTTCAAGAGCGCGCTGATTCTGTTTGCTGGCGTCTTCGTGTTCTGCCAGGTGGCTTACCGCATCGCCGTTCCGGTCATCCCGATTTATGAAACGATGGGCCTAGTGAGTCTGCTGGCACTGGTGGCAAACGGCGCTTGCCTCATTCTGCTTTGGAAGCACCGCGAGGAGGACATCAACATGAGCTCTGTCTGGGAATGTTCGCGCAATGACATCGCGGCCAATATTGCGGTGTTCGTCGCGGCAGGCGGTGTCTTTCTTTCACACTCTGGATGGCCAGACATCGTGATAGGACTGGCGCTCGCGTTGTTGTTCCTGCGGTCGGCGGTAAAAGTTCTCAAGGGGGCAAGGACTGAATTGAAGCGGCCAGCTGTCTGAAAGGTCTGTTCGTACACAACGGTTGTTTTGATAATTCCACTGGCCGGTACGGCCGGAATGGGCGTAACGAACAGGCCGGGCCGGGTTAACCCAACAGCCACCACAGCATTTGCAGCAACAGGATGCCGATCAGGATGGTCAGCAAGGTATTGCGGCGCTGTTGTTGCACCAGCAATTGCTGCAAGGAGGCTTCGATGCCTGCGGTGGGGTTTTCGTGCAGGCGCCGGTGCAGCAGGCGCGGCAGTTGCGGCAACAGCAACGCATAGTGCGGCGCTTCTTCGCGCAGGGTCTTGAACAGGCCGCGCCAGCCGACCTGTTCGCTCATCCAGCGTTCCAGCC
>JACPVZ010000007.1:4119-34164 GCA_016197305.1 Nitrosomonadales bacterium | reverse complement strand
CGCCACTGCGATCAAGAACATCGAGAAGACCACCAACCACGATGTCAAGGCGGTGGAATACTGGCTGCGCGAACAGCTGGGCAGCAACCCCGAGACCGCGAAGGTGCTGGAGTTCATCCACTTCGCCTGCACCTCAGAGGACATCAACAACCTGAGCCATGCGCTGATGCTCAAGGGCGCGCGCGAGGCAGTGATGCGACCTGCCTTGCACGGCGTGATCGCGAAGATGAAAGACATCGCGCACCAGCTGGCCGACCTGCCCATGCTGTGCCGCACCCACGGCCAGACCGCGACGCCGAGCACGCTGGGCAAGGAGATCGCAAACGTGGTGTATCGCCTGCAGCGCGCCGAACAGCGACTCGCCGCTGTGGAGATCCTCGGCAAGATCAACGGCGCGGTGGGCAACTACAACGCGCACCTGTCGGCCTACCCGGAGGTGGACTGGGAAGGCTTCGCAAAGCGCTTCGTCGAGGCGCGCGGCATCGCCTTCAACCCCTACACGATACAGATCGAGCCGCACGACTACATGGCCGAGCTGTATGACGCGTTCGCGCGCATCAACACGATACTGATCGACCTCGACCGCGACATCTGGGGTTACATCTCGCTGGGCTATTTCAAGCAAAAGGTCGTCAAGGGCGAGGTCGGCTCCTCGACGATGCCGCACAAGGTCAATCCGATCGACTTCGAGAATTCGGAAGGCAATCTCGGCATCGCCAACGCGCTGCTGAAGCACCTGTCGGAGAAGCTGCCCATCTCACGCTGGCAGCGTGACCTGACCGACTCCACCGTGCTGCGCAACATGGGCGTGGCGCTGGGCTATACGCTGCTCGGTTACGAATCGCTGCTGAAGGGATTGAACAAGCTGGAAGCCAACCCGCAACGCGTGACTGACGACCTGAACAACAGCTGGGAAGTGCTGGCTGAGCCGATCCAGACCGTGATGCGCCGTTACAACATCGAGAACGCCTACGACAAGCTCAAGGATTTGACGCGCGGCAAGGGCGGCATCAACCGCGACAGCCTCGCGGCCTTCATCGCGACGCTGGATATTCCCGCAGCGGAGAAACAGCGCCTGCTGCAGCTGTCGCCGGAAACCTACACCGGCAAGGCGGCTGAACTGGCCAAACGGATATAACCCTGTCAAAACGAGCCGGCCCGCTGATGCGGGCCGGCTCGTTTCAGCGCGGCGATATTCCAGACATCATTGCTTGATGAAGGCTTGTGAGCCCATGATCTCAAAGGCCGGAGGCGCTCCCGTTGCTTGACCACTGGTAGCCGCATGGTAGGCCAGTCCCAGCCCTGCGGCATTGGTACCGGTAAAGGCTCCGGCATAATCGCCGTTCATGACCGTTCCACCAGGACAAGTCCCGGTACAGCTTCCGCTCATCGGCACACTGGGGATGACTCCGTTAGCCAGGAAAGAGCCTGAACCGGCCATCGTATAGGTACTCGCACCGAATGCGACCTGCATGTTGCTGACCGAAATACCCAGACTGTTGAACATCACCGTGACGTTCGCACCGATGAATTTGCCGGCATTCCCCGCCGCATCCACCGGTGATGTGCCGCCAACAGGCAAATAAGTTGCCGTCCCGGTTACCGGCATCGTCGGAATATCGCCGCCGATATAGGTCAGGTTTCCATTCAGGAGGTTGCTCCCCGCCGGCAAGCCGGTGACGCTCGCCCCCTGGCCGAACCAGCGCCCCCAATGCAGATTGCCCGCAAGCACGTTTGCCCCCTGATCCAGCAATGAGGCGCTGCCTATACTGCCCCCCTGGAACGAGATGGTGTAGACGCAATTGGCGATACAGGAGGCGCTGAAATTGGAATTGGTAGTGAAACTGCCCAATCCGCCAGCAGCAGTTGGCGTCACCTGCGCTGTCCCGCCGCCTCCCGTAGTCCAGGTGCCGCTAGGATTCGTGTAGAAGAAACCGATCGCCCCTGCGACTTGAGCCGGCCATGCAGGCAACAGATTCTGCGCCACGGTCACCACGACAGGCAGCGGCGCAATGTTGGGCGGCAGCGCCGTGCTGGTGCTCGCTGCAGTCACGGTATTGTCGGCTGTTCCAGCCGGTGGTTCCGTATTGTCCACCACCGCCGTCGCACGACCACCTTCACTTGCACCGTTGTCACCCTTCTGCTCCATCTTCGCTCCCGGGCTGGGCGGCGGTGCTACCGTGAACAGATTGGTGTTGATCGGCAATATCTTGGGAACCTGATCCAGTCCGCCGGCAAAGCCCATCTGGTTCGGCAACACATTGATCGTCCCCTTGTCGGTCGTGATGCTGGTCTCGCCGGTATTCACCTTGTTATAGGTGCCCGATGCCGCCTGGCCGGCCTGGACCAGCGGGTTGTCCGGCAACACCATCACCGTCTCGTGGTCGGTGCCGCGTATGCCTATCGTCGCGGTCGGCGTGGTGATGCGATAGTCCTGCTTGCGCACCTTGCCGATCAATCCGGTGATCGCGCGGAAGCCTCCCTTGAACAGCGAAAAGAAACTGCTCTCCGGCTCGCTCTCCTTTTTGCTCAACTGGAAGCTGTCGAATTTCAGCTTCGTCTCGGGGCGAACCGCAACAAAGCCGCCGTCCAGCATCTTGATCTGCGCCGAGGCGTTCGCAGCCGAGATCAACGTGTCGCCCTCGTTGACCGCATCGCCTTTCTGCAACGGATGCGAACGTCCTGCAGCATCGCTCAACTGCACATCGCCAAAGACAAACTGCACCCGGCCGGCCTGCGCCGACCATGCATCCATAGCAACACACCATCCCGCCAAGACCAATGACAGCAGCAGGGGAAATTTCCGGTTGTTCATCATCTTCTCCTTATCGTCTGTCCATGCCTCAGTTGAAATCACGACGCACTGTCAGCGACGCATCGATCCTGTCGTAACTGTAGAGCGAAATATTCGACTGGTTATGCGACCAAGCCAGTTGTGGACGCAAGCTCCACAGTTTGCTCCAGCGCCAGTTGACGCCCACGGCCACGTCATACAGCACGTCATGACGGCGCACCTGAAACAACGGGTTGATGCGTACATAGTTGCCATTGATCAGCCCGGCATTGGCAAAAGCCCCGGTCTTTTCGGACAGGTCGATCTGCCCGCCTATGCGCGCGCCGAAAAATCTTTTTTTGCCATCGGTCCGTCCACCTGTAGGATTGGCTGCTGTGACCGCCGCGACATCACGTTCTTCCCCATAAAACAGGCTGCTGAAAACAGCCGACTTGCCATCCAGCATGACATGCCGCCAGCCCGCTCCCAGTACGCCCTGGTCAAAATTCTCCGTCTTCATCGCCGGATCGACAAAGCGGTAGGCGACTTGCTGAAAAAACACCGCCGTCTGATTGGCCGGGCTGAAAACATGGCCCCATTCGCCGTTCACCCCGATGCTGTCTCGATTACGCTGATTGTTCAATGTATATTGGCCGCCGAGGATGCCGACACGCAGGCTGTCTAGCTCGCTCAGCGTGAATGCCCCCCCTGCGCGCCCATCCAGACTGAACGAATCAAAACTGGTTTGTGCCCAATTACCACGCTGGCGAACATCCGCCCCGGCATAGAGCCCCACCTTTTCGCTGACAGGATGAGTCACATTCAGGCCGCCGGCGAACCCGGAATAAGCATCCTTCGTCTTCTGGTTGCTCGGGCTGAGCGTAAAGACCGCGTTGCCCAACGCAGGCACGGCAATCTGTCCCTGACCTGTAGCATTGTTGACGTTCGTGTCGTAACCGATCTTGCCTTCCACGTAGCCTGTCACGCGGGTATCCCGCGCATGCAGCTGCGCATCGATCGCAGCAAGATATTTCTGGATCGTCGCGCGTGCCGCCTCAGGCGGTCCGGCCTTGAGCACGATCTCGAACTCGCTCCTGGCACGCGCCAGATCGCCGAGCTGGTAATAGGCGCGCGCCATGTCCAAGCGTGCGCCGGCAAAATTGGGATCGACTGCCAGCACGCGCTCGAAGGCCAGCGTCGCTTTGTCCGGCTTGCCGCCGTCCAGCGCCGCAATCCCGATCAGGTAATCGAAGCGCACTTCGCCGGAACGCTCGAATTCAAGCGGCTCCAACAGATCATAGGCCTCACCGGGTTTACCCTTGCTGATCAAGGCATCGGCATCGCGCAGCGGCTTCTCGCGTGCATCGCTCTCGGCCTGTTTTTTGGCCTGCGCTTCTGCGGCGATCTCGGCTTCGATTTCGGCATTCAGCCTAGCTTCGGCACGAAGACGCTCTTCTTCAACTTGCCTAGCTCGATCAGCGGCCTCGCGTTCGGCCTGCAATGCGGGTGCCGGGGGCTTGGCTACCGGCTTCACTGCGCGCTTGGATTTTTTGCTTGGTGGGATTGGCTTACCCCCTGTTTTCAGAGGAGATGATTCTTGCGCAACCGCGCTGCTAATTGCGAATAGCGTTGCAGTAAATAGCACACCGACCGATTTGACCGACCTCATGACTCACGCCTCCCCTGTTATTGTTGTTCGAGCATAAACCAACGTCTCCGGCCATGGTATTCCCTATCGACACGACTGGTCAACCGACAGACTATAACAGCCCCTGCTCGGCAAACGACAGCACCTGCCCGGTTGCCACGACAAAGTGATCCAGCACCCGCACATCCACCAGGCCCAGCGACTGTTTGAGCGCATCGGTCAACAACCGATCTGACTGGCTGGGCTCGGCGACACCGGAAGGATGATTGTGCGCGAGGATCACCGCGGCCGCATTGAGCGTCAGCGCGCGCTTCACCACTTCGCGCGGATACACGCTGGTTTGATTGAGTGTGCCGTGGAACAACTCTTCCGCCGCAATGACACGATGCTGGGTATCGAGGAACAGCGCCATAAAAATTTCCTGCTGCCGCCCCGCCAGCAGCAATTGCAGATAATCGCGCACCGCGCGCGGCGAGTTGAGCGCGTCGCCGCGCTGTAGCCGCTCCTGCAACGCACGCCGCGCCATCTCCAACACTGCCTGAAGCTGCACATATTTCGCCTGCCCCATGCCGTGCATGGCACAGAACTCCTGCTCGCTGGCCGAAAACAGCTGTGTCAGACTGCCAAATTGAGTGAGCAGTTCGCGCGCCAGATCCACCGCGCTCTTGCCGGTCACGCCGGTACGCAGGAAGATCGCCAGCAACTCGGCATCGGATAGCGCTGCCGCACCACGCTGAATAAGCTTCTCCCTCGGGCGCTCTCCTTCAGGCCAGTCAGTGATGCTCATGCGTCCTCCTCAAAGAGACTTCGCTTTCTCCTGCAATTGCGTAGACTCAGGTTGCATGCCCATTTTGAGGTATTCCTCGGCATAGCGCTCAAACACCGTCTTCACCACCTGCCTCTCACGCCCTTCATATTGCATAGCCAACGGCATGAGACGTTCCAAATATGGCCAAGCATCCTTGAAACGATGTTGTGCACCCACGACGATAGAGAGATTTGTCAGACGTCGACCAATTCTGGCCTGATTGGGCGGACTGATCGCCTCCTCCAGCTTCAGGGATTCTTTCAGCAATTCTTCAGCCTCTTCAACCTTACCAAGCTGTTGTTTGATACGCGCAAAGTTGTAAAGGCTCTTGGATTCCTCTTCAGCCCCGAGATGACCGATCCGCGCATTGATCAACGCACGCTTGCAAGCCTCTTCCGCGACTCCCATCCGACCGGATGCCTCCGCCTCGCTGCAAGTATCGGCATAACGATCTGCCGTTACCTGATTGATCGGGTTGTAACACCCGACAATCAAAAAACAGAGCGACAAGGCCACCACGTTTCGTGTCATACCTTTCTCCTTTCCAAGTACCTTTAGTCGCCGAAACAATTACCCTATCAGAATTTATTGGGGTTCTGTCATCTTTTCCCCCAGCGACTTGATGAATGAAATAGGGAAACTGACACCCAGCTCTCGGGCTTTTTTTACCTTTACCCAAGCTTCTGCGTAGCGACCTTCAAAGTAAAGCGAACGTGCCCAACCAAACCATGAATTTTTATAACTGGCATCCATACTCGTACTTTCCTCAAAGCTCGCATTAGCTAATTCAAACCAATGCGCAAGCTCCCTCTTATTTTCAGCATTGGTATAGAAAGCCTTTTGCGAATAGACCATACCTCTATCAGATAGCAATGCCACTTTTTGATAAGGATCGTCGATCAACTGCAACGCACGTTCAAGTTGCGCAATAGCTTCATCCGGCTTCTCCTTCTGAGCCAACACTCGACCAAACCCCCAATAAGGTCGATAGTTATTCGGATTGAGCAACCAGGACTGGTTGTAACGCTTCATCGCAAAGTCGAGATTACCCCGATCAACCTGCTCTTCACCCTCCCTCCACAGCGCCGTACTCGCACGTTCACGACTACCACTGAAACTGGCTGCGGCCTGCTTGATGAATTCTTCGTCAGCCCATTTCTGTTCATCCGAACGAATTGCTTCAGGCTGCCCGTACATCGGAAGAATTTCATCTGACCGAATAGTGGGTTGCATTGCACATCCCGACAAAACAATGCTCGCCACAAATATCAAACGCTTCGCAACAAACAACAGCCTGTCATTAAACCCCATACTCACTCCTGAAATAAAACAACCGAATTAACTCAGCCATTCACGAATACCATATTGCACAACTTACCGTTTGGATTATGTCGAGCCACAATGGTCACGACAACCGCTTTCTTGCTAAGATGCGCGGCATTATGGAACAAGAATCGTCAAAGCGCATCGTGCCAAACACCCGCATCATTTTGGGCATCACCGGCGGCATCGCGGCCTACAAGGCAGCGGAATTGGCACGCCTGCTGATCAAGCAGGGTGTCGAGGTGCAGGTGGTGATGACCGAGGCGGCATGCCACTTCATCACGCCGACCACGATGCAGGGACTATCGGGCAAGCCTGTGTACACCGATCAATGGGACGCGAGCGTGCCCAACAGCATGGCACACATCAACCTGAGCCGTGCCGCCGATGCCATCGTCATTGCGCCGGCCAGTGGCGATTTCATCGCCAAGCTGGCACACGGACTGGCCGATGACCTGCTCTCGACTCTGTGCTTGGCGCGCGCGTGCCCGCTGATCATCGCGCCGGCGATGAACCGCGAGATGTGGCTGAATGCCGCGACACAGCGCAACATCGCGCAACTGCGTGCCGACGGCGTGCAGATACTCGGCCCAGACAGCGGCATACAGGCCTGCGGTGAGGAAGGCATGGGTCGGATGCTGGAAGCGCAACAGCTGGCGCAGGACATCATGGTTTTCTTCCAGCCCGGGCTGCTTTCGGGTAAAAAAATTCTGGTCACCGCCGGACCGACCTACGAGGCGATCGACGCGGTGCGCGGCATCACCAACCGCAGCTCCGGCAAAATGGGCTATGCGATCACGCAGGCAGCGCTGGAACAGGGCGCGGAAGTCGTGCTGGTATCCGGGCCGACCGCGCTGGTCAAACCGCACGGTGCACAAGGCGTGAATGTGGAAAGCGCCGCGCAGATGCTCGATGCGGTGAAACGGCATGTGGCCGGTTGCGACATCTTCATCGGCGTAGCCGCAGTCGCCGATTACCGCGTCGCACAACCCAGCGCACAGAAGATCAAGAAGAGTGCCAACACGCTCACGCTGGAACTGCTGCCGAATCCCGACATCCTTGCCTATGTCGCCAGTCTGCCCAAGCCGCCCTACTGCGTGGGTTTCGCCGCCGAGAGTGAAAATCTCGCCGACTACGCCGAACAGAAACGCCGCGCCAAGAAACTGCCGCTGCTGGTCGGCAATCTCGCACAACAGGCGATCGGCAGCGACGACAACGAACTGGTGCTGTTCGACGACGGCGGCAGCCATGCGCTGCCGCGCGCCGACAAACTGACGCTGGCAAGGCAATTAATGCAGCATATCGCACAACGTATTACAGGAGAGCAGCGATGAAGCACTTGACCGTGGATGTGAAGATACTCGACCCGCGTCTGCACGAAAACATGCCCGGCTATGCCACCAGCGGCTCGGCCGGCATCGATTTGCGCGCCTGCATCGAGCACAACATGGTGATCCAACCCAAACAATGCGAACTGATCCCCAGCGGCATCGCGATCCACCTGCACGACCCCGGTTATGCCGCGATGATCCTGCCGCGCTCCGGATTAGGCCACAAGCACGGCATCGTGCTGGGCAACCTGGTCGGGCTGATCGATTCGGATTATCAGGGTCAGCTGTTCGTCTCGCTGTGGAACCGCAGCCAGATCCCGTTCACGCTGATGCCGATGGAGCGCGTGGCGCAGCTGGTGATCGTTCCGGTGATGCAGGCCAGGTTCAACATCGTGGACGATTTCCCCTTGAGCGAACGCGGCATGGGCGGATTCGGCAGTACCGGGAAACACTAGCACACACTCCAATATCCAGAAAAAACGAAGCCCGCTTGCGCGGGCCTGTTTTCTCCCTGGATGCCCCGGAATCAACGCTCCAGCGTCAGCTCCATCTCGGTGTTGTCGCCCTTGCGCACCGACACTTTCTCGGTGACCATCTTGTAACCCTCGAGCTTCACGCTGATCGCATGCACCCCCGGTTCCATTTCCAGACGCAGCGGTGACATGCCGTAATACACCCCGTCCAGATAAACCTTGGCACGCGCTGGGCTGGTATTCACCAGCAACAACCCTGATGTCGCGCTGGCATGCGGCACATAGGCAGGCGGCGGCACCGGTGCGGCCGACGGCACAGCCCCATTCGGCATCATCACGGCTGGAGCAGGAACTGTCGACACGACCGGAGCCGCCGGTTTGGCAACGGTAGGCGCGACATACACGGTCACGCCTGCGATCGGCTTGGTGCCCGGAGTCAGGTTGAACAACTCGGGTTGTGTCGCCATCAACGAGGCACTGATCGCGTCTACCGTTTTTCCGGTGACCACTCGCAGCTCCTTGTTCAGGTAATCGACCACGTCTTCCTTACTATTCCCCGACACGCCGGCAAAGCGGTCATTCTTTTCGGTCACCATCCCGGACCAGACTACCGCACCGGTGCGCACATCCTTCAACGTGGTCTCGATGCCTATCGTGATCTCGTCACGATATTTGACGTTCAACGTCAATTCCTTGATCACGCCCGACGCCTCGAATATCGCCTTATCGGCACCAGCACCCTCCAGAACCTGGTAGCCTTCGGTATCGAATTGTTTCTTGACCGCAGCGGTCACAACATTGGCGAGTTCCTGATCAAGCAACAGCGCCCCCTGGTCCATGCCGCGGATACGCTGTGTGCTGATCCCCAGTTGGCGCGGATTATCCAGTTTGCGCTGATCCACATATTTGTTGACTCGCAAGGTCGCGGCATATTTGAGCAAAGATCCCGAGCTGTTTGCCGGCGCCTTTGTCTCAGCAGTGCTGAGCGTACCGTCACCGCTGCCGAACCACCCCCCGACCGATTTCCCGGCATCCTTGACGCTGGAGCATCCGGAAACAGCCAACAGCAGCGCCAGCAACGCCGCATTACGCATCGATCGATTCATGTGCTTACCTTTGCAGTTGTCAAGCCAATCAGCCACGTGCAATCACGGCCTCGATTTCCGCAACCGTGGTAGCCAGCTCGAAGCTCTGCGCTTGAGCCCCCAACTGGCGGGCGATTTGCGTGATGGAAAACAGGCCGCACACCGCCTGCTTGCCATCTGCGCCTTCGGCCACCACCAGTGCATGCTGACGATGGGATTTCTTGAGGCTGGCGACGATCTGGCCTACCTGCGCGGACTGCACATCGGCGATCTTCAGCACTTCCAGCTCGCGCTGTGTGGTCATGATGTCGCGCACCAGAATATCCGCGTGCGTGCCGCCCATGTTTTGCAGGAAACGCATCGGCTTCTCGCCCAGTATGTCAGTCGCCGTCAGCAGCCCCGCCACCTGATCGCTGTCATCCAGCACCAGCAACATGCGCACGCCGTAGCGGATCATCTTCGCATTGGCCTTGTCCATCGAAGTCTTGGCGCGTACGCTGACGACCGCCACTTTGTGCAAATCGGTCATTACGTTGGTTGCCGGATCGCTCAACTTGACCCGTTCCGGGAGATTCTGCACTGGCCGTACGAATGTCGCGCCGGTCTTCAATGGAGAAACTTGCAACGGGCTGTATTCCTTAATCATCAATCCACTCCTTAAACAAAATAATCAAATCATCTATACACATGATGCTGATGCGACGCGTGCCCATGAGGCGCAGGAAGATAGCGAACCAGTTCGTTCAGCGCCTGGATGTACACCTCGCGCTTGAATTCGATCACGGCATTGATATCCAGCCAGTAATCATTCCATCGCCACGCATCAAATTCGGGATGCGCCGTAGCGCGTAAACAGACATCACAATCACGACCAACCAACCTCAGCAGAAACCATATCTGTTTCTGTCCTCGATATCCATTGCGAGAATCACGCTTGCTCCAGCTTTGCGGAACTTCATAACGCATCCAGTCCCGGGTGCGCCCGAGTATCCTGACATGTTCCGGCAACAGGCCAACTTCTTCATGCAACTCACGGTACATCGCCTGCTCCGGGTTTTCGCCATGCTGTATACCGCCTTGCGGAAACTGCCAGGCATGCTGCCGCACCCGCTTGCCCCAGAACACCTGATTCTTGTCATTCGTGATAATGATGCCGACATTCGGGCGGTAGCCGTCTCGGTCTATCATTTGCTACTCTTATACGGTTAATTTCAATGCGCGAATTCTTTCACATTTCCCCTGTTAAGGAAAGAGAATTGCCCCAAAGATGCCCTGACGATACCGTATCCCGCACATTCCCTGTAAAATCGCACCTCCGTTTTTATCCCTGGGTCGGTTCACCATGCGCGTTTCACAATTTTTCATCTCCACCCTCAAAGAGGCCCCTTCCGAAGCCGAACTGCCCAGCCACCGCCTGATGCTGCGCGCGGGTTACATCCGCAAGCTCTCCAGCGGCCTGTACACCTGGATGCCGCTCGGACTGCGCGTGTTGCGCAAGGTCGAAAACGTGGTGCGCGAGGAGATGAACCGCAGCGGCGGGATAGAGCTGCTGATGCCTGCGGTGCAGCCTGCCGAACTGTGGCAGGAGACCGGACGCTGGGAAGTATTCGGCCCGCAAATGCTGAAAATCAGGGACAGGCACGACAACCTGTTCTGTTTCGGCCCGACACACGAGGAAGTCATCACCGACATCGCACGGCGCGAGGTCAAGAGCTACCGCCAGTTGCCGCTGAATTTCTACCAGATCCAGACCAAGTTCCGTGACGAAGTGCGTCCGCGTTTCGGCGTGATGCGCGCACGCGAGTTCGTGATGAAGGACGCCTATTCCTTCCACAGCAGCTTCGACAGCCTGGAGCAGACCTACCGTGTGATGTATGACACCTACACCCGCATCTTCACCCGCCTCGGTCTGCAATTCCGCGCCGTCGCGGCGGATACCGGTGCGATCGGCGGCAGCGGCTCGCATGAGTTTCACGTACTGGCCGACTCCGGCGAGGACGCGCTGGCGTTCTGCCCAAGTTCCGATTACGCCGCCAATGTGGAGCTGGCGGAAGCCGTCGCCCCGGCGGCGGCACGCGCAGCCGCCACACAACAGATGCAGAAAGTCATCACCCCCGGACAGAAGACCATCGAAGAGGTCGCGGCTTTCTTCAACGCCTCCGCACAGAACGTGCTGAAAGCCATCGCGGTGGTCAACCATGAGGGGGAATTTGCGCTGCTGCTGCTGCGCGGCGACCACCAGCTCAACGAAATCAAGGCCAGCAAGGTACTGGGCGAATTCCGTTTCGCCAGCGAAGAAGAAGTGCAACGCCATATGAACTGCCGTACCGGCTATATCGGCCCGGTACACGCCAAGGTACGCATCCTGGCCGACCGCGCCGCCGCCGCAATGAGTAACTTCATCTGCGGCGCGAACGACGACGGCTTTCATTACAGCGGGGTGAACTTCGGGCGCGATGTGCATCTGGACGAAGCGAACGTGTATGACCTGCGCAACGTAGTGGCAGGCGACCCCTCGCCGGACGGCAAAGGCACGCTGGAACTGTGCCGCGGCATCGAAGTCGGCCACATCTTCCAGTTGCGCACCAAGTACTCGGAAGCGCTGCAGGCAACCTATCTGGACGAGACCGGCAAGTCACAGGTGATGGAGATGGGCTGTTACGGCATCGGCGTGTCGCGCATCGTCGCCGCCGCGATCGAGCAAAATTTCGACGAACGCGGCATCACGCTGCCTGCCGCGATGGCGCCGTTCCAGGTCGCGCTCGCACCGATCGGCATCAAGAAGAGCGAGGCGGTGCGCAATGCGGCGGAACGGCTCTATGCCGAACTCACCGCCGCCGGCATCGAGGTGCTGCTGGACGACCGCGACGAGCGGCCCGGCGTGATGTTCGCCGACCTGGAACTGATCGGCATCCCGCACCGCGTCACCATCGGTGACCGCGGCCTGAAAGAAGGCAATGTGGAATACCTGGGACGGCGTGACGATGCTGCGCAATCCATCCCCTTGCAAAGCGTACGAGAGCTCGTAGAATCCAAGCTATGCAACTGAACAACCGACACCTTCCGGCTCATTTTGCGCTGCCATTGGTCCTGGCAGGCGCGCTGCTGGCGTTCGACGCAAATGCCGGCGCGCAAATTTATACGCCGCTTTCCGCCAGTGTACGCGCGGTATTGCAGCGTAGCGTGTCAGATCAAGCCGCCCCCAAACTCTCTTTTGCCAGCCAATACGAAGCGGATGCCTGGCTGAATGAGATGTCGCGCCGCTTGCAGAAACGCATGCCGGATGCCGACTACCGCACCGATTTTCTGACCAGCGTGCATTACGAGGCGACCCGTGCCGGGCTGGACCCGGAACTGGTGCTGGGCTTGATCGAGGTGGAAAGCGGATTCAACAAATATGCGGTTTCCCGTGTCGGTGCGCGCGGCTTCATGCAGGTGATGCCATTCTGGGTCAAGGAAATCGGCACCAGCGAACACAACCTGTTCCACCTGCGCGTCAACCTGCGCTACGGCTGCACGATACTGCGGCATTATCTGGATATGGAACACGGTGACCTGTATCGCGCGCTGGGGCGTTATAACGGCAGTCTGGGCCGTCCGGAATATCCCAACCTGGTAAGAACAGCCTGGCACAAGAACTGGGCGACGCCGCGCCGCACCATCAGCAGCCTCCGCACCGCAGCCAACGGTTAACTCACTTGAGCTTTTTGTTCCTGATGTAGGCCTCTACGCTTTCGCGTGTCACCTGACCCTCTTGATAGCTGACCTGCTCGCCGTTCGGTGCGAACAGATAACTGGTTGGCAACACATCGACCGCACCGATCTGCTTCGTGATCTTGCGATCCCCCATCACCACCGGATAGCCGATGTGGTGTGCCTGCATAAAATCGGCCACTTTCCTGCTGGAGCCGGAATCCATCACGATGCCGATCACCACCAGATCCTTGTCCTTATGCGCACTGTGCAGGCTGTTTAATTCGGGTATCTCGCTCAGGCATGGCGTGCACCAGGTCGCCCAGAAATTGACCAGCACCCACTTGCCGCGATAATCGGCCAGCCGCTGCGGCCTGCCCTGCGTATCCTCCAATGCGAAGTCGGCGGCCTGCGCCGAAACAGCCCCGGCCAACAGCAGATACAGCAACGCCTGGCAAAAAAGCCGGAGCCGGCGCAGCCCCGCCATCAGCCATCCAGACACGAATCAATGCCCGTGCTTGTCGGAGGTATCGCTATCGCCACCGTCATTACTGGCGCGGTGTTCTGCAGCATGACTGAAGTACAGTGCGACTGCGATCAACGCGATACTGCCACCCAGAGACAGCAGATCCACCGGCGAAGTCAGCTTCATGTTCAAAGCCTGCTCGAACAGCGTGACGATCATGATCATCAGGATCACCTTGGCCAGGCGCGACTTGAGGTCGTCCAGGCTGTTGATCACCAGAATCTTGCTGGATGCCTTGCTGCCGTGCGCCTGGTCGATGTCGCTGATGAACAGCTCATACAAGCCCAGGGAGAAGATCAGCATGACTGTCGCCAGCAGGTAGCCATCCACCACTTCGACGATGTGAGAGATCGTGCTGTCGTGCAAGGCCTTGCGCGCCTCACCCGTCAGGTCGGCATCGGCGTAATGCACGATATGCTGCAGCAGATAGACCACGTCCACGGTTGCCATGAAAAAAATCGCAAAGCCGGCCAGCAGACTGCCTGCCACCGCAGCGATGATCACAAAACGGCTGTTCCACAAGGTGCCTTCGAACAATTTCTCAATAAAATTCATCACATACTCCTAAAAACAGGCGCGCATTAAAGCGCAAATGGCCTCTTGGGGCAAGCACTCAGGCAGCGCTGCGAGCAAACAGTTCCTGCAACGACAAATCCGCACTCCGCTCAAGCTGTGCCGCGCAACCGGCCAGCCAGTCCTGCAAGGGGTCGCCCCGTTCTTCACTCGACAGATCGGCGCAATCCAGCACGAACAGCCTGATCAGCTCGGCGCCATGAATATGGCTGGCATCACGCATCAGCAACCAGCCCTCCACCTGAACCTTGCGCACCATGTCGGCGCCGGCCAGTTTCTCGAGGATTTTTTCCAGCGAGTCGTATCCCAGGTAAAGTGCCTTGGATAGCTCCGAGAAGGTGCTCACTCTGCCCTGTTCCAGCCCCTGCACCATGAAACGCAACACCCGCAGCGCGTCCAGCAACTGCGCGGCGGACGAAAGCTTGCGCGCCGCCGGAGCGCGCCAATGCGACAGGGATGCGGCGATCACCGCGCCGACCAGGATCGCCAGCCAGGAAAAATATATCCACAGCAGAAAGATCGGCACGCTGGCAAACGCGCCATAGACCAGCTTATAAGTCGGGAAATGGCTGATGTAATAACCGAACACCCTGTTCATGCTCTCGAACACCGCCGCCGCCACGACCGCCCCGATCCAGGCATGCACACGCGGCACATGCCGGTTCGGCACCAGGCGAAACAACATCGCGAAGGCCAGCGTCGTAAACAGCACCGGCAGAATCTTCAGCGAACCCACGCCGAATACCGGGATATGCTTGGCATAACCCAGCGACAGCCCGACCAGCCATGAGGTCAGCGACAGGCTGGCGCCGATCAGCAACGGCGACAGTGTCAGCACCGCCCAGTAAATGACCAGCCGCTTGAGCAGCGGGCGCGGGCGCGACACCCGCCAGATCACGTTGAACGCCTGATCTATCGTCAGCATCATCAACATCGCGGTCACCGTCAAAAACGCGATGCCCAGTGCAGTCAGCCGGGTCGCGCTCTCGGCGAACTGCTGCATGTAACGGGCGATCACGCCCCCGGCCTTTTCCGGCATCAGGTTAGTGGTCAGAAACGACTTGATCTCGCTGGAAAAGTCATCGAACACCGGAAACGCGGAGAACATCGTCAGCGCAATCGTGATCAGCGGCACCAGCGACAACAGGGTGGTGAAAGTCAGACTCGCCGCAATTTGCGCGCAGCGATCCTGCTTGAAGCGCATCACGACGAAGCGCATGAAGTTCACGAAGTCTTGCCAATTCTTTTGCATGGTCGGTTGGTTTCCCTATAATGCGCGCATGATAACCGACAAAGAAATCCTGGTGCTGTACTACAGCCAGCATGGTTCGGTCCGACAGATGGCGCAGCTCATCGCACGCGGCATCGAGCAGGTCGATGGTGTCCGCGCGCGACTGCGTACCGTGCCCAAAGTCTCCGCGACCTGCGAAGCCACTGAGCCATCCATCCCGGACAGCGGCGCGCCCTATGTCGAACTGCGCGACCTCGAGGAGTGCATCGGCCTGGCATTGGGCAGCCCGACCCGTTTCGGCAACATGGCTGCCGCGATGAAATATTTCTGGGATGGCACCGGCGGCCTGTGGATGAAACATGCGCTGGTTGGCAAGCCTGCCGCGCTGTTCACCTCGAGCAGCAGCATGCACGGCGGTCAGGAAAGCACCCTGCTGTCGATGATGCTGCCGTTGCTGCACCACGGCATGCTGATCGTCGGCCTGCCCTATTCCGAACCGGAGCTCGCCAGCACGCAAAGCGGCGGCACCCCCTATGGCGCCAGCCACGTTGCAGGAATCGCCAGCGACCTGCCGATCAGCGAGCCGGAAAAGAAACTGTGCATCGCGCTGGGCAAACGGCTGGCGCACACCGCCCTCAAACTTTCTCCCCAAGGCCAAGCATGAGCAATGCGCAGGAAGCAAGACAAATGTTACGCGCCCACCGTTACGGGGCGCTCAGCACGCTGTCCAAGAAATTCGAAGGCTACCCGTTCGGCTCGATCACGCCCTATCTGGTGAACCACGATGGCAGCCTGCTGATTTTGATCAGCACCATCGCCGAGCACACCAAGAACATCCTCAACGACCCGCGCGTCAGCCTGATCACCCACAATCAGCGCGACTCGCATATCCAGACCCAGGGACGCGTCACCGTGGTCGGCACCGCGCATCTGGTAGAGGACAAGGCACAGGTCGGCACACGTTACCTGCGCTATTTCCCCGAAGCCGCATCCTATTTCGGCATGCACGACTTTTCCTTTTACCGCATCGTACCTGTCGCGATCCGCTATATCGGCGGCTTCGGCAAGATCCACTGGGTTTCAACGGAAGATTACCTGTGCCCTAACTACGCGCTTGCGGAACAGGAAGACGGCGTCATCGCGCACATGAACAGCGACCACTGCGACACGATGCAACGCTACTGCCAGCACTTCCACCAGCACACGGCACAGAAAGTCGAGATGCTGGGCATCGATTGCGACGGCTTCGACGTGCGCGCAGACGATCAGATTCTGCGCTTCGATTTCACCGAACCGGTGCTGGATGCGCAACAGGCGCGCCAGGCGCTGGTCGCGATGTCCAAACTGACCAAGCCCTGAGCCAACAAAAAAGGCCGCGTGAGCGGCCTTTTTTTGGGGTGAAAACTGCCGCCTTACTTGCGTTTGGCTTTAACATTGGCCCTGGTTGTGGGCACTGGCAACGACTCAATCTTGAGCGGCTCCTTGGCAGGCTCGACCAGCACTTCCATCTTCTTTTCCGGCATGCAGCTGGCGTTATTGACGACACCATCCGCCATCACGGTATGACACAAGGTCGCACCGGTCAGCACCGCATCGGTGAGGTTTGCACCCGTCAGATCAGCATCGGACAAGTCGGCATTCAGCAATGTTGCCCCGGTAAGGTTCGCCCGCCCTAGCCGTGCACCGCGCAAAATCGCCTTGTTGAAATTGGCATCGGTGAGGTTGGCCTGCGACAGGTTGGCGCGGTCAAGATTGGCGCGCGCCAGATTGGCCTCGGTCAAATTAATTTTGGTGAGGTTGGCTTTAAATAAATTGGCCGAAGCCAGGTTGGCCAAATACAGCTGTGCGGAGGTCAAATCGACTGACGCGAGGTTGGCTTCTGCCAACGCAGCGTTGCTGCAAACCGTCTGTGGCTTGATTGCACATCCGTTGATGCTGGCGACCCCGCCAGCGGTTGGCGTCGCTATTTCAGCCTTTGGCTTTTCCACCGGACAGTTGGCGTTGTTGATGATGCCGTCCGGCATCACGGTACGGCAAAAAACAGCGCGGAAGAATTTGTTCTTGTTAAGCTGCGCACCCACCAGAGTAACATCGGTCAGATTGGCATCGGAAAAATCGGTGCCCTCCAGTCTCGCCGCACTCAGATTGGCTCCGGTCAAATTAGCCCCACTCAAATCCGCAAAAAACAAATTGATGCGCGACATATCAGCCCCGCTCAGATTGGCACCGGACAGCTTGCCTTGGTACAGATTGACATCGCTCAGATTGGCCTTGGACAGATCCGCCCTGGAAAAATCAAACCAATCCAGCTGCAACGATACCGGCTATTCGCATGCTCATGCTCCACCTCTCTTAACAAATAAAAACGGCACGCCTGGACGTGCCGCCAAGTCAGATCAGCAAAACGTGCAAAAGTTCACACTTGCGGGTGTGCGCGTTCGGCCCCGCTGTGCAGCTTGTTCAATGCATTCAGGTAGGCCTTGGCCGAAGCCACGACGATATCGGTATCCGCGCCCTGTCCGTTGACGATGCGCCCGCCTTTGGACAGCCGCACGGTCACCTCGCCCTGCGCATCGGTACCGCTGGTGATGTTGTTCACCGAATACAGTTGCAGCTCGGTGCCGCTGTGCACGATTTGCTCGATCGCCTTGAACGTCGCATCCACCGGGCCGCCGCCCTGCATCTCGGCTTCCTGCTGGCGGTCGCCGATACTCATCACCACCTTGGCCACCGGCAGGATGCCGGTCTCGCAATGGGCGCGCAACGACACCAGACGGAAATGCTCGTTGACCTGCGCCACCGCTTCATCGCTGACCAAGGCCTGCAAGTCCTCGTCGAAAATTTCGTGCTTGCGGTCCGCCAGCTCCTTGAAGCGCTGGAACGCGGCGTTGAACGTATCTTCGGTATCGAACTCGATATTCAGCGCGGTGAATCGCTGACGCAAGGCATTGCGCCCCGACAACTTGCCCAAAGACAACTTGTTGGCGTTCCAGCCCACATCCTCGGCACGCATGATCTCGTAGGTTTCGCGATGCTTGAGCACGCCGTCCTGATGGATGCCGGATTCGTGCGCAAACGCATTCGCGCCGACGATCGCCTTGTTCGGCTGCACCGGATAACCGGTGATGCTGGAGACCAGCTTGGAGGTCGGCACGATCTGCGTGGTGTCGATGCGCGTATCCAGATTGAACACATCGCGGCGCGTGCGCACCGCCATCACGATTTCCTCCAGCGAGGCATTGCCGGCACGTTCACCGAGGCCATTGATGGTACATTCCACCTGACGCGCGCCGTTCATCACCGCGGACAAGGAGTTCGCGACGGCCAAGCCCAGATCGTTGTGGCAATGGGTGGACCAGATCACTTTATGCGAATTGGGCACGCGCGCGATCAGCTCCTTGATGCGCTCGCCCCACGCTGCGGGAATCGAATAACCGACGGTATCCGGCACGTTCAGCGTCTTGGCCCCGGCCTGGATCACCGCATCGAACACACGCACCAGAAAATCCATGTCCGAACGGACTGCGTCCTCGGCCGAGAACTCCACGTCGTCGGTATATTCCAGCGCCCATTTCACCGCAGCAACGGCGCGCTCGACCACTTGGTCGGGAGTCATGCGCAACTTGTGCTGCATGTGGATCGGGCTGGTGGCAATGAAAGTATGGATACGCCCCGATTTTGCCGGCTTGATCGCCTCGCCGGCGCGGCGCACATCGTTCTCGCTGGCGCGCGCCAAGGAACACACCGTGGATTCCTTGACGATCTCGGCAACCGAACGCACCGCGTCGAAATCGCCCGGGCTGGCCGCTGCGAACCCGGCTTCGATGATATCCACACCGAGTTTTTCCAGCTGTCGCGCGATGCGCAACTTCTTTTCCTTGGTCATCGCCGCACCCGGGCTCTGCTCACCATCGCGCAGGGTGGTATCAAAAATAATCAATTTGTCTGTCACATTCATATTATTTGGCATGCTGAACTCCGCTATAAATAGATTGAGCCTGCGCAACCCTCAGGGTTGCAGCGTTTTGTACGAGTTATCTTGGGCAGGATTAGCGCGCGCCGCGCAGCAGCAGCGCAGCCAGCAGGCTGAACGTGGAATGAAGACGAGCGATGTGGGTAGAGAAATGCATGTGGCGAATATTACCAGTTTTATCGCCCCACGCAATGGGTAGCCACACCCGGCTCGGGTGGCTTGACTCCGGGCATCTGTTACAATCCTGCCCGCAGCAAAGCCACATGAAACGACGAATATCGGGTTAATTTCAAGAAATCGCTCAAGGAAACAGCATGTCTAGTTTGGTTAAATTATGGATCGCCATTGCGGCGTTGATGTTGTCAGGATGCGCAAACCAGGTGTGGATTGCGGACTGGAAAGAAACCACCCCGTTCAGCGCCCCCAGGGCAGGCACGGCCACCGTCGTCGTCAAAGACAAGGTCTATCTGATCGGCGGCGTGGATGGCACCAACTTTGTCAATATCACCGAATATGCACAGATCCAGAAGGACGGCAGCTTGGGCGCATGGCAGGCCGGGCACCCGCTCAACGAGGAGCGCGGCTTCATGGAGGCGGTGGTGCATGGCGATTATGTCTACGTGGCCGGCGGCGGCAACGGACCCTTTGGTCACCATTTGTTGCGCTCGATCGAACGCGCCCGCATCCTGGAAGACGGCACACTCGGCCCCTGGGAAAAGGAAAAGAATGAAATGGTGGTCACGCGCCGTTGCAGCAAGATCATCGCTACCGACAAGCGTATCTATTCCTTCGGCGGTTTCGGCGGTGTCCTGCTCGATACCGTTGAATATGCGGACTTCAAGCCCGATGGCAGCCTCGGCGAGTGGACGCTCGACCCCGAACTGATGACGATCCCCCGTTACGTGAACAGCGTGAAGCGGGAAGACGACCGTTTCTTCATCATCGGCGGCCACGATCAGACCAAGGGCGTCGGCATCACCGATGTCGAATGGACACGCCATACCGACAAGGGGAACACCCAGAAATGGCAAGCGACCACCCCGATGCAACAAGGCCGCTACGGCCTGTCCAGCTCCGCATACGGCGACTTCATGTATGCGATCGGCGGCATTTCCGGCGCGGAATATCTGGACAGCATCGAACGCACCAAAGTCGGCAAAGATGGCGCCCTGGAAGCATGGCAATACACGACCCATCTCGACCAGCCTCGCGCCAATTTCAGCACGTTCGACTATAACGGCCGCCTCTATGTGATAGGCGGCACCAATCGTGACGGTTATCTGAACAGCGTGATTTACGCCGAACACAACAAGGATGGCGAGCTCGGCTACTGGGGTACGAACGAAGAAGCCAAAGCGATCAAGGCAAAACTGATCGAGCGTGAGAAGAAGAAATCTGAACTGCCTAACTCGGGTCTGGTGAAACAGGTCATCCAGGCCGAGGCCTACACCTACGTTCAGGTCGACAGCCCGCAGAACGGGCTGGTATGGATCGCAGGCGGCAAAATCCCCGACCTGAAGGCAGGGGATCGCGTCGGCTTCAGCAAGGGCGTGAACATGTCGAACTGGTACAGCAAGGAGTTGCAGCGCAGCTTCGCGATGGTGATCTTTGTCGGGCAGATGCGCAAACAGTAAGACCGCCGACAAGGGCTTCCAAAACCAAGGGCAACCCGCAATGGGTTGCCCTTTTTACTGGCCGCACGCAACAGCCCCAACCCACAAATCACGGCAAACGCTAGTTCGTGGCAACACTCCTGTTGCGGCGACGTATCACCCACATCACATATCCCGACAAGGAATAAATCAGGAACAACGCAAACAACACGCCCGGCGGGTAACTGGAAATCAGGATGAAGAACAGGGCGATCAGAAAAATCACCACGAATGGCACGCTCTTGCGCATGTTCAGATCCTTGAAGCTATAGAACGGCAAGCTGCTGACCATGCTCAGCCCGGCAAACACCGTCAGGGAGGCCGCATACCAGCGCACCGACAGGCCGCTATAGTCGTAGTCGTGCATCACCCAGACGAACCCCGCCACCAGGGCCGCGGCAGCGGGGCTGGGCAAACCCTGGAAGTAGCGCTTGTCGACGATATCGATATTGGTGTTGAAGCGTGCTAGGCGCAACGCGGTCGCGGCACAGTAGATAAAGGCGGCGAACCACCCCCACTTGCCCAAAGACCGGAGCGCCCACTCATACATCACCAGCGCCGGAGCAACACCGAACGAAACCATGTCCGACAGGCTGTCGTATTCCGCGCCGAATTCGCTTTGTGTATGGGTAAGACGTGCTACACGTCCATCCAGCCCATCCAGCACCATCGCGATGAAAACCGCCACTGCGGCATATTCGAACTTGCCGTTCATCGCCTGCACGATCGCGTAAAAACCGGCAAACAGCGCGCCCGTGGTAAACAGGTTGGGCAACAGGTAAATACCGCGCTTGCGCAGATTCATCGGTTTGCGTGGGTTGAATTCGTCCATGTATTTACTCCAGTTCTATTTCGATGGTCAAACAAGGCGGCGACAAACGAACGACGCAGGCAGTGTAAATAGCACGACCAGGAGTGCGTGATAACCAGCGACTTGGTTGTCGTTTTTTGACAGCCTAGTCGAATGGCTAATAGTCATATCAGGATGCCAACCCGGTTTCACCGATGAAATAGGATTGGTAGGCTATCAGCTTTGCGGCAACATTGCCAAGACCGTGGTGGTTGCCGAAACCTTGTCGCCTATGCTCACCTTAACAGCAGCATCCACGGGCAGATACACATCCACGCGCGAACCGAAGCGGATGAAGCCGTAGCGCTGGCCGCGGGTCAGCATATCTCCCGTCTTGACGTAGCACAGGATGCGGCGCGCGATCAGGCCGGCCACCTGAACAAAGGTCACCGTTTGCCCGCCCGGTGTTTTCAGCACGATCGCATTGCGCTCATTTTCGAGTGATGCCTTGTCCAGATCGGCATTCACAAATTTACCCGGGAAGTACTGCACCTGCTCCACCTTGCCATCCACCGGGCTGCGATTGGAATGCACGTTGAACACATTCATGAACACGCTGATCAGAATCGCCTCCCGTTTCCCGTAGGGGTCGGTAATGCGCTCAACCTTGATAACGCGGCCATCGGCAGGCGACAGGACCGCCCCGGCCTGCTGCGGAATCTCCCGCGGCGGATCGCGGAAGAACTGCAGCACGAACAAGGCGATGATCCACAATGGAATGGACCACATCGCGCACCACAGCGTAGCGGCAACCGCAAGAGCCAGCGCAATCGCCAAAAATGGCCAGCCCTCGCGAGCAATGATGGGATGAGGATAGTTGTTCATATGAGATAGGGTGAGTTGAAAACAGAAAAGAGAAAGGGGAAGGGGCGGGCTGCCAGCCCTTATCCCATCCCCCTTGCCGCTCCGCCAGCCAGCTTAGTTCTTCGATTGATCGACCAGCTTGTTCTTGGTGATCCACGGCATCATGCCGCGCAATTGCGCACCCACTTTTTCGATCGGATGCTCTGCGTTCAAACGACGGCGTGCGGTCATTTCCGGATAGTTGGTACGGCCTTCCAGGATGAAACGCTTGGCATATTCACCGTTCTGGATATTGGCCAGACACTCCTTCATCGCCGCACGCGCCTGATCCGCGATCACACGGTGTCCGGTCACATATTCGCCGTACTCCGCGTTATTGGAGATCGAGTAGTTCATGTTGGCGATGCCGCCCTCGTACATCAGGTCCACGATCAGCTTGAGTTCGTGCAGGCATTCGAAATAAGCCATTTCCGGTGCATAACCCGCTTCGGTCAGCGTCTCGAAACCGGCCTTGACCAGCTCCACCGCACCGCCGCACAGCACCGCCTGCTCGCCGAACAGGTCTGTCTCGGTCTCTTCGCGGAAATTGGTCTCGATCACGCCGCCCTTGGTGCCGCCATTGGCTGCCGCGTAGGACAATGCGATGTCGCGGGCCTTGCCGGACTTATCCTGATAAACCGCGATCAGGCTGGGTACGCCGCCGCCCTTGAGGTATTCGGAACGCACGGTGTGTCCTGGGCCCTTGGGCGCGATCATGATCACGTCCACGTCGGCACGCGGCACCACCTGGTTATAATGCACGTTGAAACCGTGTGCGAACGCCAGCGCCGCACCGGCCTTCATGTTCGGGGCGATTTCGTCGTTGTAGACCTGGGGAATGTTCTCGTCCGGCAACAGGATCATCACCACGTCGGCATCCTTGACCGCAGTTGCCACTTCCGCGACATTCAGTCCCGCACCTTCCGCCTTCTTCCAGGACGCACCGCTCTTGCGCAGTGCCACGGTCACATTCACGCCGGAGTCGCGCAGGTTCTGCGCGTGTGCATGACCTTGCGAACCGTAGCCCACGATGGTGACCTTTTTGCCTTTGATCAGGGACAGGTCTGCATCTTTGTCGTAATAAACTTTCATATCGTTCTCTTTCCAAAAAAATTAAAAATCCAAAATTTAAAGTTTCAAAATTCTATCGCCACGCCCGATGCCAGAGGCACCGGTGCGCACCGTTTCCAGAATCAAATCCCGCCCAATCGCCTCCAGGAAGCTGTCCAGCTTGGCACGAGAACCGGTCAATTCGATCGTGTAGGTCGCGTTGGACACATCGATGATCCTGCCGCGGAAAATATCCGTCATGCGCTTCAGCTCCTCCCTGCTCTCCCCCTGCGCGCTGACCTTGACCAGCATCAACTCGCGCTCCAGGTGCTCGCCTTCGCTCAGGTCCATCACCGCAGCCACATCGATCAGTTTGTTAAGCTGCTTGGTAATCTGCTCGATCACCGCATCCGAGCCGCTGGTGACGATGGTCATACGCGACAAGGTCGGATCTTCGGTCGGCGCCACGGTCAGGGATTCGATATTATAGCCGCGCGCCGAGAACAAGCCGGCCACCCGCGATAACGCGCCCGCCTCGTTTTCCATCAACAATGAAATGATGTGCCGCATTATAGATCCTCCGCCAGCACGACTTCGGACAAGCCCTTGCCGCCCGGCACCATCGGGAACACGTTTTCTTTCGGATCGGTCTGAAAATCCATAAACACCAAGTCCTTCTTGCGCGCAAAGGCTTCTTTCAGGGCCGGCTCGACGTCGGACGGCTTTTCAATGCGCATGCCGACATGGCCATAGGCTTCGGCAAGTTTCACAAAGTCCGGCAACGCGTCCATGTAGGATTCGGAGTAACGGTCGCCATGGAAAAACTCCTGCCACTGCCGCACCATGCCGAGATAGCGATTGTTGAGCGACAACACCTTGATTGGCAGATGGAACTGCTTGCAAGTGGACAATTCCTGGATGTTCATCTGGATGCTGCCCTCGCCGGTCACACAGGCCACGGTCGCGCCCGGATTGATCAGCTGCACGCCCATCGCCGCAGGCAAGCCGAAGCCCATCGTGCCCAGGCCGCCCGAGTTGATCCAGCGCCGCGGCTTGTCGAACTTGTAATATTGCGCGGCCCACATCTGATGCTGGCCGACATCCGAGGTCACGAACGCATCGCCACCGGTGATTTCGTACAGTTTCTCGATGACGAACTGGGGCTTGATGATCTCGTCGGAATTCTTGTAGCGCAGGCCGCCCCCCTTGGTGCGCCACTCGCCGATCTGCTTCCACCAGGCGGCCAGATCGGCCGCACCGGGCTTCTGCTTGCTATGGCGCAGCACGCCGAGCAATTCGTCCAGCACCGGCTTGAGTTCGCCGACGATAGGCACATCGACCTTCACGCGCTTGGCGATCGACGAAGGATCGATGTCGATATGGATGATCTTGCGCGGCACCTGTGCGAAATGCTCCACGTTGCCGACCACCCGATCATCAAAGCGCGCGCCGATCGCGATCAGCACATCGCAATGCTGCATCGCCATATTGGCCTCGTAGGTGCCGTGCATGCCCAACATGCCGACGAAATGCTGATCGGTCGCGGGGAACCCGCCCAAACCCATCAGCGTGTTGGTGCATGGGAAACCCAGCAGATTCACCAGCTCGGTGAGCTGCTTCGCCGCGCTGGACAGCACCACGCCGCCGCCGGCGTATATCATCGGGCGCTTGGCTTCCAGCAATAGCTGAGCGGCGCGCTTGATCTGTGTGCCATCGCCCTTGCCGACCGGATGGTAAGAGCGGATATTCACCGTGGCCGGATAGTCAAACTCGGTACGCTGGTTGGAAATATCCTTGGGGATATCGACCAATACCGGGCCGGGACGCCCGGACTGCGCCAGATAAAAGGCTTTTTTGATCGTCAAAGCAATGTCCTTGACGTCCTTGACCAGGAAGTTGTGCTTGACGCACGGGCGCGTGATCCCGACTGCATCCACCTCCTGGAATGCGTCTTCGCCGATCGCATAGGAAGGCACCTGGCCGCTGATCACCACCATCGGGATGGAGTCCATATAGGCAGTGGCAATCCCCGTCACCGCATTGGTGATGCCCGGCCCGGATGTCACCAGGGCGACGCCCACCTTATCGGAAGAACGTGCATAGCCATCGGCGGCATGGATTGCAGCCTGCTCATGACGCACCAAAATATGCTTGACCTTATCCTGCTGGAACAGCGCATCGTAAATGTGCAGCACGGCCCCGCCCGGGTAGCCGAATATGTATTCGACCCCCTCCTCCTGTAAACAGCGGATCGTTATTTCCGCACCGGTCAGCTCCATCACGACACCTTAATCTTTGCCAAAAAAGAACCGCGTAAGATAAAGGCAGACGGCATTTTGGTCAACCTTTGTCGCACAAAAGGTAAGGTTTCATGCGATGCGAACGACTATTTGCTACCATGCGCGCCTCAATCAGGAGCACAAACTGGCTAGCCCCGCAGAACTCAGTGAATTTCTCAGCAGCGTAGAGCGTCGTGCATTCAAACATGCGGCGTTTGCCGTGCGAGACGATCACGCCGCGCTGGACATCGTTCAGGACGCGATGATCAAGCTCGCCGAAAAATATGGCGGAAAGCCCGCCGAGGAGCTGCCGATGCTGTTCCAGCGCATCCTGCAGAACACGATACGCGACTATTACCGCAGACAAAAAGTCAAAAACGCCTGGACGACATTGTTTTCTGCGCTGCAACCCAAACAGGACGATGAAGAATTTGACCCCTTGGACGTACTTGAGGACAATGACAACCAGAGCGCACCGGCCACGCCGGATGCGTCGCTGCAGCAGAAACAGGTCATCGCCCTGGTCGAACAGGCACTGACGGATTTGCCGGCGCGTCAACGCGAAGCCTTCTTGCTGCGTTACTGGGAAGGACTGGATACTGCCGAGACTGCTGCGGCGATGGGGTGCAGCGAAGGCAGTGTAAAAACCCACTGCTCCCGGGCAAACCATGCACTCGCGGTCGCACTCCAGGCGAAAGGCATCGATTTATCATGAACACAGAATTTAACTCTGACAAAATAATCCGGGCACTGGATCATGGCACCCGCCAGCTTGCGCCGGAGACGTTATCGGGTCTCGCTCAGGCGCGCCAGCAAGCGCTCAGCCGACAGCTTGTCCGCGCGCCGGCTTTCGTCCTCGATAGTGGGCGCTGGACATCCCGCCTGTTGCCGCACACCACCCAACAATGGCTGGCGGCGCTGATTATTGCCGCCGCAGTTGTGATTGGCGGTACTGGATATTGGCAACAGCATCAGGAACAGCAAATCAGCGATCTGGACGTCGCCATCCTGACCGACGAATTGCCGATTGAAGTGTTCGTTGATTGAATGATTGCGCTGGAATAATGCAAAGCACTCAACGAATACACTCTACGGCATTGGCTGTCTTTCTGGCGCTGGGCATGGCCAGCTCGCCCGCATGGTCCGGCCCATCCTGGTCATCGCTCACCGCCATGCAACAAGAGGCGCTCAGCCCCTTGGCCCAACAATGGGATCGCTTACCCGATCTGCAACAACAACGCCTGCTTGCCACAACCAAGCGCTACCCCCACCTGACTGCCGAGCAAAAACATCGTTTCCGCAGCCGCCTGGAAAAATGGAGCAAGCTGACCCCCGAGCAACGCAAGGCCGCGCGCGAAAAATATCATGCCTTCAGCAAGGTGCCTGCGGAGCATCGTGAAAAAGTAAAGCAGATGGTCAAGCAAGAGCAGGAAAAGAAGGCCATGCAACAACCGGCCAGCGCGGTACCCGCAACCAAGTAACCCCAGTCAGAATAACGCCAACCCATAGGACTGGCCCCTTAGCGTCTTTCGGTCCACCACAACATTGCCATTCCCAGCAACAAAAACAGCCCGGTCATCGCTGTCGCGCTATAAAAGGGCTGCCAGTCGTTGATCGCCCCCAGGCTGGCGAACAGGCGGCCTACAAAGTGGAACACCAGCCCCATCACGATCCCCATGAATATCATCGCGCTGATCCCCCCGGATCGCCGCTGATAGGAAGCGAAGGGCAAGGCCAATATCATCATCACCAGCAACGCAAACGGATAGACCAGCTTGTTCCACATCGCAATCTCGTAACGCGCGCTTTTCTGGTGGTTTTCCTTCAAGTGGCTGGTGTATTGGTATAGATCAAAGGCTGACATTTGCTCCGGCACCACCAGCAATACACTCAAGATGCCGGGGGTCAGCGCCGAACGCCACTCCAGCCCCGGCATGGCCGTGGTGCGCACGCCCTGCTTGTCGAAGCGCGTCTCCTTCACCGTTTCCAGCCTCCAAAGCCCGTCCTCTATATAGCTTGCCCGTTCCGCATTGGTAATCGCCTGCAAATGGTAGGTGTCATCGAAGCGGTAAATATCGACGTTGCGCAAACTAGTATCCGGCATCACGCTCTTCACGTTCACGAAGCTGCGCTCGTCCTTGACCCACACGCCCGAACGGAACTCCTTCAAGGCAACCTGGGAATTCTGGACTTTAAGGCGCAATCTCTGCGCCATACGTTCGCTCGGTGGCGCGACAAATTCGCTGACGCAGAAGCTCAGCGCCACCATCGGCAACGCGATCCTGAACAGTGCGCCTATCATCTGCCACAGCGACGCACCGGACGCGCGAACCACGGTCAATTCCGAACTGGCCGCCATTTGCACCAGCGCGAAAATCGCGCCCACCAGCACTGCCACCGGAAACAGCTCATGGATATGCCCCGGAATAGTCAGCACCACGAACAGCAACACATAGCCCAGGCTGTATTGCCCGTGCCCCATGACACCCAGTTCGTGAATCAAATCCAGGAAGGCGAACAGCATGATGAGCGCGGCGAATACCAGCCCGACACTGAGATAGATTTCGCGTTGCAAATAGCGCGTCAACAGATTCATTTTGACAACACCCTGTACGGCCAGGCCAGATTCATGCGGTGATAGAACATCAACACTGCAAGCCCCAGCATCAATGCATGTATGCCCCACAGCCCGATACCGGGAGACAGCTTGCCCAGCGCAACCCAAGTGTTCGTCACCCCGATCATGTTGCTGTACAGCATGTACAACACGATAGCCAAAACCAGGTTGAGCGAACGCCCGGCACGCGGATTGACATAGCTCAATGGGATCGCCAGCAGTGCCAGCAACGCAGCACTGATTGGCAAACCCAGCCGCCATTCCAGCTCCGCGATTTTCCAAAGGCTGCGATCACGCCATAGCTCGGGAGTGGGCATCGTGCGCGGCCATGACTGGGCAAGCTTGGCCGGTACGGTATCGATGCGAACCGCATAGCGTTCGAATTCCACGATGTTGTAATCCCGCTGACCGGGGATACCTTCGTAACGGGTGCCATTGAGCAGGATCAAAAACCGATCCCCGTTCGGCAGGGTTTCCTGCAACCCCTGTTGAGCCACCATGATGCCCAACTTGCCATTTTGCTCGGACTGGACAAACACGTTGCTGACCCGGTTCGATCCGGCATTCACATTCTCAACAAAATATACCCGGTCGGCCTGCCTGGATTCGCGGAACATCCCCGGTGTGGCAGCAGTGACATCATCGCGGCTTTCCAGTTCATTCTTGAATTCATCTGCCTTGCGCAGCGCCCACGGAGACAATACCAGGCTCAACAGCGCAATCAACGCAACCACCGGAACCGCATACCACATCACCGGACGTATCCAGCGCGTCAATCCGATGCCGGAAGAGAACCACACCACCATCTCGCTGTCGCGATAGCAACGCGATAGCGTAAGCAGAATGGAAACGAACAGGCTGATCGACAGCAGCACCGGCAAGTAATTCAGCGCACTGAAACCCAGCAACGCCAACACGCCATCGACAGCCAGCCTGCCGCTGACCGCCTCCCCCAGCAGGCGTATCAGCTGACTGACAACCACAATGCCCAGCAACACCATGAATATCAGCAAACCGTTGCCCGCAAATTCAGCCACCAAGGCTCGGTGAAAGATGCCAATGCGCAACGGCTTTGACTTTATGCGCTGAGTTTGCGGATAATCGGGCATTGAAACGAAACTTCTTCACAAGGGGAAACGCGTGGAATTTAGCATAAAACAAAGCAGTCCGGAAAAGCAGCGTAGCGGGTGTGTCGTGGTTGGCGTATACGAGGGCGGCAAGCTCTCGCCCCCCGCCCAGCTGCTCGACAAGGCCGCCAAGCATCGCCTCAGCGACATCATCGCGAGCGGTGACATGACCGGCAAAGCCTGCAGCACC
>JACPVZ010000007.1:0-4072 GCA_016197305.1 Nitrosomonadales bacterium | reverse complement strand
CTGATGCTGCATCACGTGCCCGACATCGCCGCCGACCGTGTATTGCTGGTCGGGCTGGGCAAGGCCGCCGAATTCTCCGCAAAGGCTTTTCTCGATGCGTTGCGCGCCGGCGTAACTGCGCTGCAGAAATCCTCCTGCAAGGATGCGGCCCTCTATCTCACCGACCTGGCCGTCAAAGACCGCGATGACGCATGGAAGATCCGGCAAAGCGTGCTGTGCGCTGCCGAATCGGTCTACCGTTGTGACCAGCTCAAGAGCAAGCCCGCAGAGGCCCCGGTATTGCGCAAACTGTTGCTGGGCTGCGCGGACAAACCCTCTGCGACAGCACAACAGGCTCTGGACCAAACGCAGGCCGTTGCCAACGGCATGGCACTGACCAAAACGCTGGGCAACTTGCCCGGCAACATCTGCACCCCGGGCTATCTGGCCGCCAAGGCGCTGGCGCTGGGCAAGGCGCACAAATCCATCAAGACCACGGTGCTGGAAGAGAAAGACATGCAGAAACTGGGCATGGGCTCGCTGCTGTCCGTCACGCGTGGCAGCGAACAACCTGCCAAACTGATCACGCTGGAATATCACGGCGCAGGCAAGAAGCAGAAGCCTGTCGTGCTGGTCGGCAAGGGCATCACCTTCGATACCGGCGGCATCTCGCTCAAGCCGGGCGCCGAGATGGACGAGATGAAGTACGACATGTGCGGTGCGGCCAGCGTGCTCGGCACCATGCAGGCCATCGCCGAGATGGGGCTCAAACTCAACGTGGTCGGTGTAATCCCGACCTGCGAGAACATGCCCAGCGGCCGCGCCACCAAGCCCGGCGACATCGTCACCTCCATGTCCGGCCAGACCATAGAGATACTCAACACCGACGCCGAAGGCCGCCTGATCCTGTGCGATGCGCTAACCTACTCGAAAAAATTCGATCCTGACACCGTAATCGACATCGCCACACTGACCGGCGCCTGCGTCATCGCGCTGGGCCATGTCGCCAGCGGCCTGTTCAGCAACGATGACTCGCTCGCGCAAGAGCTGCTTGCTGCGGGCGAACAAGCCCATGACCGCGCCTGGCAACTGCCGCTGTGGGACGATTACCAGCCGCTGCTGGACAGCAACTTCGCCGACATGCAGAACATCGGCGGGCGGGCCGGCGGCACGATCACCGCAGCCTGTTTCCTGGCGCGCTTCACCAAGGACTATCGCTGGGCGCATCTGGACATCGCCGGCACCGCCTGGAAGTCAGGCAAGGAAAAAGGCGCGACCGGGCGACCGGTGCCGTTGCTGGCGCAATATCTGATTAACCGCGCAAAAAATTGATTTTTCATGGCTGCACCCGATGACCAAAGTAGATTTCTACACCGGCAGCGAAGACAAGCTGCGCACCGCCTGCCAGCTGAGCCACAAGGCCATGCAGAATGGTGTGCGCACGACCATCAGCCTGCCGGATGCAACCACCTGCGATGCGCTGGATAAACTGTTATGGCACTACCCGGCCACCGCCTTCATTCCGCACTGCCGCAGCGACGCGGATGATGCGGCGAAAATGCCGGTCGTGCTGAGCAATGGCAGCGACCCGTTCCCGCATCACGAACTGCTGATCAGCCTGCATCACGAATGCATGCCGTTTTTTAGCCGCTTCGAGCGCGTCATTGAAATCGTCGGCAGCGATGCCGAGGACAGCCGCCTGGGGCGCGAGCGTTACAAATTCTACAAGGACCGTGGCTACGAGCTGCGTCATTTCGACCTCTCCCATTCCAATTCGACCGGAGAAAAAACCGCGTGACCCCCCTGGAACTTCCAAGCACCGACCAGCCCGGCAGCTTGCCGTTATTGACCGAGCTGGCGGATGACCTGACTCCGGAAGAGTTGCCGACGCTCACCGAGGTGGTCGATATTTCCACCTCGCCCGCCGATGAACCCCTCGATGCCGCCGTCATGCCCGATGACCTGCCTATCCTGCCTGAATCGGCGCGGATCGCAGACCACGCCGACGCTCACGTTCATTCCCCCGAGGCTGCAGGCGACGAACCTGCCGCATCGCTGCTGAGCGAAGCGCAGCTGCAACAACTGGAACAACAACTCACCCGCCACCTGGAAACATTGCTGCGGAACAAACTCAGCCTCCGTCTGGAGCAGCTGCAAAAACAGGCGCTCGACCAGGCGCTCGGCGAACTCAAAGCCGAACTCCCGATGTTGCTGCGCGACGCCTTGTCTGCGCATCTCGAGCCACGCTAGCGGCTTCGCCCCCCCAAGCAAGGTGACACATCGGGCCGCAAGCCCACGCCCGCCTTTGCTATAATCGCGACCCTTCGACATCAGCAGTCGCCAACATTCAACTCAACCTGCACGATATTCAACATGGAACAGCAAAAGAACGAACTCGCCAAAAGTTTCGAGCCTAAAGACATCGAAGCGCGCTGGTATCCCAAGTGGGAACAATCCGGCTACTTCAAGGCCGGACTCGCCCCGAACAAGACGTCATCGTTCTGCATCCAGTTGCCGCCGCCCAACGTCACCGGCACCCTGCACATGGGCCACGGCTTTAATCAAACCTTGATGGACGCACTGACGCGCTACCACCGCATGCGCGGCGACAACACGCTGTGGCAACCGGGTACCGACCATGCGGGCATCGCCACGCAGATCGTGGTGGAACGCCAGCTCGACGCGCAGGGTGTCTCGCGCCACGACTTGGGCCGCGAGAAGTTCATCGAGAAGGTGTGGGAGTGGAAAGAATACTCCGGCAACACCATCACCAAGCAGATGCGCCGCCTCGGCACCTCTCCCGACTGGTCGCGCGCACGCTTCACGATGGACGAAGGCCTGTCGCGCTCGGTCACCGAGACCTTCGTGCGCCTGTACAACGAAGGCCTGATCTATCGCGGCAAGCGCCTGGTGAACTGGGACCCCAAGCTGCACACCGCCGTCTCCGACCTCGAAGTGGTGCAGGAAGAAGAAGACGGTTTCATGTACCACATCCGGTACCCCCTGGTCGATGCCAAGGCGACGGATGGTTCCGGTTACCTAGTCGTTGCAACGACCCGCCCCGAGACCATGCTGGGCGACGTCGCGGTGATGGTGCATCCCGAAGACGAGCGCTATAAACACCTCATCGGCAAGCAGGTCACGCTGCCGCTGTGCGACCGAACGATCTCCGTCATCGCCGACGAATACGTGGACAAGGAATTCGGCACCGGCGTGGTGAAGGTCACGCCTGCGCATGACTTCAACGACTATGCGGTGGGACAGCGTCACAAGTTGAAAATATTCTCCATCCTCACGCTGGACGCGAAGATCAACGAACACGCTCCCAAGCAATACCAAGGCATGGACCGCTTCACCGCGCGCAAGCAGATCGTGGCCGACCTCGAAGCAGCCGGGCTGTTCGTCAAGGCCGACAAGCACAAACTCAAGGTACCGCGCGGCGACCGCACCGGCGTGGTGATCGAGCCTATGCTCACCGACCAGTGGTTCGTCGCGATGAGCAAGTCCGCTCCAAAAACACAGGACAATCCCGAAGGCAAGAGCATCACCGAACAGGCGCTGGAATGCGTCGCGTCCGGCGAGATCAAGTTCCACCCGGAGAACTGGGTGAACACCTACAACCAGTGGCTGAACAACATTCAGGACTGGTGCATCTCCCGCCAGCTGTGGTGGGGGCATCAGATCCCCGCGTGGTACGGCGTGAACGGCGAAGTGTTCGTCGCGCGCGACGAAACCGAAGCACGCAAGCTTGCGGACAAGGCCGGCTACGCCGGACAGCTCGACCGCGACAACGACGTGCTCGACACCTGGTTCTCCTCCGCGTTGTGGCCGTTCTCCACGCTAGACTGGGACATGAACCAACCGTTAACCGCGCAGAACGAATTTGTGAAGCAATACCTTCCGTCGTCGGTGCTGGTCACCGGCTTCGACATCATCTTCTTCTGGGTGGCGCGCATGGTGATGATGACCAAGCACATCACCGGCAAGATCCCGTTCAAGGATGTCTATGTGCACGGCCTGATCCGCGATGCGGAAGGCCAGAAAATGTCCAAGTCCAAGGGCAATGTGCTCGACCCTATTGATTTGATCGACG
>JACPVZ010000066.1 GCA_016197305.1 Nitrosomonadales bacterium | reverse complement strand
ATCGTTGCCCGCCGCATTGATGTACTCGTCCTTCATCGTCGTGGCGACCTTCGCCACGCTGGATAGCGGCGTGATGAAGCATTCACTGGCATAGGGTTTGTTGCCCAGACGGCGTATCGCCACCGAACCAGGCTGCGCGGTACTGCAGGCATGCTGCACCGCGTGCTGCCCGACTGCGCGCGCTTCTTTCGCATCGATCGTCGAAACGATGGTGGGGAAAGAACGCTGGAGGTAACCGAAGGTATCGGCACGCACGCGCACCTTTTGCCCGGGGAAAGCCTCCTTCACCAAGGCCGCCAGTGTATCGCCCAGCGCCCCGCTGCCGGACAACTGGATGTTGCCGTGCGAATCCTTCTCGCCGCTGGTCGAGATCGGATTGCCGTCCTTGTCGGAGATGCCCTCGGAAGCGGCGACCACACAACGGCCATATTTCGCCACCGCATCGCGCACGTCCTGCTGGAATTTTGCAACATCGAACACGCGCTCCGGCAGGTAGATCAGGTGCGGTCCATCATCCGGCGCCTGACGCGCCAGCGCCGATGCCGCAGTCAGGAATCCGGCGCTGCGTCCCATCACCACGTTGACCTTGATGCCCTGCAACGCGCGGTTGTCGCGATCGTCGCCCATGAACGCCAGCGCGACGAAGCGCGCCGCCGACGCAAAGCCCGGGCAGTGGTCGGTGACTTTCAGGTCGTTGTCTATCGTCTTGGGGATATGCACGGTGCAGAAGTCGTAATTCGCCTGCTTCGCCATCTCGGCGATGATGTGCGCAGTCTCGGCAGAATCGTTTCCGCCGATGTAAAAGAAATAACGCACATCGTTTTTTCGGAACACCTCGAACACCTTTTCGCATTCCGCCTGACCCGGCTTGAGCCGCACCGAGCCCAATGCAGCGGCAGGCGTGGTGGCAACCAGTTCGAGTTGCTCGACACTCTGCGTCGTCAGATCGACGAAGTCTTCTTTCATGATGCCGGCGATGCCGTGACGCGCGCCGAGTATGCCGGTGATGCTGGGCTGCTTGCGCGCCTCCAGCACCGCCCCGACCAGGGATTGGTTGATCACTACCGTAGGGCCGCCGGATTGCCCAATGACCATCTTGCCGATTAACTTCGCTTGCGTAGCCATAGATTTCTCCTCGGGGGTTGAAGTCGGTGCATTCTGAATCTCCGCACATTCTAAACCCAAGGCGCTTGCAATCAAGCGAAAAACACCCCTTGAAGGTTCTCGCATGACCGGCAAACTGGGCAGCAACCTCGCTCATCGCTTATAATCGCCGGGTTTTTTCATCAACCCTTAAGGAAGCCGCATGAGTCTGTTAAACGTCCGCCCCGGCAACAAGCTGCCGCAACAATGCAATGTCATCATCGAGATCCCCAAGCATGCCGACCCGGTCAAGTACGAGGTCGACAAGGAGTCCGGCGTGCTGATCGTCGATCGCTTCATCTCCTCGTTGATGCGTTACCCGTGCAATTACGGTTTCATCCCCGAAACGATCGCCGACGATGGCGATCCGGTGGACGTACTGGTCATCACGCCGTTCCCGGTGGTGCATGGCGCGGTCATTCCATGCCGTCCGGTCGGCGTGCTGCAGATGTCCGACGAGGGCGGCGACGATGCGAAGATCATCGCCGTACCCACCGACAAGCTCACCCCGCTGTACCACAACATCAAGTCTTATCAGGACCTGCCGGAGATCACGCTGGAGCAGATCCGCCACTTCTTCGAGCTGTACAAGGCGCTGGAACCGGGCAAGTGGGTCAAGATCAAGGGCTGGGAAGGCGTGGAAGCCGCTCATGCCGAGATCATGAACGGCATCGACGCATACCAGAAAAAATTTGCGGTCAAATAACCAGTTACGAAACCGGGAGTAAATCATGACGGCACAAATCATCGACGGTAAAACCATTGCCCAACAAGTGCGTGCCGAATGGAAGCTGCGCGCCGATAAACTCAAGTCGCGCGGCATCACTCCCGGCCTGGCGGTGATCATCGTCGGAGAGGACCCCGCCTCCAGGGTGTATGTCGCGAACAAGGTCAAGGCCTGTGCAGAGCTGGGCCTGCACTCCGAGCACATCGCCCTGTCGGCCGACACCAGCGAGGCAACGCTACTGGCGAAAATCGCGGAACTGAACGCCGACCCTAAGATACACGGCATCCTGGTGCAGCTGCCGGTCCCCAAACACATCGACAGCGACAAGGTGCTGAACGCCATCAGCCCGGACAAGGACGTCGACGGCTTCCATCCGTTCAACGTCGGCGCATTGGCCACCGGCAACATGCGTTTCGCGCCATGCACGCCTTACGGGTCGCTGATCCTGCTGCAAAAGAGCGGCGTTTCGATCGAAGGCAAACACGCCGTGGTCGTGGGCCGCAGCAACATCGTCGGCAAGCCGATGGCGCTGCTGCTGTTGCAGCACAACGCCACCGTGACGATCTGCACCTCCAAAACCGTAGACCTCGCCAAGTTCACCCGCGATGCCGATATCCTGGTGGTCGCCACCGGCAAGCCCAGGATGGTCACCGGGGAGATGATCAAGCCTGGAGCCGCGGTGATCGACGTCGGCATCAACCGCCTGCCCGACGGAAAATTATGCGGCGACGTGGATTTCGATTCGGCACAGAAAGTCGCCGGCTGGATCACCCCGGTTCCCGGCGGCGTCGGGCCGATGACGATCGCGATGCTCCTGCAGAACACTGCTGGTGGCCAACACCGTCAGCGCGGCTGAACGGTTGTCCGGCCTTGATGCTTAGACGGCCTGACGCAGAATTACGCATCTGATCCGATGAAAAGGATTTTCCTGCTGTTGCTGGCCTGTTCAGCATTCCTGATGCCGACCGCTTCGGCAGCCGCCCAACAGCCGGACGATATCGACGTCAATGTGCAATCTCGGGCGATGAGGTGATCGTCGACTTGAACCTGCTGGTCCCTGCCACCCGGCAGGAGGCCTGGGCGGTGCTGACCGATTTCGAACACATGAGCGGTTTCGTATCCAACCTGAAGGAAAGCAGGGGCATGGCCTCTGCCGGCGACACGCTGGAGATATTCCAGCGGGGTTCCGCGGCCTATGGCCCGATCAGCTTTCCATTCGAATCGACACGAGCGATACAGCTGACACCGCCCGAAAAGATACAGTCTCACCTGCTCAGCGGCAGCATGCGCAAGATGGAAGGCACGACCCGCTTGACCCAGGAAGGCGCGCAAACCCGGATCGTTTATCACGCGGACACCGTTCCGGGAGTATGGATCCCGCCGCTAGTCGGCAAGACGTTCATCGAGCACGAGACCCGCGAACAATTCAACGAAATGCGTCATGAAATAATACGGCGTCAGCACCCATCCACCTCCTTGGCGCCAAGCTAAAAACCGCGCGCGGCGGGTGATCAGACTCCAGGCCATCCGAACAAAATCGGCTACCTGCCGGAAATCATCGCGTGGACGGCGCCGATCCTCCCGGCGATGTGGTACAGCGGCATCTCCTCGCACACCGCACCCAGCTTCATCGCCTCCTTGGGCATGCCGTATACCACACAGGTCTCCTCGGCTTCGCCTATCGTATGCGCACCCGCATCGCGCATCTCCTTCAGGCCACGCGCTCCGTCGTCGCCCATCCCGGTCATGATGATGCCCAGCGCATTCTTTCCCGCGTACTTGGCGACCGAACGGAACAACACATCCACCGAGGGTCGATGGCGATTCACCAAAGGCCCCTCCACCACCTCCACGTGATACTGCGCCCCGCTGCGCTTGAGCATCATATGTTTTCCGCCCGGTGCGATCAATGCACGGCCTGGAATCACGCGGTCATTATTTCTGGCTTCGAGCACCTCGATTTCGCACAGGCTGTTCAATCGTTGCGCAAAGGCTTCGGTAAACATCTCGGGCATATGCTGCACGATCACAATGCCCGCACAGAGCCGCGGCAATGCGGTCAACACCGCCTCCAGCGCCTGCGTTCCCCCGGTGGAAGTCCCTATCGCAACGACCTGCTCCGAGGTCTGCCCGACAGGTGCGCCACCAGGCGGGGCCAGGATGGCGTCGGCATTCAGCTACTTGTGCCCCTTTCTCGGTGAGCGTGGAACAGATCACGACCGGTGTCGGTCGTTCGGTCATGATCTTGTTCAGGAAGGTCAAGCCATCCATCCGGGGCATTTCGATATCGAGCACGATCACGTCCGGCCACTGCACTTTCATCTTCTCCATCGCAAACAGTGGATCCATCGCGGTACCGATCACCTCAATCGACGGATCTGATTCCAGCACCTGTTTGACGACTTCACGCACGACCGCCGAATCATCTACTATCATCACTTTTATTTTGTCCATCAGCTTCCCGTTTTGCGGTGATCCACATGCACCATACGCACCTCGCCGCTCCATACATCGAAAGCGATGCGACGGCGTCCTACCTGGCCGAGGTGGTCACGCGCCAAGCTAAATCCATATTCATCGATCAGGCGGTTTGCCATTTCGATATTCTGTTTTCCGACGCTCATGTTGTTCCAGGTGCTGTCCTCGAACATGTCCCCGCCGCCGTATACATCCACCCGATATTGCCCGGGCGCGGTCCGGCGTTTTTTCAACTCCAGCATGAACAGCTCCATGGCTTCGTCGCCATATTTTCCATCCAGAGCCAGATCGCCACGCGGCTGATTCCGGCTGGGCAACATGTAATGACACATGCCACCATGCGCCAGCAACGGGTGCCACAGGATGATCGAGATACAGGATCCCAGCACCGTGGTGATGCGCAAATTTCCCTCGCCGAAGCAGAAATCGCCGGGTTTCAAGTAGACCTCACGGATGGCCTCCAGCATGCCTAGAGCCTCCTGTAGATGGTCGGTTTTATCTGTGTCAGCGCAGTCGTGATGCCATTCAGCGACTCGGAATGCCCGACGATCAAATACCCGCCATTTTTCATGCTGGGGATCAGATTGGCGACGACACGCTGCTTGGTCGGTATATCGAAGTAGATCAGCACATTGCGCAAAAAAATCACATCGAAGTCGCCGATTTTTCTCATGCCTTCGACATTCAGGTTCAATTGCTCGAAACCGACATGCTGGCGCAGTCTTTTATCGATCAGAAACGTGCCCTGCTGCTCCCCCTTGCCCTTCAGGCAATATTTTTTCAGATATGCGGTCGGGATTTTTTCCGCCTCGGCGATCCGATAATGCCCGCGCCGCGCCTGCTCCAGCACCGAGTTATTGATATCGGTGCCATGAATTTCCCAAGCGCCATCCACGCCATATTTATCGGCCAGCACCATCGCGATCGTGTAGGCCTCGGCACCGATCGACGCGGCCGCGCTCCACACACGAAACACCTGCCCCTGCCTGAGCGTGGGCGGCAATATCTGCCTGAGAAACTCAAAATGCTGGGGTTCGCGAAAAAAATAGGTCTCGTTGGTAGTCAGCAAGTCCACCATGAACTGCAATTCGTCGGCATGGGCTGCATCGGTAACATGCTTGAAATATTGCGTGAAGGTATCCATGCCCAGCGCATTCAGGCGTTTGGTCAGCCTGCCGGTCAGCAACGCTTTCTTGGCGTCGGTGAGCGTGATGCCCGCGATGTCATAGAGCAGGCTGCTGAAGCGCTTGAACTCGGTGTCGTTGATTTCGTAAGCCATGATCAGACCATCCTAGAACTGCAACGCCTTGGTCAGCGAGCTGATTTCCTCTGCGGATTCACCGAGTATGCGGGTCAGCGTCTCTTCACCGATCAGCATCTCGATGCTTGCGGCCATGCTGCTGACCTCCTCGGCATTCTTCAGGCGATGCAACGGTGAAGGAACCGGGGACAACTCCTCGGCCAGCAGCAAGGTGTCCGCCAGCGTCACCGGCGGCATTGCCAGGAAGCCATCCCAGAACCCCTCGATGACTGCAGTCACCGATTCCGGCACCGCGACCCTGGCGAGCACCGCGCGCCCCACCTCGACCTCGCCGAACTCCAGCCAATCGGTAAAGTCGTCATCCAGCAAGCCCGGGTAATGCGCGGCACGGGAGAGCATATAAAACCCGCCAATCTCGTGGATGATGCCCGCGAACATCGCGGCCTCGGGATCCTGATGCGTCACATGACGCGCGATTACCTGGGCAAGCGAGGCGACATGGGCCGAGTGCTCCCACAGCTGCTGCACCAGCTCCTGGCATTTCGGGTCGCTCGATCGTCCGGCCATCTGGCGCGTCACCAAAGCCATCGCCAACGACTGTATCGTCCGGAATCCAATCAGCGACACCGCCATCCGCACATCGGTGATCTCCCGCCCGGATCGGTTATAGACCACGGAGTTGGCCATCGATATCACCCGCGCCGCGAGCAACGGTTCCGCCAATATCAGCCTGGCTGCGGTATCGAGCATACAGTCAGGATCGTTGAGCGTCTGGCGCAGCTTGAGCGCCACTTGCGCGCCCGTCGGGAAAGCCAGTATCCCCCTGGCTGCCTGGTTGGCGATCGCCTCGAAAGCGTCACGTTTGTTCATGGAAGGATCATACCCGCAACACGCCGGCATTTATATCGGCAAACCGGCGCCTCTGTTCGGACTGCAGCAGGCGCCGGATTGCATGTAGAATGGGGCCGTTGCGCACGGTCAATGACACCAACTCCATTACCTCCCTGCTTCCATGAACGACGCTACCCATCAAACAGGCAAGGATTTCGAGCGCATCGCCAAGAACATCAATCCCGGTGGCTGGGCGATCGAAACCGAGCGGCCGATTTCCACATTGCTCGGCTCCTGCGTTGCCGTCTGCCTGTACGACCAAAAACTCCGCATCGGCGGCATGAACCATTTCCTGTTGCCGAGCAGCACAAGTTCCGCAAACTCCGATGTCGACGTGATCCTGAACGGCGATTATTCGATGGAAGTCCTGGTCAATGGCCTGCTCAACAAGGGCGCACAAAAATCCAGACTGGTCGCCAAGGCGTTCGGCGGGGGCACCATCGTCAGTTCGATCCGCCTGGCGATAGGCGAACGCAATTCGACATTCGCCAAAGAGTGGCTGAATCGTGAAGGCATCCCGCTGGTCGCCTCCGACTTCAACGGCCCCTGGTCGCGCAAGATCGTGTTCGTCCCCCAAAGCGGCGAGGCCTTCTGCCGGCGCATCCCGACCACTCAGGCCAATGCCGCCGAAGTCGCCAAGGCCGAACAGGCATACGAGCTTTCGCTGACCATGAAAAAACCCACCCCGGAAAAAAAGATCGAGCTGTTCTGATCGCACCCGGCGTACGGATACATGCCGCCTCAGGCAGTCTCGGCCTGAGGCACGGGCACGGTTGCAGCCGCCTGTCCGAGCATGGACAACTCATCGACCGACAGCACCTTGTCCGCATCCAGGATGATGACGAACTTGCCATCCACCTTGCCCATGCCATGGATGAAGTCCACGCGTATCTTCGCGCCAAACGCAGGTGGCGGCTCGATCTCGCTGCGGGGGATCTCCAGCACTTCCGACACGCTGTCGACCATCACGCCGATATCCTGTTTCGACTCCTCTCCGTTTGCCACCTCGATGATGACGATGCAGGTGCGCCGCGACACCTCGGTCTTGTTTCGCCCGAAGCGCGCCGACAGATCCACCACCGGTACCACGCTGCCGCGCAGATTGATCACGCCACGGATGAAACCCGGCATCATCGGCACCTCGGTCAGATTGCCATATTCGATGATCTCCTTGATGTTGAGGATCGCAATCGCGAACATCTCGTTGCTCAACAAGAAGGTCAGGTACTGCTGATCTTCGCCGTCCGCCAGTTGTCCCGGGGCGACCGGCAGATTATTCGCTTGGTTCATGGCCTCCTCCCTAGAAACGTTCAAAGTCCTGTTCGTCGGGCGCCCCGGCAGCAGGCTTGCCGGCCGGTTTCTTCGCGGCAACTTTGGCCGGCGCAGGCTTGGGCTGGCTACGTGCGGGCCCCGCGCTGTGGCGCACCGAACCCGTTCCCTGCACTGCGGCATTGTCCAGCTTGAAGAAGGTCATCACGTTCTGCAGCTGCTCGGTCTGGCTGCTCATTTCTTCCGCCGTCGCGGCCAGCTCTTCCGAGGCAGAGGCATTCTGCTGGGTGGTCTGGTTCAGCTGCCCCATCGCGCTGTTGATTTGCGCGACACCCGAGGATTGTTCCGATGACGCGGAGGCGATTTCCTGCACCAGATCCGAGGTCTTGTTGATCGAGGGCACGATCTCGTCGAGCAGCTTGCCGGCCTTTTCCGCCAGGCCTACGCTGCTGCCGGCAAGCTCGCCGATCTCCTGTGCGGCCACCTGGCTGCGCTCGGCCAGCTTGCGCACTTCCGCCGCCACCACCGCAAAGCCTTTGCCGTGCTCGCCGGCGCGCGCCGCTTCGATCGCCGCATTCAGCGCCAGCAGGTTGGTCTGGTAGGCGATGTCGTCAACAATGCCGATCTTGCCGGCGATCTTCTTCATCGCCTCGACCGTGCTGCCTACCGCCTGACCGCCCTCGGTCGCTTCCTTGGCCGCCTTGCCGGCCATGCTGTCGGTCACCTTGGCATTCTCGGTGTTCTGGTTGATCGAGGCGGTCATCTGCTCGATCGAGGCGGTGGTCTCTTCCACGCTCGCCGCCTGCTCGCTCGATGCCTGCGACAGCGATTGCGCGGTCGCGCTGATCTCTTCCGCGGCGCTCGACAACGAGTCCGCCCCCGACCGCACCGCGGTGATGATCTCCGCCAGCTTGCCCACCATGGTCTGCATCGCCGTCAGCAACTGGCCGGTCTCATCCTTGGAATCGACCACGATCTTGACGTTCAGGTTACCCTCGGACAATTGATTGGCCACCTCCACCGCCTCGGCCAGCGGACGGGTAATCATGCGCGTCAGCCAGACGGCGAGGATGATCGTCAGCACGATGGCGATGATGGACAGCGTGACCAGCGTGTTGCGCGCCGTCTCATAGTTCTTTTGCGCCTCCGCACCGGTCTTGTTCGCCAGCTCCTCCTGATAATTGATGAGAGCATCTACGGCATCCATATAGGCCCTCTGCTTTGGGCGTATGTCTTCCAGCAGGTAGGTGGTCGCGGCCGCCTTCTTGGCCTCGGCGGCGCCTTCCGATTGCGCCCTGGCCTTCATGTACGCGTCAGCCATCTCGAGAAACTTGTCCTGTGCGCTGACAAAGTCAGTGCGGGCATCAATGAGGGCCTTAATCTTAACTTTACCCTCATCGGTCTTGATGGTCTTGTCCAGCTTGTCAATATTTTCAACAATGATCTTGCGTGACGACTGAATCTCATCGAGCTGCCCCTTGATGGTCTTCTCGTCATTGGTCAGCAGTATCGTGCGCATCGCACGGGCGATCTGGTTGATCTCGCTGTTGATATTGTTCGCCCATGCCGTCTTGGGCATCTTGTCCTTGACCACATCATTAATATCTTCATCCAAGGCCGCCAGGCGCATGATGCTGATGCCGGAAACCGTTGCGAGTATCAACAGCACAAACACGAAGCCTGCGCCGAGCTTCATACCGATTTTCATGTTCTTGAACATTTTCGCCTCCCTGAAGTAACACAACAAAATCTAGACTTTAACGGCCTCTGCCGATTGCAACCGGTTCTGCTGCACCGTCGCCAGCGCTACCAACGACTGCACATCGAGTATCAGCGCCACCTCGCCCGACCCCAATATCGTGGAGCCGCCGATGCCCTTGATATGTTTGAAGATGGTCCCCAGCGGCTTGATTACGGTCTGAAACTCGCCCATCAGCTCATCCACCACCAGGCCGATCTTCTGTCCCGCGTATTGCACCACGACAATATTCTCGCGCTTGCCGCCCTGCTCGGAGATTTCGAACTGCTCGCGCAAGCGCACGAACGGCAACACCTCGCCGCGCAGATTGATGTACTGGCGGTTGTTCGTTTCTGTCCGGGCTTTCTCGGAAAGCTCGATGCATTCCACCACCGTGCCCAGCGGTATCACGTAGGAGGCCTTGCCGACACCGACCAGGAAGCCGTCGATGATCGCCAGCGTCAGCGGCAGACGGATACGGAAGGTCGAACCCTGCCCCTCCTTGCTTTCCACTTCGACACTGCCGCGCAGAGCGGTGATATTGCGTTTCACGACGTCCAGCCCAACACCGCGGCCGGAGATGTTGGTCACTTTCTCGGCGGTGGAGAATCCCGGCTCGAAGATCAGCGCGAAGGCCTCGCTGTCGCTCAAAGTCTGGTTAGGCCCGATCAATTCGCGTTCGCGCGCCTTACTGAGGATTTTTTCCCGGTTCAGGCCGGCACCATCGTCGGTGATCTCGATCGCGATACTGCCGGACTCATGGTAGGCGTTGAGCCTGAGCGTACCGCGCGGCGGCTTGCCTTTGGCGATGCGCACCTGGGGAGATTCGATACCGTGGTCGAGCGCGTTGCGCACCAGGTGCATCAGCGGGTCGCCCAGTTTTTCGACGACGGACTTGTCCAGCTCGGCCTCATTGCCGCTGATGACCAGCTCGATATCCTTGTCCAGTTCGCGGCTGGTGTCGCGCACCACCCGGTGGAAGCGCGAGAATGTCTCGCCGATCTGCACCATGCGCAACTGAAGCGCGCTGTCGCGGATCTGCTCCACCAGCATCGTAATCACCGAAGTCGCCTCCGCCAGCGCGGTCTCGCCGCTCTTGTGCGCCAGCATGTTGGCGCCGGCGCTGGCGATGACCATCTCGCCCACCAGATCGATCAGCTGATCCAGCTTGGCGGCCTGCACCCGGATCAGCTGGGATTCGAGGTTCTTCTTTTCGGCGACCTTGTTTTGCTTGACGGCGGCCGCCTCGACCACCTCTGGCGTGATCACCCCCTGATCGACCAGCACCTCACCGATCTTGGGCTGGGGCGCATCCACCTCCCGGTCAGACTGGGCATCCAGCGCAAGATCCAGTTCGTTCTGGGTCAACGCGCCGCACTTGATCAGTATCTCGCCCAGGCGCATCGTGTCTTCCGGCAGCGATTCGATGGATGCGATGAAATCGGCCAGCTTGCTGTGCGGCGGCCAGATATGTATCACGCAGTCGTCGCGCACGAAGTCGAACACGCTTTCGATCCGCGCCTTGTCCGCATCCGACTTGTAGGATATCTCGAACCCCAGATAGCAGGATTCCGCATCCATCTCATCCGCTGCGGGCATCGCATCGGGCAGCGTCACCAGCTGGACGATCTGGCCGAACTCCATCAGGTAACGCAGGAAGGATGCCGGATCCATGCCCTTGCGCAACACATCGGGGCCGAAACGCAACGAGATATGCCAGTTGTCCGTTTCCATCTCGCCTCCGCCGACGGCCTGCACCTCGGCTTCGCTCAGCGCGACGTCCTTGCTTGCGGAGGCCGGCGCGCCGAGATAACGCTGCAACTGCTCGCGCAGCGACCGGCTGGCCTGGTTGAGCTCCTCGTCCGGCTCGGCGTCGCTCTCAACACAGCCCATCAGCTTGCCCAGCTGGTCGGAACAGGCGAGCAGCACCTCGATCAACGCACGGTCCGGGACGATGGTCCCGGCGCGCATCTCGTCCAGCAGGTTCTCCAGCACATGGGTGAATTCGACGATGAAGCGGCACTCGATGACGCCTGCTCCCCCCTTGATGGTATGGGCGGCACGAAAGATCGCATTGATGATTTCCGGATCGCCGCCACTGTTCTCCAGCTGCAGCAGATTGTCTTCCATCATCTGCAACAGCTCGCGGCTTTCGACTACAAAGGCTTGTTGAATCGCGTCCATCCCCCCCCCTTTTTTTGTCTCTCCCAGGCTTGAATTAAGTCCGGCTCGCCGCAAGCTATTCGTTGGCCGGTATCACCAGCGGGTCGCCGAAGTAGCTCGCCATGTTGTAGAGATCGAGCAATTCGGTCACCGCCTTGCTGTGCGCCGTCAGCCGCATGGTCTTGCTCGCTTGCGTGGCTTCGCGCTTGGTCAGCAGCAACACCTGGAAACCCGCGGTGTCCATCTCGCTGACCTGGGACAGATCCAGATCCAGCTCCTCGCAACCGGACAGCGCTTCCAGCAGCATGTGTTTCTGTGCCGCCGCGTTGTAGATGGTCATGTCTTCTTTAATCGCGATGTTGCGGTGTGCCGACTTTCCCATGCTTCCGCCTCCCCAAAAATATCACATCAGGACAACTGCATTAGCACTGCTGCATTGCATATGCGCCGCCAACCTTGGCCACGACGCATCAGAACAGTTCGATCTTCTGCGTGGGCGCAGCACCTCCGGAATGCGGATTTTCACCTACCACAGACTGATGGACAGTACGCTGTTTGTCCATCACATAGCCTTCGTATATCTGATCGATGTGATCCTTGATCGACGCGGAATCGGAAAAATCCTTGTTGCGCATCATCTCCACCAGCTGTGCGATATGCGTGTCGAGACGCCCCAGCGCGTTCTGCACCAGCTCGATCTGCTGCCGGGTGACATCCTGGAACTGGATGTTCGCCAGCACCTCCATGAACATCGAGGATAACGTCTCGCTGGTCGCGCGCATGTTCGTGAGCATCTGTTCGTCATGCTTCATCAGCATGTGATAGTTCCCCCCCATGCTGCCCAGATGCCGGGAAAAATTCTCCAGCAATTCCTTTTGCTGGTCGATCTTGGAGTTTTCCAGCTTGTGGCGGAACTGCTCCTCTATAGTTGTAGCGACGTGTTCGATGCCATCCTGGATCTTCTCCACCGCAGCGTCGGTTTCGCCGGACAGCTTGCGCACCTCGTCCGCCACCACCGCGAAGCCGCGGCCCACTTCACCCGCCCGCGCCGCCTCGATCGCCGCGTTGAGCGCCAGCAGGTTGGTCTGTGCGGAAATGTGCTTGATCAGGTCCACCAGCGTGGTCAGCGACTTCGCCTCCTGTATCACGACGGACATGCTCTGGCGGTCGGCATCGAATTCGTCAAACCGGTCCTGAATGTACTGATCGAGATTCTTGACCAAGTCCACGTTGGAGCCAAGTGCAGCTTCGCCGGTATGTATCATCCCTTCCGATTCCCTGGCGCTGCTGGTGACGGTAGACATCAACTCGTCGATGACCCGGTCTATCGCCTGCAAGCGCTCCATGATCCCCAACGCGGAACGCTCGGTCTCCACGGTGATCGCGTGCAATTGCTGGTTGAGCAATTTAGTCAGCGCCGGCAGCTCGCCCAGGTCGCTGGCCGCGCTGTTGATGATAGCCTCATCGCCGGATAATTTCTGGTCGAGTTGCTGCTGGGCCACTTCCATGCCCACCGATGCGTCCTTGTAGATCGCGGTGGATACCCGGTTGCTGAGCAGGAAACTGAGCAGCACGATGATGACGGTTCCCGCCGAGTCGGCGATGCGGTTGGACATGCCCGTAGCGGCATGCAGCCAGTCGTGGAAAGGCACATGGAACAGGTAGACTCCCGCCCCGCTGACCGCCGCAGTGAGCAATGCAACAGTCAGCTGGCGCCGTTTAATCTGCTTCAAATCCACAGCCATGATGCCCCTCCAGACGGGGAGATTATTTGATGACGAGCTTGATGGTGCCTATCAGCTGCTCCGCATTAACCGGCTTCACCAGCCACCCGGAGGCTCCGGCCGCCTTGGCTTCGTCGCGCTTGGACTGCTGCGACTCGGTAGTCAGGAACAGGATAGGCATGAAACGCTGATTGGGCAGCTTGCGTACTTCCTTGATGAATTCGATGCCATTCATGCCGGGCATGTTCAGGTCCGTGATCAGCAGATCCGGTTTCAACCCGCCATTGAATTTTTTCAGCCCCTCATCGGCGCTCGCGGCTTTTTCGACCGCATAACCCGCCTTGGACAGGATAGCGCTCATGCTGAGCAAGATGGTGGTCGAATCATCGACCAGCAGGATAGTCTTCATTTTAATTGCGACTCCATTTTCTTAAAACTCCCGGACATTTACCGGTGTGCCCGGAATGGATTGGTACGCGCGAACATCCTAACTCATAACACCGGTCACAGCAAAGCAATAACCCAGCGTTTCGCTTTAACTTTCTTGATCCGGTGTCTCGTCCTTACCCATCCCTGTATTTTTCATGAACAGCTCGAATTGTTCTGCAGGGAGCGGCTTGCTGAAGTAATAACCCTGCACCTCGTCGCAGCCCTGCATGCGCAGGAACGCCAATTGCCCGGCGGTCTCCACCCCCTCTGCGATGGTGCGTATCCCCAGACTGCTGGCCATATTGATGATGGTGGTGACGATCGCCTTGTCGTCCGTGTCATCGGTGAGATCGCAGACGAAAGACTGGTCGATCTTCAGCTTGTACACCTTGAATTTTTTCAAATAGCTCAGGCTTGAGTAACCCGTGCCGAAATCGTCGATGGACATGCGGATGCCCTGCTCGTGCAGCCTGTCCATGATTGCGACGGCACCTTTGGGATCTCCCATCGCGGCAGCCTCGGTGAGCTCGATCTCCAGATACTCGCATGGCAATTTCTCCTCGCTCATGATGCGCGTGACCGTGTCTACCAGATCCGCCTGGCGGAATTGCACCGCAGACAGGTTCACCGCCATCATCATCGGCGGAAAGCCCCTGTCCAGCCACTCCCGCAACTGGCTGGCCGCGCTGCGCAACACCCATTCCCCGATCGGGATGATCATGCCGCTGTCCTCCGCGACCGGGATGAACTCGGCGGGAGAGACCATGCCGAACTCGGGGTGCTGCCAGCGCAGCAAGGCTTCCGCGCCGATCACATGACCGTCCCGTATCGACAGCTGCGGCTGGTAGTGCAGCCGGAACTCATCGCGCGCCAACGCGAAGCGCAGCGCATTGGCCAGTTGCAGGTTGCGGCTGGAATGCGCCTGCATCTCCGGCGTGTAGAAGCGGAAGCAGTTGCGCCCGCTCTGCTTGGCCTGGTACATCGCGGCATCGGCATTCTTCGACAGCGTCTCAAAATCCTCCCCGTCATAAGGATAGATCGCAATGCCGATCGAAGGGGTGCTAACCAGTTCATGCCCCTCGATCTGGCATGGCATCGCGATCGCCTCGACCAGCTTGCTCGCCACATGGGTGGCCCCGTCTTCATCGGTGGCCGGCAGGATCAGGATGAATTCATCGCCGCCCAGTCGTGCCACGGTGTCTTCTTCGCGCAATACCGACCTGATCCGGCGCGACACCTCCATCAGCAGCAGGTCGCCGATCGAATGTCCGAGCGTGTCGTTGATGTCCTTGAAATGATCGAGATCGATGAACATCACCACCAACTGCTCCTCATTGCGCTGCGCCAGACTCATCGCATACCGGGAGCGGTCGTTGAGCAGCACGCGGTTCGGCAATCCGGTGAGCTGGTCGAAATGAGCCAGCGATTCGATGCGCGCCGCGGTCTTTTTCTTTTCGGTGATATTTTCCTTGATCCCCAGATAGTGCGTTATTTTTCCATCCGCCTGCCGCACCGGCGATATCTGCGCCGACTCGATGTATTCGCTGCCGTCCTTGCGCCGATTGATGAGTTCGCCCTGCCAGGTCTCGCCCCGGGTCAGCTTCGCCCACATATCCTCATAGGTCGCCTTGGGGGTCTTGCCGGATTGCAGGATGCGCGGATTCTTGCCGATCACCTCGTCCAGGGTGTAGCCGGTAATCGTGGTATAGGCCGTGTTGGCATATTCGATGCGCGCCTCCAGGTCGGTGATCACGATGGAGCTTGGGCTCTGTTCAACAGCCTGCGACAGCTTGAACAGCGATGCCGCGTACTCCTTGAGTTCGGTGACGTCGTACATGACGATCAACCGTTCCCCGGATAAATTCTCTTCCAGATCGGTGACACTGATAAGCATGGTCCGTGTCGAACCGTCCTTGCAGCGCACCTTTTCCTCCATCGGAGGCACAGTGGTTTTGTTCAGCTGCGCCTGCTCAACACTGCGCTGCCAGCTATCCCTGATCCCTTGCCGATACTGAACGTCCGGGTAGGCCAGCGGCCACCAGCTGCTCAGGCTGGGAATATCGTCCAGCGTATAGCCCAATGTCCGGGTGAAAGCCTGGTTCAGATAGGTGATATTGTCCTGCGCATCGTGGATCGCCAGCGGCACGGGCATCGCCTCGATCGTGGTACGGAATTTTGCCGCACTCTCCTGCCTCTCCAGTTCGGCCTGTTTGCGCTCGGTAATGTCCTGCACCGACCCGATCCCCGTCACCAAATTCCCCTGCGCATCGCACTCAAGCTCGGCGCGCTCCTCCACCCAGCGTATCTGCCCTCGGGTGGCGATGCGATGCTCCACGAGATAGGGTTTGCCCTTGAGTGCAGCCTGCCAGGCGGCGTCAACCCTATCCCTGTCGTCGGGGTACACCCTCTCGAAAAAGTCTTGCTGGGTCAGCGGCACGCCCAAAGGCACATCGAACATCCGGTAGGTCTCATCCGACCAGACCAGTTCGTTGCTCGACACGTCGAGTCTCCAGCTGCCGATCTTCGCGACGGCTTGCGTCTGGCGCAACATGCGCTCGCTAAAGCGCAGACGCTGTTCTATCTTCTTGATCTCGGTAATGTCCGTGGATATCCCGCACAGCGCATAGATATTCCCCGTGCTGTCGTACAACGGCAGCTTGACAGACCAAAAGGCTCGCGTGACTTTCCCATCGATCGTGGTATTGATCTCCTCTTCCGAGACCCGCTCTCCCAGCTCGATTACGCGCTTGTCGTTAAGACGCAGATTGGCTGCCGTTTCGGCGCCAAATAATTCTCCATCCTCATGTCCGATGATCTCCGTCAGGGGCCGCGCAAACAACTCGCAGACTCGCCGATTGGCGAATTGATAGCGGTAGTTCACATCCTTGATGTAGATATAAGCCTCGACGCCATCGAGTATCGCTGCAAGCTTGCTTTCGCTGGCCTGCAGCTCTGTTTGCGCGCGCCTGCGCTCCTCGACTTCGGCGGCAAGCTGTTCGTTGGCTTCGCGCAGGCTGAGCTCGCGGCTTGCGACGGTATCCGACATGGTCTTGAAGCTGGACAGTATGGGCTCAAACTCCACATGGCTTGCGACAGGAAACTGCTGCTGATATTTTCCGATGACCACGTCGTTGATCACCCCGATCAACATACTCACCGGGGCTTCAAACAGGCGGGCCAATATCAACCTCATGACCAGCAGCAGCAAGACGATCAACAGTAGCGCACTGGCAATACTGCCTATCAGCAACTGCCTGTCTTTCTTTTCCAATTCGGCGGATGTCAGGCCGATCTCGACGCTGCCGATCTTTGCACCGTTGTGCCTGATCTCGATCTCGCGCTTGAACTGGCTCTCGGCCGGCTCCAGAGACTGGTAGACAACCTGCTGCCGGTCGTCGCGTATGATCAGCGTGGCGATTTCCGCATTGGATGCAAAGGATGCGCCTATCTTCCCGACCAGCTCATTGTCGATATTCCACAGCGGCAATTCGAGCGATTCGCTCAGGTAAGCGGCATAGGTGGACAGCTTGCCCTGGTAGAGATTTTCTTCCTCATGCACCGAGTAGAAGAACGTGAGTGCGTTGACCGCAATGGTCACGACCACCACCAATGCGATCACGTAGACCGTAATCGCCTGGTAGACCGACTTGGGTTGTTTCGGAGCATGATCCGGCTGATGATCGCGCTGCATCATTCGCTCCATGTAGAGGCATAAACCTGGACAAACCTGTCCAGCTGCTCGATTCGGTATTCGTGTTTAACCGCCCCGCTGAATTCCCGTTCTACGATTTCAAGATAGGCGGGACTGTGCAGCGTCTTGCCCAACACCTGCCGGTAAAGCGCCGCAACCTCCCTGCCCTCGGGCACATTGAGGTCTATCATGATCGCCAGCGGCCGCTCCGAACCCGGAAGGATCCGCACCGCGAAGTCACCCTCTTCCCCGGGGAATAGCCGCCGGATCATGTAACGCCCGGTGGCCCCGACCAAAATGCAGAAATCCAGCCTGCCTTTTTTAAGCTTCCTAAGCAGCGATTCCGCCGTATCGCTCTCTTCCACATTGATGCGGTTCCTGACGAAATATTCCTTATTTTCGAGCGTACCGCGCAACACGCCCAGCGTGCGCCCCTGCATCTCGGCCAGCCCCTGGAAGCGGTTCACGTCATGATGCGGCTTGTAAGAGAATATCGCGGCATAGAACACGCCTATCGGAAAGATCGCCCTGCGATGCGTGCCGGTCAAGATATCGGGAGTGCCTACCAGAAAGGTCGCATCGCTCTGGCGGAAACGCTTCACCGGCAAATATTCGATCCTGTACTTTATCCCGGCAGCCTCCGACAACAGATGCAAGATCGCGCCGCCCGCGCCATTCTCCGGTAACGACGCAGACCACAGCGGAGGCGTGTCGGTAGACTGGAAGACGATAGGCGCATGCTCGGCACGAGCGCCGCCGGAAATCGCCAGCAGCCAGGCAAACATTGCCAGGCACAAATATCCTGCTGACCGCCACACCGCCATCGGCTTATTTCCAGCCGGGGTTATAACGCTTCAAACGCATGGCATAGCCTGCGACATCCTGGCCCTTGACGAGATGTTTCTCCAGCAACTCCGCATATTTCCCGCTCTTGATGATCTTCTGCAGCCCGGCGTCGAAAGCCTGTTGCAGCGCTTTGCCACGCACATGCTTCTTGCTGAAGATCAGCGCGATCGCCTCCTCGCCCGGAGCGGCTCCCCTCAGGTAAAAAGTCACGACGCGGTATTGGCTCTTTTCCTTCGCCGTCAGATCGCCCTGGCTCCCCATCAGCGCGACCGCATCGCTGTTCAGCAGCGCATATTTGGCGAGCTGTCTCGAAGGCAATACATCCAGCGTCACCGTCTTGCCGGCCGCCTTGAAAGCCTCGGCAATGAGCTCTTGCACCAGCGCCTCTTCAGACTTCACCGGATTGGCCAGCGGCGCGAGTTGATAGCCGACGATATCGGATTTCATTTCCTCGCCGAACAGCTGCGGTGCAACACGGGGCGCCGTGGCTTCGGCATTCCATGAGCAAAGCAGGCAAAGCATGGCCAACGCCCTGCACCATGCGGAAAAAACACCCTCAACAGTTGCTTTCATTTTTACCTCCGGGGCTAATCTGCAATGCTCGAGCTGGACAACACCAGCAGCTTGTCCCACAGCTCGAAGTGATGATTGAAAGGATGGGTCTGCGACAAAAAGATCGTGATCTTTTCTTCCTTCGGATCGACGCTGAAACGGGTGGAATACAGACCCGCCCACTCGAATGTCCCGACATCGCCCGCATCGACATTGTGTTCGCGATCCGCCTGTATCCCCAGACCCAGTCCGAACTTCCAGCCTTCGTCGTGCAAGGTGGTCTCGAAGAGTTTGCCGATCTGGTTGGTGGTCATCAGCTCGACCGTCTTGCGGCTGACCAGGCGCACGCCATCCAGTTCTCCCTTGTTCAGCAACATCTGGGCGAATCGAAAATAGTCGTAGGGCGTGGTGACCATGCCGACGCCGCCAGACAGGAAGGTCTTCGGCCCCTGGGTCTGGAAGGTTGGCGAGTACACGTAATCCCCTTCTTTATGCGGGCCAGGCAACACCTTTTCCAGCTTGCCGTGCCAGTCGCTCTTCCATACCGCGGAGAGCCGATTCTGCTTGGCTTCCGGCACAAAAAAATAGCTGTCGTTCATCTTCAGCGGAGCGAATATTTTTTCGCGGATGTAGTCGTCCAGCTTCATGCCCGAGACAACCTCGACCAGATAACCCTGCACGTCCGCCGCCATGCCGTAGATAAACGCCTCACCCGGCTGGCTGGCAATCGGCAGGCGGGCCAGACGTTTGACCATGTCGCCTATCGTGCCCTCGGTTTCGTACATCCCGCTGCTGATGCCCGCCTCTTCATACAGCGTGTGCATCTGGCGCAGCAAACGGTCTTTGGGGTACCACTCGGACGCAAACGGATACGGCATGCCTGCGGTGTGGGTGAGCAGATCCTTGATCGTAATGTCGCGTTTGGCAGGAACCAGCCTGAAGGCCGGATTGGAGCCGGGCGGCAACATCTCGATCACTTTGGGATGTGAAAATTCCGGGATGTATTTGGCGACCGGATCGGACAGCAGCAGCTTGCCTTCCTCGTACAACTGAAGGATTGCCAATGTCACCACCGGCTTGGTCATCGAGCAGACACGGAACATCGTGTCGCGCTGCATCGGCTTGCCGGTATCCGCTTCGCCGAATGTCTCGAGGTAGGCGATCTTGCCCTTGCGCGCGACCAGCACTACCGCGCCCGCCATCTTGCGCTGTTCGACATGGCCGCGCACCAGATCGCTGATCCTCTCCAGCCGCTGCGAGGACAGGCCGACCTCTTCGGGACGAACCGTCCTGATCTCGTCTGCAGCAACGGGATGTGCCAGAAAAGCAATCAGCCAGACTATCGATAACAGAAAAGGCTTCATGATTCCCCCTGGCGAGCAAACTCACAAGAAAAGTGCGGGAATTATCACACCCTTTCCCGGTACGACACAACAGGATACTGATTTCCCATGTTTCGACTTCGCGGCAAAAGCTGCCGCCGCGCTCAACACGAACGGTTTTCGATGAATTTCAACAGCCCGCTAGCGGGCGATATGGATCACGCCGGAGACAGCGGAGGCTGGCGCCTGCAGCGCGAGTTTTTTGGTGGTCTGGTCGGCGGAATCATCCAGCATCTGGAAAAACATCTCGTCGCGCTTGACCATGCCCAGTTCGCTGCGCGCCCGCTCTTCGATGGCCTCGGTGCCCTGCTTGAGATCACGCACCTCGGCATCCAGCAAGGCATTGCGCGCCTGGGTCTGCTGGTTGAGCTGCTGCTGCGCCGCAACCTGACGATGCAGCTCCCATACCTTCAACCAGCTGCCCTTGCCCAGCCACAGGGGGTATTGCAACAGCAGCAGCAATACCACCAGTATCAGCGTGACCAGACGTGACATGTTTCCGATGCGTTTTTGCAGATCAAACCGGCCCGGAACGAACAGCAGACATGGCCTGAGCCGGACTGAAGAAATGGCTGACGGCCGTGCGAACACGCTGCCTGTGCAGCACGGCTAACAATTCGCGAAGCGGCCAACGCGATATACCAATGCCCCGTGATCGTGATCAGCCCAGCTGATAATACGCCTCGCGTCCCGGGTAGCTGGCGGTATCGCCCAGGTCTTCCTCAATGCGCAGCAGCTGGTTGTATTTCGCCATCCGGTCGGAACGGGACAGGGAGCCGGTCTTGATTTGCATCACATTGGTCCCGACCGCCAGATCGGCGATGGTCGAGTCCTCGGTCTCACCGGAACGGTGCGACATCACCGCGGTATAACCGGCGCGTTTCGCCATCTCGATCGCGGCGAAGGTCTCAGTCAGCGTGCCGATCTGATTCACCTTGATCAGGATCGAATTGGCGATGCCGCGCTTGATGCCTTCGCGCAGGATCTTGGTGTTGGTGACGAATACGTCGTCCCCCACCAGCTGGATGTTCTTGCCCAAACGGTCGGTCAGCGCCTTCCAGCCGTCCCAATCGAGTTCGCTCATGCCGTCTTCCAGCGTGATAATGGGATACTTGTCGACCCAGGAAGCGTACAAATCGATCATCTGTGCGGGAGTCAACGTCAAGCCGTCGGCCTTCAGGTGGTACATGCCGCCCTTGTAGAATTCGGAGGCGGCGGCATCAATACCGATCGCGACATCCGCGCCCGGCACATAACCGGCGGCCTCGATCGCCTCGACGATGACCTTCAGCGCGCCTTCGTTGGAACCCAGCGCCGGCGCGAAACCGCCCTCGTCGCCGACGGTGGTCGCCAGACCGCGGTCGTGCAGTATCTTCTTCAGCGCATGAAACACCTCGGCGCCGCAACGCAACGCCTCGCGGAAGCTCTGCGCGCCGACCGGCAGGATCATGAACTCCTGAATGTCCGCGCCGCCCTCGGCGTGTGCGCCGCCGTTGATGATATTCATCATCGGCACCGGCATCTCCATCCGTGCGGCGCCGCCAAAATAACGGTACAAGGGCAGGCCGGACTCTTCGGCGGCGGCTTTCGCGACGGCGATGGAAACCGCCAGGATCGCGTTCGCACCCAGGCGCGATTTGTTCTCGGTGCCGTCCAGATCGATCATCGTCTGGTCGATGAAGGCCTGCTCGGACGCATCCAAGCCGATGATCGCCTCGGCGATCTCGGTGTTCACATACTCGACGGCTTTCAGCACGCCCTTGCCGAGGTAGCGCTGCTTGTCGCCATCGCGCAGTTCCACGGCCTCCTTGGTGCCGGTGGATGCGCCGGACGGAACGGCCGCACGCCCCATCACGCCTGACTCCAGCAACACGTCGGCTTCTACGGTGGGATTGCCGCGCGAATCCAAAATTTCACGGGCGATGACATCAACTATTGCGCTCATACAATTTCCTTTTTTCTCTCTGCTAAATATTCTTCAAATCGATTCGTTCTTCTATCAGCCCCTGGTGTTTGACGGTCTCGTCCAGCACTTTCAGGGTCTGCAACAGCGTTTTCAGATGGCCCAGCGGGAAGGCGTTCGGGCCATCCGACAAGGCCTTGGCCGGATTCGGATGGGTCTCCATGAACACGCCGGAAACACCCGCCGCCACCGCCGCACGCGCCAGCACCGGCACGAACTCGCGCTGTCCGCCGCTGACCGTCCCCTGCCCGCCCGGCAACTGCACCGAATGGGTCGCATCGAACACCACCGGGCAACCGGTGCTGCGCATCACCGACAGCGAGCGCATGTCCGACACCAGGTTGTTGTAGCCGAACGAGGCACCGCGCTCGCACACCATGATGTTGTCCGCGCCGCTGGCCTCGCGCGCCTTCTCCACGACGTTGTGCATGTCCCAGGGCGAAAGGAACTGCCCCTTCTTGATGTTCACCGGGCGTCCGCTCTGCGCGACCGCATAGATGAAGTCGGTCTGGCGACACAGGAACGCCGGGGTCTGCAGCACATCCACGACGGTCGCCGCAGGTGCGATCTCCTCGATGCTGTGCACATCGGTCAACACCGGCACGCCGATCTGCTTCTTCACTTCGGCCAGTATCTTCAGCCCCTCGTCGATGCCGAAACCGCGGAACGACTTGCCCGAACTGCGGTTCGCCTTGTCATAGGACGACTTGTAGATGAACGGGATATCCAGTTCCTTGCATATCTCCTGCAGCTTCCCTGCGGTGTCCAGCGCCATCTGCTTGGATTCGATCACGCATGGACCGGCGATCAGGAACAGCGGGCGGTGCAAACCGACTTCAAAGTTACATAGCTTCATGCCGCCACCTCATTCACCTGATCTATGACACCGAACATGCTGGTTTCGGTGGCGGGCGGCATTACCCGCACCGACGCTGCGCGCACCGTGTTCATGCCGCCACCTTTGCGATTTTATGTGCCGCCTGCCGCTGCAAGGCCGCTTCAACGTAGGCCTTGAACAAGGGATGGCCGTCGCGCGGCGTGGAAGTGAACTCAGGGTGGAACTGCACGCCGACGAACCAGGGATGCATGCCCTGCGGCAACTCCATCATCTCCGGCAGGTCTTCCGACGGCGTACGCGCCGAAATCACCAGGCCGCTCTTTTCCAGCGCCGGCACGTAATGATTGTTGACCTCGTAGCGATGGCGATGACGTTCGTTGACCTCGTCGCCATAGATGCGTTGCGCCAGCGTCCCCGATTTGATCGGGCAGCGCTGCGAACCGAGACGCATCGTGCCGCCCATGTCGGAATCCGCGCTGCGCTTCGCCACCTTGCCGTCGCGATCCAGCCATTCGGTAATCAGCGCCACCACCGGATGCTCGGACTCCAGGTTGAACTCTGTGCTGTTCGCATCGCTCATGCCCGCGACATGGCGCGCATACTCGATCACCGCCAGCTGCATGCCCAGGCAGATGCCCAGGTAAGGAATCTTGTTTTCACGTGCGTAACGGATCGCGGCGATCTTGCCTTCGGTGCCTCGCACGCCGAAGCCGCCCGGCACCAGGATCGCATCGAAGTGCGACAGCCCGGCAGTCCCGGAGGTCTCGATATCTTCGGAATCGATGTACTCGATGTTCACTCGGGTCGATGTATGGATGCCCGCATGGCGCAATGCCTCGATCAGCGACTTGTAGGATTCGGTCAGATCGACATACTTGCCAACCATGCCGATCGTGATCTGGTGCTGCGGATTTTCCAGCGCATGCACCAGCTTGTTCCATACCGACAGGTTGGCCGGGGGCGCATCCAGCGCCAGCTCTTCGCAGATGATGCGATCCAGCCCCTGCTCATTGAGCAATTGCGGAATCTTGTAGATGCTGTCCACATCCCACATCGAGATCACGCCCTCTTCGCGCACGTTGGCGAACAGCGATATCTTCGCGCGCTCGTCGTCGGGTATCGGGCGGTCCGCACGGCACACCAGCGCGGTCGGGAAAATGCCGATCTCGCGCAGCTTCTGCACGCTGTGCTGGGTCGGCTTGGTCTTCAGTTCGCCCGCGGTGGCGATATAGGGCACCAGCGTCAGGTGCACATAGGCCACCTGATGGCGGCTCAGGCGCAAACCCATCTGCCGCGCCGCCTCGAGAAAAGGCAGCGACTCGATGTCGCCGACCGTGCCGCCGATCTCGACGATCGCGACATCGGCCTTGCCGTCATGCGAAGCGGCCGCGCCGCGCTCGACAAAAGCCTGAATCTCGTTGGTGATGTGCGGAATGACCTGCACCGTCTTGCCCAGATACTC
>JACPVZ010000151.1:2806-5282 GCA_016197305.1 Nitrosomonadales bacterium | reverse complement strand
ACCTTCAGCGGCTTGGTATGGAACGGCCAGAAGGGCGTCGAGATGGGGCTGGCCGATGGTTACGGTACGCTGGAATCGGTGGCGCGCGATGTGATCAAGGCCGAGGACATCGTCGACTTCACCGTCAAGGAAGGCTTCGCCGACCGTCTGGCCAAGCGTTTCGGCGCGGGCGTGGCGAGCGCGTTCCCCGGTTTTGCGACCCAGGTGGGCGGCGTGTCGCTGCGCTGATTCCAGATGTAGGAGCGAGCTTGCTCGCGAACAGCATTCGCGAGCAAGCTCGCTCCTACAAAAATCTCACAGCCCAAAATCATTCACAGCAAGGTTTTCAGCTCTTCCAGCACAGTGCGCATGATGCGCGCCTGCGCCTCGGCATTCGGGTGCAGGTTGTCGGCCTGGAACTGCTCGGGCGCAATTCCCTCCAGCATGAACGGCACCAGCGCAACCCTGTGGCGCTTCGCCAATTTCGCATATAACTTGCGGAACTGTTTCGCGTAGTCCAGCCCATAGTTCGGCGGGATCTGGATGCCGAGCAGCAACACTTTGGCATTGGCCTTGCGCGCTTGGGTAATCAGCGCACTCAGGTTGCGTTCGGTTTCGGCGATCGCCGCGCCGCGCAAGCCATCGTTTGCGCCCAGTTCAATGATCACGATCGCGGGGCGATGTTGCTGTAGCGCCGGGCCGATGCGTCGCAGTCCGCCCGAAGTCGTCTCGCCGCTGATGCTGGCATTCACCACAGCGTACTGCGGATGGTCGCGACGCAATTCCTGCTGCAACAGATTCGGCCACGATGCCTCGCGTGCAATCCCATAGCCTGCTGATAAACTGTCGCCGAAAACCAGTATCGTTGGTTGCGCGATACTAATGCCCGGCAGCAAGAAGGTGAGCGCTAGAATAATGTTCAATGGAATGGCTAAAAAACGTAGCGAGCGGTTTGAGTGCAAGGCGCGCGGCGCGCAGCGACCAAGACATATCTGCCGGATAGGCGCAGAAGCGAGCACCGCGCAACGCAGTAATCGAATCGCACAGTAGGTTTTTAGATTGAGGAGTCTCATGGCAGCGATTGTGCAGGCAGTAGGTCTTACCAAGCAAGTGATGAGTGGCGATAGCCCACTCACTATCCTGCACGATGTGACTTTTGCGGTGGAAGCCGGCGAGAGCCTGGCTATCCTCGGTGCCTCCGGCTCAGGGAAGTCCACGCTGCTGGGGCTGCTGGCTGGACTGGATGTGCCGAGCAGCGGCAGCGTGCGTCTGGGTGGCACAGAGCTGTTCGCGTTGGACGAAGACGGTCGTGCAAGGCTGCGCGGCGAACTGGCCGGTTTCGTGTTCCAGTCGTTCCAGTTGCTGCCGGCGCTGAATGCGCTGGAAAACGTGATGCTGCCGCTGGAGTTGCGCGGCGTGGCCGATGCGCGATCACGTGCCGCGGAATCGTTGCGTCAGGTCGGCTTGAGCGCACGCGCCCATCATCTGCCCAAACATCTTTCCGGCGGCGAACAACAACGTGTGGCCTTGGCCCGCGCCTTCGTTACCCAACCCAAAATCCTGTTCGCCGACGAACCCACCGGCAACCTCGACGCCGCGACCGGTGCGCAGATCATCGCGCTGATGCTGGAACTGAACCGCGCACAGGGTACGACGCTGATCCTCGTCACGCATGACGAGGCGCTGGCACGGCGTTGCGGCAAGCAGTTGCGGCTAGCTGCGGGGCGGGTGATGTAGTGATTGTTAGAAGGCTGCTGATGAAACGAAAATGGAGAATGCAATGAGAACTAATTGGGGAGGGTGGGACTTCTGCTGCGCCATCATGGTGTTATTTACTTTAACGGCCTGTGCAACGGGAGGGATCAAGGATAAGGATATTTACCAAACACACAGTTTTAGTTTTGATGTGCGTCAGGATATGCCAGACATTGAGGTGCTGGATTATCAGTACAGCAACAGCCGACACAATGGCATTAGAGCTAATAGAGAGGTGATCAACATGGGACTGCCTTTTAACAGCCAAGGTATTTATGGCCCCCTCCTGCGCGGTGACTTTTTATACGTTAAATGGCGCGTCAAGAAACCCGGCACGCTGCTGCCAGAATACCTCGGCACCTACGAAGACCGAGTGGATTTGAAGTCACGCCTGCCAGCAGATATTACGGGTTTAGAAATCCATTTCGTTATCCGTGGTGCGCAGTTGTATGTGTATTTGATTTGGCCGTATGACGAGAAGCACGAATACCCTGTCGGAGAATTGAAGAACTTTGGCAAGGTAAAGCAAATGCAAATCTACCCAGACCCATCCAAATAACCGACTACCCAATCACCTATTGATACAGGGAACTTAATCATGTCCGCCACGCAAATCGCAGGTTCAATCACTACCCCTGATGGCATCGCCGAAGTGCAGGCATTAGGCGGCACGATCTCAGCCGGCGTATCTGCGCCCATCTTGCCGAACACCTTCGTCTTTTGGGCGGGGTTTAATGGCACG
>JACPVZ010000151.1:0-2766 GCA_016197305.1 Nitrosomonadales bacterium | reverse complement strand
CAATATGTCCAGCGATCTCTCGTATTCGGGTGATGCGCAAAGCACTGCGATTGGGGCACTGCATGAAGTTTCGTAGGGTGGATACGCTGCGCTTATCCACCGTTTAAGGTCAACCTATAATTTTTTGATGAACAGGATATGAACCTCCTCCGCCTATCCCTCAACCTGCTACGCCGCGACTGGCGCGCCGGGGAGTGGCGCGTGCTGCTGTTCGCGTTGGTGCTGGCGGTGGGCAGTCTCGCGACGGTCGGCCTGTTCGCCGACCGGGTGCGGCAGGCGTTGCAGCAGCAGGCGCAGAGCCTGATCGGTGCCGATCTGCGCATCACTTCGACACGGCCATTTCCTCCAGACTACCGCGAGATGGCACAGGCGCGCGGTTTGCGCGTGGTGCAGAGCCGCACTTTCCCGAGCATGGTGTCGAATCGCGAACAGGCATTGCTTTCCGAGATACAGGCGGTGGAAGATGGATATCCGTTGCGCGGTAAGATCGAGATCGACGATGGCGGCACGCATGTGGCACAGGCGATTCCCCCGCGTGGCGCGGTGTGGGTGGATGAACGGCTGTTGCGCCGCCTCGATATGCGGCTGGGCGATGAGGTCGGTATCGGTGCGCAGCGCTTCACCGTCGCGGCGCGCATCGTCAAGGACATCGATCAGTCCATCGGCTTCGCCAGTTTTGCGCCGCGCGTGCTGATGAACGGGTGCGGTTCAAGTGAAGGCGCTGCGCGCGGCATTGCAACAGAGACTTTCCGGCAACGAGAAGCTGGAGGACGTGCGCGATGCGCGTCCCGAGATACGCAGTGCGTTAGAACGTGCCGAACATTTCCTGGGGCTTGCCGCATTGACCGCCGCGATATTGGCCGGTGCGGCGATCGCATTGGCGGCGCGGCGTTTCGTGCTGCGCCATCTGGACGGCTGCGCGGTGATGCGCTGCCTCGGCGCGCAGCAGGCACAGGTGCTGTGGCTGTTCCTGTATCAGTTCATTTTGCTCGGCGTGATCGCGGTGCTGTTCGGCGGCTTGCTGGGCTATGCGACGCAGGCGGCGCTGGTCGAAAGCATCGCTTCGATGCGCGACGCGAGCCTGCCTCAGCCCGGCGTGATGCCGTTGCTCAAGGCCGCGCTCAGCGGTTTCGCGCTGTTGATCGGTTTCGCCTTTTTGCCGTTGTTGCAGTTGCGCAAGGTGTCGCCGCTGCGCGTGTTGCGCCGTGAACTGGGTTTGCCTGAAGCAAGCGGATGGTTGATCTACAGCGTGGCGTTGCTGGTGCTGGTTGGCTTGTTCCTGTGGCATGCCGGTTCGCTGAAGCTGGGCATGGCGATGCTGGGCGGACTACTGGCCGGGCTGTTGTGCTTCACCGGACTGGCGTGGCTGATGTTGCGTGGATTGGCACGCTATGCGCTGCAGTCGGGGAATCACTGGCGTCATGCCTTTGCGAATCTGGCGCGGCATGGCCGTACCAATGCGCTGCAGATCGTCGCGCTGAGTCTGGGCGGCATGGCGTTGCTGCTGCTGACGCTGGTGCGCGCTGATCTGCTGGCAAGCTGGCAGGGCAAGTTGCCGCCGGATACGCCGAACAGATTCCTGGTGAATATCCAGCCCGATCAAACCCGGGCGGTGCTGGACTTTTTTGCGCAGCAGGGATTGCCGGCGCCGCAACTGCAACCGATGGTGCGCGGGCGTCTGGTGGAGATCAATGGCCGTGCGATCAACGGCGACAGTTACCCGGAGCCGCGGGCCCGCGGGCTGGTGGAACGCGAATTCAATCTTTCCTATATGCAACAGATGCCGACGTGGAACGAGCTGGTGGGCGGACAGTGGTGGGCAGCCAACGGCAGCGGCGAGCTTTCGGTCGAGGAGGGCATCGCCAAGACTTTGGATATCCACCTCGGCGATACGCTGACCTATGACGTGGCGGGTAGCCGTTTCAGCGCGCACGTCACCAGTCTGCGCAAGGTGCAGTGGGATTCGATGAAGGTGAATTTTTTCGTGATCACGACGCCGGCGCTGCTCAAGGATTTTTCGGCCAGCTATCTGACCAGCTTCTACCTACCTCCGGACAAGGTGAGCGCGGGTGACCAGCTGGCGCGCCGCTTTTCCAACCTGCTGATCATCGACACCGAAGCGGTGCTGACGCAGGTGCGCAACATCATGGATCAGATCGCGCAGACCATCAGCGCGGTGTTCCTGTTCACGCTGCTGTCTGGCCTGGCGGTGTTGTATGCGGCGCTGCTCGCGACCCAGGATGAACGCAGCCACGAGGCCGCAATCCTGCGCACGCTGGGTGCGGACAGCGGTTATCTGCGCAGGCTGCACCTGTTGGAATTCGCCGTGCTCGGCGGCTTGAGCGGACTATTTGCGGCAGGTGGGTCGGTGCTGCTGGGCTGGGTGCTGGCGAGGCTCGTGCTGGAGATCCCGTATCAGGCCAATCCGGCGATCTGGCTGGTCGGTGTTTGCGGCGGGGTGATTGTGGTGTTGCTGGCGGGTTGGCTGGGCACGCGCCGGTTGGTCACTCTGCCGCCGCTGGCGATCTTGCGCGAGTGATTTAATCTGTCACGGTTCGGGTGTTGAAACAACACAAGAGCCGTTCGTGTTGAGCGTAGCTGTTTTTTTCGCGAAGTCGAAACATGAAGAAAGCAAAAGGTATTCGTACACTTCGACTTCGGGCTGTGCCCTACGCTCAGTGCGAACGGATATATCCAGTTAAACCACTAAGTCGACCTGTTGCATCGTTCCTGCACTGCCGTCTTCGCGCAGATAAACGCCTGTGC
>JACPVZ010000065.1 GCA_016197305.1 Nitrosomonadales bacterium | reverse complement strand
GCATCCACCATGCCGGATGCGCGCGCGCGTTTGGGTTTCATCGACCAGAGCATGCACGAGGCTTCGGAAAAAACCATCAGCGCCGTCGAAAACTCGCTGCCTCTCACCGACACTACGCGAAAATCCTGCGCCCGCCTGGTCGAGCAACTGTCGGATGCAGAAGACCTTGCCCACCACGCGCTGGTGCAAAGCACCATCTCCCATCTGGGCGAAATCGCCGCCTCGGGAGAAACGGTGCATCACAATCTGCTGCAGATCATGGAAGCGCAGGAGTTTCGCGATGTCGCCGGCCAGATGGTCAACAAGATCGTCGACGCCGCAGTGGAAATCGAGAATATCCTGCTCGACATCCTGCGCGAATACGCGCCGGACACCAATGACTCCCTCATCTCGAACGAAGGCCTCACCGCAGGCCCCGCGATCAAGGCCGAAGCAGATGGAGTCAGAGGGCAAGACGAGGTAGATGATTTGCTTGCCTCGATGGGCTTCTGAGCAAACGCTGCGCCGCCGCACAGGACGCATCGTCCAAAGCCGCCAGCCCCACTTCCCATGCGGCCATTTAGTAGTATGATAGTTCTTTGCAAGCCGTTTTACTGACATACGCAACCAGTCTTTAAAAGGAGCAGCGATCATGAAAATCGAATCTGTTGTTCAAAGCACTTACCCCACGACCGGCAACAAGCCGGAAGCCGGGCAGCCAGCGACTGTGACAGGTCAATCCCCGCAGCAAGTAGCCTCGGCAAAATCCGCCATCGACGTTTCCAGGCAGACACTCAACAAGTCCATCCTGGAAACCTCCATGGATGTATCGATCAGCGTCGGCAACGATTCGATGAGGCTGTTGTTGAAAGCCGCGGTCGAACATCTCAATCAAGTGTTGGCTCCTGATTTTGGCAACAATGCCATTCAGAAGGCCTCCGAGTCGGGCGTGGATTACAGCCCCCAAGCCACAGCCGACCGCATCGTCTCGATGAGTACGGCGTTCTTTGGCAAGTATCTCGAGAAATATCCGGAAAAGGATATTGAAACGGCGCTGAAAGATTTTACCAAGCTGATCGGCGGCGGGATCGATCAGGGCTTTGCCGAGGCGCGCCAGATCCTCGATGGACTCAGAGTGCTGCAAGGGGATATCGCATCCAACATCGACAAGACCTACGAACTGGTGCAAGCCGGCCTGAAATCGTTCGTCGATAACTATCCACGCCCTGACAAACCGGCCGCTATTTCCGCAAAATCCGCTGCCTGAACGCGCGGCGTTCGAGATGCGGCCATTCCCACGCGGCTAGCGTGAATCGGCCGCAACGCCTATTGCGCATCCATCTGGCTTGCCATAACTGGCGGCTGTGCTAACCTCCGCGCCATGAATAAACATCTCCTCACCCTGGCGCATAGCCTCGCCTCGCTGGCGATCACTGCATGGGTCGGCAGCCTGTGGGCCATCGGCTATCTCGCCGTGCCTATCCTGTTCCACGCTCAGCCGGACAAACAACTGGCCGGCATGCTAGCCGGGCAGATGTTCAGTGCGGCGGCCTATCTCGGCATGGTATGCGGGATGTACTTGCTGCTCCAGCGCATCGGCCTGGCGGGCCGCGCAGCGCTGCGGCAACAGATGTTCTGGGTGATAGCAGCCATGCTGCTGATCACGCTGCTGTTGCTGTTCGCCATCCAGCCCGTGATGGCCGAACTGAAAGCCCAGGCCTTGCCGCGCGAGGTAATGCACAGCGCGTTCGCCGACCGCTTCAAGCTGTTGCACGGCTTCTCCAGCATCCTGTACCTGATCGAAAGCCTGCTGGGCGCATTCCTCGTCATCCGGACATATCGCACCTGATCGCCGCACTAACGACCCGCATCAACGAAAAACCTGGCCCCCAAACAAAACGGAAGCCAGATTGCTTTGGCTTCCGTTCAAACAACTTGTATCGCACCAGTGCGGACCGCCGCGATATGCCCCCGCTCAGCTATGCTTTCAGCGCAACGAAAACTTCTTCCAGCATTTTTTTCGCATCGCCGAACAACATGCGGTTGTTCTCCTTATAGAACAGCGGATTCTCCACCCCCGCATAG
>JACPVZ010000064.1 GCA_016197305.1 Nitrosomonadales bacterium | reverse complement strand
TTAAGATTGTCGCACTGACGGCCCATCGCCAGGTAGACCTGCTGTTTCAGCAATGTGTGCAATTCAGGCCGCATTATGTGGTGCTGCTGGACGAGCCCAGTGCCGCACAGTTGCGTGAGCGGCTTAAGGTGGTGGGGGCCAAGACCGAGGTGCTCAGCGGTGTCGCGGCACTGGAGCAGGTCTGTGTGTTGTCCGAAGTGGATGCGGTGATGGCCGCGATCGTCGGCGCGGCGGGTTTGCGTCCGACCCTCGCGGCGGCACGGGCCGGCAAGCGTATCCTGCTGGCGAACAAGGAGACGCTGGTGATGGCCGGCAATGTGTTTATGGACGCGGTGCGCGCCAGCGGGGCGATGCTGCTGCCTATAGACAGCGAGCACAACGCGATCTTCCAGGCTTTACCGCAGGATTACGACGGCAACCTGGCTGGCAACGGCGTGCGCCGTATCCTGCTGACCGCCTCCGGCGGCCCGTTCCGCAATACGCCGTTGAGCGAATTGCAGAGCGTCACGCCTGAACAGGCCTGCGCGCACCCGAACTGGGTGATGGGGCGCAAGATCTCCGTGGATTCCGCCAGCATGATGAACAAGGGGCTGGAGGTGATCGAGGCGCACTGGCTGTTCAACGCCGGCGCCGACGATATCCAGGTGGTGGTGCATCCGCAGAGCGTGATCCATTCTCTGGTCGAATATGTGGATGGTTCGGTATTGGCGCAGCTCGGCAACCCGGACATGCGCACGCCGATCGCCTACGGCCTGGGCTATCCGCAACGCATCGAATCCGGAGTGGGATCGCTGGACCTGTTCAAGGTGGCGACGATGAATTTCGTCGCGCCGGATTTCGAGCGTTTTCCCTGCCTGGCTTTGGCGTACCAGGCGTTGCGTGCAGCCGGCGACGCGCCTGCGGTGCTGAATGCCGCCAACGAGGTGGCGGTGGATGCATTCCTGAATCGCCAGATCCCTTTCCTGGATATCCCGCGTGTCATTGCGGCCGTGCTGGATGTACTGCCCGTCCGTCCGGTCAACAGCCTGGATGATGTGATCGCCGCTGACGAGCAGGCGCGCCGTGTCGCGCAACAGAAAATTCAGCAGGGCAAATGACCACATTATTCGCATTCATCGGCGCAATCGCGCTCCTGGTGATATTCCATGAGTTTGGCCATTACTGGGTGGCGCGCCGCTGCGGCGTCAAGGTGCTGCGTTTCTCGGTGGGTTTCGGCAATGTGGTGTTCAGCAAACGTTTCGCTCACAGTACGACCGAATGGGTGATCTCCGCCATTCCGCTGGGTGGCTACGTCAAGATGCTCGACGAGCGCGAGGGCGAGGTCGCGCCGCATGAACTCGAGTACGCATTCAACCGCAAACCGGTGCTGCAGCGCATGGCCATCGTCGCGGCCGGCCCGCTGGCGAATTTCCTGCTGGCGATCGTGCTGTACTGGGTGCTGTTTGTGCACGGCGTGCCGGGTCTGAAACCGATGCTGGGTGATGTGCCATCGGGCAGCCCAGCGGCGCTTGCACAACTGCAAAGTGGAGACATGATACTGAGCATTAATGGCGAAACCATGCCGAGCTGGCAGGAGTTGCGCTGGCGATTGCTGGAACAGGGGCTGCAGCGCGGTGCAGTGCGGATCGACACGGTCAATGCGCAGGGAGAGCCGAGATCGCACCAGCTGGACATGAGCGCAATCCAGGCCAAGGACCTGGATGGCGACCTGCTCGAGAAGCTGGGGCTGAGGCTGTATCAGCCTGCGATTCCGCCGGTGATAGGCAAGCTTGCCGAACGCAGCGTCGCTCAACAGGCCGGATTGCAGCCCGGTGATCGTATCCTGCGCGCCGACGGGACTCCGGTACAGGGCTGGGCGGCGGTGGTGGATATCGTGCGCAGCCATCCCGGGCAAGCCGTCCGGCTCGATATTCAGCGCGGGGAAATGACGCTGCCGGTGACACTGGTGCCCCAACCGACCGATGAATCCGGCAAGCTGGTCGGCAAGATCGGTGCGGCGCCGCAGGTCGACGAGGCGGCATGGCAGTCGATGTTTGTCGAGGTCAGCTACGGGCCGTTGCAAGCCATGCAGCAGGCGTTGCGCAAGACCTGGGAGACTTCGCTGGTCAGCCTGAAGATGATGGCCAAGATGCTGCTCGGTGAAGTGTCGGTGAAGAATTTGAGCGGACCCATCACGATCGCCGATTACGCGGGGCAATCGGCGGCGATGGGCGTGGTGGCCTACCTGGGATTTCTTGCATTGATCAGCATCAGCTTGGGCGTGCTGAATTTGCTGCCCATCCCCTTATTGGATGGGGGGCACTTGCTGTATTATGTCGCCGAATTGGTCAAGGGCAGCCCGGTTTCCGACCAGGCTTGGGAGCTTGGCCAGAAGATCGGCATCGCATTGCTTGGCACGTTGATGGTCTTTGCCATATACAACGACATTAGTCGCCTCATATTAGGTTAAAACATGAACAAGAAAAAGCTGGCAGGCTTGATTTCCCTGCTTTGTATGTCTGCAACCTGGATATCCCCGGCAAGGGCGATCGAACCGTTCACGGTCACGGATATTCGTGTCGAAGGCATACAGCGTACCGAAGCCGGGACGGTGTTCAGCTACCTGCCGGTCAAGGTCGGCGACACGATGGATGACAAGCAGGCAGCATCGGCGATACGTGCGCTGTACGCGACGGGATTCTTCAAGGACGTGCGCCTGGAGGTCGAGCAGGGGGTGTTGATCGTGCTGGTCAGCGAGCGTCCTTCGATCGCCAGCATCGAAGTGGAAGGCGTCAAGGAGTTTCCCAAGGATCAGCTCAAGGAGAACATGAAGTATGCCGGACTGGCCGAAGCGCGCATTTTCGACAAAGGTGCGCTGGACAAGGCCACACAGGAGTTGAAACGCCAATACGTGGCGCGCGGCAAATATGCGGTCAGCGTCACGGCCAAGGTCAGGGAGCTGGAACGCAATCGCGTGGGCATCGTGTTCAACGTGGTTGAAGGCGAGGTCGCGAAGATCAAGCAGATCAATCTGGTCGGCAACAAGGCCTACAAGGAAAGTGAGCTGCTCGAGTTGATGAAACTCAGCACCTCGGACTGGATGACCTGGTTCAGCAAGAGCGACCAGTATTCCAAGCAGAAACTGTCTGCCGATCTGGAGGAAATACGCTCGCTGTACCTGGATAGCGGTTATCTGGAGTTCAGCATCGATTCCACCCAGGTTTCGATTTCACCGGACAAAAAAGACATCTACATCACGGTCAATTTGACCGAGGGCGAGAAGTACACCGTGTCTAAAGTGGGGGTGGCGGGCAACACCATCCTGCCCAAGGAGCAGGTCGAAGGCATGATTCAGGTGAAGCCCGGGGACACGTTCTCACGCAAGGCGCTGACTGAAACCAGCAAGCAGATCGCCGAACGGCTGGGGGGCGAGGGTTATGCGTTCGCCAACGTCAATGCAATTCCCGAGCTGGACAAGGAGAAGCACCAGGTCGCGTTCAATTTCATGGTCGATCCCGGGCAACGGGTGTATGTGAGGCGCATCGATATCGCGGGCAACGACAAGTCGCGGGACGAGGTGATACGCCGCGAATTCCGCCAGGTCGAGGGCGCATGGTTCGATGTGGAGAAAATCAAGAAATCCAAGCAGCGTGTCGACAGGCTGGACTTCTTTGACGAGGTCAATGTTGAGACCCCTGCGGTTCAGGGTACCACCGACCAGATCGATGTGAATGTCGCCGTGAAGGAAAAGTCCACCGGCAACATCTCGGTTGGTGCCGGTTTTTCCAGTGGTGAAGGGTTCATTGTGACCGCCGGTGTCACCCAGGCCAATCTGTTCGGCAGCGGCAACCATATTTCGACGCAAATCAACACCGGCAAGATCAATCAGGTCTATTCGCTGTCTTATACCAACCCTTATTACACCGACGATGGTGTGAGCCGTGGTTTCGATATCTATCAGCGCAACACCGATTCGCGCAGCACCGTTGTCAGCCAGTATGCATCGCACACGCTGGGCGGCGGGGTACGCTTCGGTGTGCCTATCGCCGAAGATGACATGATTAATTATGGTTTGTCGGCCGAAAGGACGCAGCTGGGCCTGATGGCCAACAGCCCGGCGCGTTTGACCCAATATGTCAACACCTTTGGTAAGACCAATACCAACCTAGTGGGCACGGTAGGCTGGAGCAGCGACAGCCGGGACAGCGCGATCTACACGACCCATGGGACAGTGAGGCGTGCAACCGCGGAAGTTGCGTTGCCGGTGTTCGATATGCGTTACTACAAGCTGGATTACCAGCACCAGCTGTTCTATCCGGTAAGTAGTAATGTTATTTTGTTACTCAATGGCGAGGCCGGGATCGCCGGGGGATATGGCGGCAAGCAGTTACCGTTCTTCAAGAACCTATATGCCGGCGGAACCGGCTCGGTGCGTGGCTATGAGCCGAATTCCCTGGGGCCGCGCGATTTGACCGGTGCGACGCTGGGCGGTACGCGGCGTGTCGTGGGTAGCGCCGAGCTGCTGATGCCTTTCCCGGGCATGAGCAAGGAGAAGTCTATGCGTTTGAGCGGATTTGTCGACGGTGGGGCGATTTATGGTCCGGGAGACCTGCCGGGGAGTGCCGGGATGCGCTACTCTGCCGGAGTGGCGTTTACCTGGCTGTCTCCGATCGGGCCGATGAAATTCAGTTATGGTGTGCCGCTCAACAAGCAGGCTGTAGACAGGTTGCAGAAGTTCCAGTTCACACTGGGTTCGATTTTCTGATTTGACGGCCGTTGCGATCGTGCCAGCTGGTTATAATGCGGCCTGATGAGGTTTGGCCGGTCAGTCGCAGCGGTCGGGTCGATGATAAAAGCATAGGAGTTCACGATGAAACTGATCGTTAAAGCAAGTGTATTGGCTTGGTTGCTGGCCATATCGGCAGTGCAGGCCGCCGATTTCAAGGTGGGTGTGGTGGATACCGAACGGGTGTTGCGCGAATCGGCGCCGGCGATGAAGGCCGAACACAAGATCGAAAAAGAGTTTTCCGGCCGGGATCAGGAAATCAAGAAGCTGGCCAAGCAGGCCAAAGACTTGCAGAGCGTACTGGAAAAAGATGGTGGCACATTGTCCGATGCCGAGCATCGCAACAAGGAGCGCGAATTGACCGCGATGAATGTCAATCTCCAGCGTCTGCAGCGCGAGTTTCGTGAAGACCTGAATCTGCGCAAGAATGAAGAACTCGCCATCGTGCTGGAACAGGCCAACAAGGCGATCCAATCGATTGCGGAAGTAGAGAAATATGATCTGGTGTTGCAGGAGGCGGTATACCGCAACCCCAAGATCGATATCACCGACAAAGTCATCAAATACCTCGACAAGTCCGATGTAAAGGACAGCAAATAAGCTGTATCGGGGATGAGCATATCCTATCGATTGGCTGATATCGCAGCTCAGCTTGGCGGACAGTTGCTGGGCGACGCCGAAGTGTGTATTACGCAGGTCGCGACACTGGACAATGCGCGACCTGACCAGATCAGTTTTTTCAGTAACAGCAAATACCGTGCAAAATTGGCCGCGACAGGCGCGGGTGCTGTGATCGTCGGGCAGGCGGATGCCGATGCGACCCAATTGCCGCGCATCGTTTCGGACAATCCCTATGCCTATTTTGCCAAGGTGTCGGCGTTGTTGAATCCCTCGCCATCCTTCAAGCCGGGCATACATCCCAGTGCGGTGATCGATGCAACGGCGCAGATTGATCCTGCTGTCAGCATTGCGGCCCAGGTGGTGATCGAGGCAGGGGCGAAGATATCCGCACATAGTGTAATCGGGGCAGGCTGCTACGTCGGAGCAAATACAGTGATCGGCCCCCATGCCCGGCTGTATCCGCATGTGACGATCTATCACGACTGCGTGATCGGGAGTGGGCTGATCGCCCATTCGGGCTCGGTGATCGGCGCGGATGGATTCGGTATCGCGATGGACCAAGGGCGCTGGATCAAGATTCCTCAGATTGGACGGGTTGTGATCGGTGACGATGTCGAAATCGGCGCGAATACGACGATAGACCGCGGCGCCTTGGACGATACCGTGATCGAGGACGGGGTGAAGCTGGATAACCAGATCCAGGTTGCGCACAATGTGCGCATCGGTGCGCATACTGCGATTGCCGGATGTGCGGGCATTGCCGGCAGTGCGGTGATCGGGCGCTATTGCCTGATCGGCGGCGGTGCGCGCATTCTCGGCCATCTGCAGCTGGCGGACCATGTTGAGGTTGCGGCGCATACGCTGGTGGGGAAATCGATACGTGAGCCGGGTTCTTATGCGGCGATTTATCCATTCAGCAAGTCCGAGGATTGGCGCAAGAATGCGGTGCATCTGCGCCATCTCGACGAGATGCTGAAACGCATCAAGAAACTGGAACAGGAAAACGCTTTGTTAAAAGGAAAAGATCAATGAGCATTCAGATGGATATTCACGAAATTCTGGAAAATCTGCCGCACCGTTACCCGTTTTTGCTGGTGGACCGAGTGCTGGAGTTGGAGCCGGGCAAGAATATTGTGGCGTTGAAAAACGTCACCATTAATGAACCGTTTTTCCCGGGGCACTACCCGCACCATCCGGTGATGCCGGGGGTTTTAATCATCGAGGCGATGGCGCAAGTCGCCGCATTGCTGTCCTTCCGCTCCATGGAGGCGAAACCGGATGAAAAATCGGTGTATTACTTTGCGGGTATCGATGGCGCACGCTTCAAGCGGCCGGTAAGCCCGGGAGATCAGCTGATCTTCAAGGTGGAACTGACACGCAGCATGCGTGGTGTGTTCAAATTCAAGGCAGTTGCTGAAGTGGATGGGCAGCTTGCCGCCGAAGCCGAATTGATGTGCACAGTCAAAACGGTGGACTGATGCGTCATCCAACAGCAATCATTCACCCGGGCGCCCGGCTGGCCGACGATGTCGAGGTCGGCGCCTATTCCATTATCGGTGAACATGTCGAGATCGGTGCAGGGACGGTGATCGGCCCGCATGTGGTGATCAATGGGCATACGCGTATCGGCCAGCATAACCGTATTTTTCAGTTCTGTTCACTGGGCGAAATACCGCAAGACAAAAAATACGCGAACGAACCGACCCGGCTGGAAATCGGCGACCACAACACCATACGCGAATTCTGCACCTTCAATCTGGGGACCGCACAAGATGTCGGGGTGACCCGGGTCGGGAGCCACAACTGGATCATGGCCTATGTGCATCTGGCGCATGACTGCCAGGTCGGCAATCACACGATCTTCGCCAATAATGCGCAGCTGGCCGGGCATGTGGAAGTGGGTGATTATGCGATCCTGGGGGGGTTCACCGTGGTGCATCAGTTCGTCAAGATCGGTGCGCATATCATCACCGGGATGGGCACGATTCTGTTGCAGGACGTGCCGCCTTATGTGTTGGCTTCCGGAAATCCCTGCGCGCCGCATGGCATCAACTCGGAAGGTCTCAAGCGCAGGGGATTTTCGAGCGCGACCATCATGGCGATCAAGCGCGCCTATAAGACATTGTATAAGTCTGGATTGAGTCTGGATCAGGCCAAGGCGCAGCTTCAGGTGCAACTAGCCGAACATCAAGAGTTGCAGCCGCTGGTAGACTTCCTTGCCAGCTCACAGCGCGGCATCGTTCGCTGACAGGTCTACCAATGTCGCAGAAAAAAATCACGATAGGTATCGTCGCGGGCGAAGCGTCCGGCGATTGGCTGGGTAGCCATTTGATGACGGCATTGAAACAGGCCCGTCCTGATCTGGAGTTCGTCGGAATAGGCGGCCCTAGGATGCAGTCCGCCGGAATGAAGGTGTTGTTCCCGATGGAAAAGCTCGCTGTACGCGGCTATGTAGAGGTGTTGCGCCATTACTTTGAGATCGTCGGTATCCGCCGCAAGTTGCGCAAGTATTTTATCGAACACCGTCCGGACATGTTCATTGCGGTAGACGCACCGGACTTCAATCTTGATCTGGAGCTTGAGCTCAAACAGCGCGGGGTTACCACCGTCCATTACGTCAGCCCGTCGATCTGGGCGTGGCGCGGCGAGCGTATCAGGAAGATCAAGCGTGCGGTCGGTCACATGCTGGCACTGTTCCCCCATGAACCCGCGCTTTATCAGCAGGCGAACATTCCGGTTACCTATGTGGGACATCCGCTCGCCGACATTTTGCCGGAGCGCCCCAAGCGCATCGAGATGCGAGAGACGATGCGCATCCCATTGAAGGCCAGGGTGTTTGCATTGTTGCCCGGCAGCAGGCAAAGCGAGGTGAAGCATCTTGCGCATATCTTCATCGGGACCGCCAAGCTGATCCTGCAACAGATTCCGGATGCGCGCTTTCTGGTGCCGCTGGTCAGTCGCGAGACGCGCGGCATTTTCGAACAGGCGCTGTACGATTGCGATGCGCAGGAGTTGCCGATCACACTGCTGTTTGGCCATGCGCAGGATGCGATGATCGTGGCCGATGGTGTGCTGGTGGCTTCGGGCACCGCCACGCTGGAATGCGCATTGCTGAAGCGACCGATGGTGATTACCTACCGGATGCCGGCGTTATCTTGGTGGATGATCAAGCGCAAGCGTTATCAACCGTACTTCGGCTTGCCCAATATTCTCTGCGAGCGTTTTGTCGTGCCGGAACTGATCCAGGAAGACGCGACACCGGAAAACCTCGCG